>DAIOWE010000112.1:0-8342 GCA_036758605.1 Pseudomonadota bacterium | reverse complement strand
CCGGATCCAGGGCAAGCTTCTGCTGGCGCAGGTCAATGATGACAAAATCATTGCCCAGCCCGTGCATCTTTATGAAAGAAATCGCGCTCATGGCCGCTATATAGGGCTTCCGGCCCTGGTAAATCCAGTTAGTTCGCACCAGGTCAGGATAGTGCTGGACCTCTTTTTTGGGATTCAGTAATATCTCTGTATTAGAGTGGCGCGACCATATCACAGCCACCGGTCCCTTTGTGAGGAGAACCCCCATGAAACGCTTTATCCATTATGATGAATTGGCCCGCGACAGCCGGTTTATCCGGCAGAACAGCGCCGCCAGCAATCTGATGGCCATGTTGCCCGACGATGTGAATACAGTGGTGGATGTGTTCGAGAAATTCGATCCGCTGATTGAAGCGGCGACCCGGGGCACGGCCGCCGAACCCCTGTATGAAGAATATGGCCCGGCCTATCAGCTTGTAGTTCTGAACGAGCCGATCCGCGCCGATGACCCTAAAGTGGTGGAACGCCTGCGCATGCGCCTGCATGGGATTTTAGTGGGCGAATTACAGGCCCTGGAAGGGGCCGCGCGCTCCCTGTGGGATTTCCCCGAAGCCCCCTGGGAATTCAAGATGAATATGGCCCGTCAGGCGTGGGACGAAGCCCGCCATGTACAGATTCAGGAAAAATTGCTGGCGCATGTCGGCGGCGAAATCGGCCAATATCCTGAAAGCACGTTCCTGTTCGAAGCGGCCTGTTCAGAAGACCCGGCCATGCGGGTGGCGGGCGTCAATCGCGGCCTGGAAGGGCTGGCCTGCGACGTGTTCCGCGACATGATCCGCTATGGCGAGGCGGCAGACGACGAAACCATGAAGCAGGCGATGGATTTCGTGCTGGCCGATGAAATCACCCATGTTCGCTTTGGCAGCGAATGGGTGAAGGAATTCACCAAGGGTGACCCGGACTATCTTAAGCGCACCCAGGATTTCCGCCGCGAAGTGGACAAGCGTTTCAGCTTTGGCGGCGCGCGCAGTGCGCGTTCGGATGCGGCGATCCGCATTGCGGAACAGGACCGCCTTGATGCGGGCTTTACCCAGGCCGAGATCGACGAGATCGCAACCCTGAGTGCGGGCGGCCCCAGCAAGGACACCCTGCAAAAAGCAGTCGCCATCCTGAAGGAGCGGCATAAAACCCGCAAGGCACAGGCGTCCACCAGCCAGAATGCTGCGGAATAGGGAGAAATAAAATGGCTGAAATCCGCATGTATCCTGGTGACAGCCAGGATGAACGCACCATGTTTGCGCCCTATTCCGCATTCGATATTCCGGCGGACCTGCGCCAGTTGCATGGCCGCTATGATGTGGAAGCGGTGGCCTTGCGGGTGCGCAATTGGCGCTATGCCGAAGAATGGACAATGATGACCCTGGGCGGCTGGGTTGCGACGGTTCCTGAACTGCCGGTAAAGACCGGGCTTGGCAAGATCATCTGGGATGGCGCTGTGGCGGCGGATGAATTGGGCAAGCGTTTACCGGAATTGCGTTGTGGCACCAAGGTCGGCCAGCAGGGATCGCAGGCCGGCAATCAGGGCTTTGCCAGTTTCATTCAGGAAATTGCCGCACCCGAACGGCCGGACCAGACCATTGAAAAACTGGCTGGCGTGTTTGATGTGCTGAAGCCGCATCTGGTGAAAGTCTATGAAAAATTCAATTCGGAAACCGATCAGATTTGCGATGCGCCCACCATCGAAATTCTGGAAGACATCATCCGCAAAACCAGAAAGCACATTGCCTGGGGCAATACGATTCTGAATGAACTGTGCAAGACAGATGCAGATAAAAAGCGCCGTGCGGCGCGCATTGCGCAACTGACGGCGCAGCTTGCCGCCTGTGGCGGCGTGACCGGCGAAGAAGCAGTCGTCTCACATTAGCGTTGTTTATTCAGGTTGAACAATAGCAGCGGCCCTATGCCCTGATCCGTCATCAGGCCGCTGATATTACCTCTCGCCGATCAGCACCTCGCGCTTGCCGGAATGGTTGGGTGGGCTGATCACCCCCTGGGTTTCCATTTCCTCGATAATACGGGCCGCACGATTATAACCGATGCGCAGGTGCCGCTGCACCAGACTGGTGGATGCGCGGCCCTGACGCGCCACCATGGCCACCGCCTGATCATACAGCGCACTATCGCCATCACCGGCCATGCCCATCATGTCTTCGGTGATTTCGGCATCTTCCGGATCGGCGGTGATCGCATCCAGATATTCCGGGCGCCCCTGCGATTTCAGAAAGGCCACCGCCTTTTCCACTTCGTCATCGCTGACATAAGGGCCATGTATGCGGGTGACGCGCCCGCCGCCCGCCATGTACAACATATCGCCCTGGCCCAGTAATTGTTCGGCGCCCTGTTCGCCCAAAATCGTGCGGCTGTCGATTTTTGACGTGACCTGGAAGCTGATGCGGGTCGGGAAGTTTGCCTTGATCGTGCCCGTGATGACATCAACACTGGGACGTTGCGTCGCCATGATCAGATGAATGCCCGCCGCGCGCGCCATTTGCGCCAGGCGTTGCACCGCCCCTTCAATATCCTTGCCCGCGACCATCATCAAATCGGCCATCTCATCAACGATGACAACGATGAAGGGCAGCGCCGCCAGGTCCATTTCCTGTTCTTCAAAAATCGGCTGGCCGCTGCCCGGATCAAATCCGGTCTGAACCGTGCGCTTCAGAATTTCGCCCTGTTCTTCTGCAAGCTGAACCCGCTGATTATAAGCGGCGATGGAGCGCACCCCCAGCTTCGACATTTTACGGTAGCGGTCTTCCATCTCGCGCACCGCCCATTTCAGGGCGACGACGGCCTTGCCAGGCTCCGTCACAACGGGCGTAAGCAGATGCGGAATGCCATCATACATGGATAATTCCAGCATTTTAGGATCAATCATGATGAATTTGCACTGATCCGGCGGCAGGCGGTACAACAGCGACAGGATCATGGTGTTGATGCCAACCGATTTGCCGGAACCGGTCGTGCCTGCGATCAGCAAATGCGGCATGGTGGCCAGATCGACAACCACAGGCTCCCCGCCGATGGTTTTGCCAAGCGCCAGCGTGAGGCGCGCTGAAGTATTCTCATAGGCGCTGGAAGAAAGCAGCTCGCGCAGGCAAACCATTTCACGGCGCGAATTTGGCAGTTCGATACCAATCGCATTGCGCCCTGGAATAACAGCGACGCGCGCAGATATGGCGCTCATCGAGCGGGCGATATCATCGGCAAGGCCAATCACCCGCGCCGACTTGATGCCGGGTGCGGGTTCCAGTTCATACAGGGTAACAACCGGGCCAGGCCGCACATTCAGAATTTCGCCGCGTATGCCGAAATCCTGCAGCACGGTTTCCAGCATCCGGGCATTCTGTTCGAGCGCTTCATCGCTTTCCATGCGATCAATCAGATTGCCATTCCTGCCTTTGCCGGGCGGTGGCAGGCGCAACAGCGAAAGCGGCGGCAACTGATATTCACCCACACGGCCAAGATCAAGTGCGGCCTGATCGGCAGCCGCAGCACGTTTGCTTTTACTTTGCCGCACATTATCGCCACGGGCAATGCGCGCGCGGTCTTGCCGGGGGGCGGCAAGTGGAGGGGTGATCTTTTCGCGGGCGCCCGAACCTTGCGCTGCCCTGCGCAAGGACGGCGCACGATCAAAATCAAAACTGTGCCGTGCTGGTTCTGACTGTTTTCGCTGGCGTTGCAGCCACAGAATGGCCATTCCTGCAATGTGGGAAACAGCAGCGATCATCGCTGAAATATGTGCCGCAATTCCGCGCCATTGGCCCGGCGTTATGGCCAGGGCGAACAGCAATGCAGGTATTGCAACCAGCGCCGCAAGTCCGCCAATCATCAGACCCGGCATTACTTCCGGTGCAGGCACGCTAACCGGCAGTTTCGCAACCAGCCCCATTGCAAGGCCCCGCAGGCCGTCCCCAAGCGCGCCGCCCAGCCCGACCCGCAAAGTCCAGATGGCGGGTGCCGGGACAGCGCTTAACGCAAGCGTTCCAAATGGCAGGCCGCACAACAGGCCCAGAGGCCGCCAACGCCATAAAGGCAGGCGCAGTTCCCACACAATACGCAAACCCCACACCGCAAGGCAGGATGGTATCATAATGCTGAGTATGCCCAGCCATTGCCACAGGAAATCCGCAATATAAGCGCCGACAAATCCCGCACGATTCGTAGCGGGCGTGTTGACAATATTATTCCAGCTTGGATCCGAACTGGAATGACTGACCAGCGCAAGCGCCACAAATCCGGCTGCCGCCAGCATCAATGCGCCGCCAAACCGGATCAGATTATCGCGCAAAAACTGCTTTACCCCATCGGGTAACAGGGTGCGGGCTTGCGCCATGCTCAATCCCTGCATACGGGTCATGTCACTTTGCCTCATTTTGTTTCTGCTTCGAGCGTGCGGCAAATACGGCGCAGCCCCTCAATGGTTTCATCCAGCGGACCCACCAGCGCCACCCGGATATAGGCATCGCCCACGGCGCCACGCGCCAGATATTTTCCGGGCAGCACCTTAACCCCCGCCTCACGCCACAGCTTCAGCGCGGTGGCCTCGCCATCGCCCACATCCAGCCACAAAAAGAAACCGCCCGCAGGCCGTGCATAGCCGAAGCGGCCGGCCAAAATTTCATCGGCGGCGTCAAATTTTTGCGCATAAAGTTTGCGGTTTTCCTGCACATGCGCCTCGTCCGACCAGGCGGCCGCGGCGGCGGCGTCTGCGGGCAGCGGATTGGTGGGGCCGATAGTGGCGCGAAAATTTCTGAACCGTTCAATAATCCGTGCGTCGCCCGCGACAAAACCGCTGCGCAGCCCCGGCAGACTGGAGCGTTTGGACAGCGAATGAAACACCAGCACATTGGCAAAGGGTTCCGCCGCGCCGTCTGCAGCCAGTTCGCTGGCCGCCTGCAGGCCGCCGGGCGGCGGATTTTGATTATAAATCTCGGCGTAACATTCATCCAGCGCCAGCACGAAATCATGCGCCCGGGCCAGTTGAACAAGCCGTTTCAGATAGGCCATATCCGCCACCGAACCTTGCGGATTGGCGGGCGAGCATAAATAAAACAGCGCCGTGCGCGAAAGCAGTTCGGGGCTGAGCGCATCCAGATCAGGCAGAAAGCCGTTCGCGCGCGTCGCGTCCAGATAGACCGGTTCCGCCCCCGCCGCCAGGGCCGCCCCCGCATAGCATTGATAAAATGGATTGGGCATGAGCACCGCCGGTTGCCGCCCGTTTTTTTGCGGCGGCGTCACCAGAAAGGCGATGCTGAACAGCCCTTCGCGGGTGCCATTCAGCGGCAGAATGTGGCTTTCCGTGTTCACCGGGTGGCGGCTGAGCCCATAACGCCGGTTCAGCCAGCGGGCCACCGCCGCGCGGAAATTATCGCTGCCCTGAATGGGGGGATATTTTCCATAGTCTTTCAGGCGCGCATTCAGAATATCGCCAATGAATGCGGGGATGGGATGCTGCGGTTCACCCAGCGACATCAGAATCGGCGCGCCATTGCCGCCGCCCGGCTGAACGCCGACAATCAGTTTGGCCAGCCGCGGAAAAGCGTTCTCCGGCAAGCCATCGAGAACAGGGTTAAACATCGCGCACCTTGAGCGAACAGAACAAACACCAAACGGCACACCATAAGCCGTGCGAATGATTCACACAAGAGTCAACGAATCCGGCGGCTTAAAAGGGTATCCACAGGCGGGCTGTTAAGTTTGGGTGCCCGCCGAAGGGCTAAAACCCGTAGCGCGCCTTTAGTTCCGGGTCTTTTTCCGATACCAGGCGGGCCAGGTCGACCATGACCTTGGCCTGTTTCCAGGTGGCGTCGTCCTGCATCTTGCCGTCCAGCAGCACCGCGCCCGCGCCATCCGGCATGGCTTCCAGAATGCGTTTGGCGAACAGCACTTCGTCCACTTCCGGGCTGAATACCCGCTTGGCGATTTCGATCTGGCTGGGATGCAGCGACCAGGCCCCCACACAGCCCATCAGGAAGGCGTTGCGGAACTGCGCTTCGCAGGCGTCAGGATCGGAGAAATCCCCGAACGGGCCATAGAACGCCTTGATGCCTGCGGCCTGACAGGCATCAACCATTTTGGCCAGGGTGTAATGCCATAAATCCTGCTGGAACAAAGTGCGATTGGCGCCGCCCGCAACGGCGTCCGCCAGCACCCCGTAATTCGGATGCCCGCCGCCAACGCGGGTGGTTTTCATACCGCGTGAGGCCGCCAGATCGGCGGGGCCAAGACACATGCCATGCATGCGCGGGCTGGCCGTGGCGATGGCCTGCACATTATTGACGCCCTGTGCGGTTTCCAGAATGGCGTGGATCAGAATCGGCTTGCGGACATTATGCTTTGCCTCAAGCTGCGCCAATATCTGATCGAGATAATGAATATCCCATGGCCCCTCGGCCTTGGGAAGCATCACCACATCCAGCTTGTTGCCCACCGCCGCCACGATCTGGGTCAGATCATCCAGCACCCAGGGGCTGTTCAGGCAGTTAATGCGCGTCCACAGGCCGGTATTGCCGAAATCCAGCTTTTGCGCCACTTCAATGAAACCGGCGCGCGCGGCTTCCTTGGCGTCAATCGGAATGGCGTCTTCCAGATTGCCCAGCACCACATCCGCCTGGGTGATCAGTTCCGGCACCTTGGCGCGCAGTTTTTCATTATGCGGCGGAAAGAAATGCACCACGCGCTCCGGCTTTACAGGAAGCGAACGTAATGGCGTCGGCGCGCCAACGGCAAGCGGGCGGTAAAAATCTGCAGGCAATTTCATGGCGGCTCCGGTAAGAAATACGAATTAGGGCTTTATATCACTGCTTGCACTGCGATGCCGAGCGCAAATAAGCGATGATCGCGCGGGTGTCCTTGTCGCCTTCGGGAAAGGCGCCGCCAAAGGCCACCATGCGGCTGCCTGCAACACCTTCGTTGATTACCTTGAAAATATCATCGTCAGTGGAACCGTGTTTCCATTCACAATCGAACAGGAACAGCGCGTCCGTATTGCCGGGGGTTGCCTTGTGGCAATAGGCCCCACAGGTGCCGGTAAACAGCGCCTCGCCGCGCGCAATTACCGCCGGATCGGGGGCCGCCGCCTGTTGCGGCTTTTCGTCACATCCGATCAATAACAATGCGGCGGCGGCAAACACCACCGTTAAATTTTGTAAAGCCATAGTCTACCTGTGCAATTGAAGTTTCAGTAAGGACATTTGATCAAATACTGACTCAAATGGCGCGTGGGGTGGAATGCCATGCGCCTGCATCAGTTTTGTGATCTCGCCCGACGCCAGCATTTTTTCCAGCGCCGCATCGATTGCCTTACCAAGTTCGGCATCCGCTTCGCGGGTGGCGACATGTTCGTTCCAGCGCAGCGATTGCGCAGGAAGCGTGCCCTGTTTCGGCGCCTGTTTCAGCGGACCAAGGGCCGGCCCCCATATCAGCGCCGCATCCGCCATGCCCGCCTGTAATTCTGCAATTTGTCCATCGGGTGAGGTTGCGCCAATCCAGGTAAGGTCCGCAGCCTGCACCGCCAGATGCCCCACCGTCATATATTGGATGACGATGCGTTTGCCTTTCATTTCTGAAAAATCTTTTGGTCCGGCTGGCGGCGCGACAAATTCAAAGCCCGCACCATAATAGGGCCTGCTGAGGGCCAGCGCACCTTTGGTCCCGCGCAGCGAATCCTTGCCCGGCACAGAGGCAACAGCATCGCACTGACCTTTGGATAATTCCGGCAGTGGCAGATCGCTGCTTTCCGCATCGGTCATTTTCTCTTCCTGCTCAACCCAGACGGGTTGCAGGGTGCGGCCAATATGTGCGGACACAGCACGCATCACATCCACATCGAAACCCTTGCCGCTGGCCTTGTCTGCGCGCGGCGCGTCAAATTCGCCAAAGCACACGCGCAGGATTTTTTCCTGCGCATGCGCAGAGGCCGCCAGATTGACACTGGCAACAATCAGTATGCAGAACGAAAGATGTTTAATCATTCATCCACCGTAAAGACGAACAATTGACCGCCTTCGGGTATATTGGTTGGGCCGCCGCTCAGCGCGGTAATGGCTGACCAGCCACCCGAAGGAATGGCGACATAGGTTTTACCATCCGCTTCATAGGCAACCGGCTGGCCCCGGCCCGCGCCACCCATGCGGAAACGCCACAATTCCTTGCCGGTCGTGGCGTCCAGCGCCAGGGCATGACCATCCAGCGTGGAGCTGAAGATGACGCCGCCCGCCGTGCTCATTGCGCCGCCCATCATCGGATGGGGATCTTCATAGCGCCATTTGATTTCGCCGGTGGCGACGTCAATGGCCGAAAGC
>DAIOWE010000111.1:0-8348 GCA_036758605.1 Pseudomonadota bacterium | reverse complement strand
CATTTGGCGGTTACGTCTTTGCGCATGGCGGAAATGGTTTCGCGCGCCACCACGCGCCCGCCAATCGCCGCCTGAATGGGGATTTTGAACATGTGGCGCGGGATCAGATCCTTCAGCCGTTCGCAAATGTCGCGGCCGCGCATTTCGGCGCGCCCGGCATGCACAATCATGGATAGCGCATCGACGGGTTCTTCGTTCACCAGAATCGACATTTTCACCAGCTTGCCCGGTTCATAGGCGTCAATTTCATAATCAAAACTGGCATAGCCACGGCTGACCGATTTCAGCCGGTCATAAAAATCAAACACCACTTCGTTCAGCGGCAAATGATAAACCACCATCGCGCGCGCGCCCGCATAGGTAAGCTGTTTCTGCACGCCGCGCCGGTCCTCGCATAATTTCAGAATGGCGCCCAGATATTCATCCGGCACCAGAATGGTTGCGGTGATCCACGGCTCTTCAATATGTTCGATGCGCACCGGATCGGGCATGTCCACCGGATTATGCACTTCGATTTTGCTGCCATCCAGAAGCTGCACCTTATAGATCACGCTGGGCGCGGTGGTGATCAGCTCCAGATTGAACTCGCGTTCCAGCCGCTCGGTGATCACTTCGAGGTGCAGCAGGCCCAGAAAGCCGCAGCGAAAGCCAAAGCCGAGCGCCGCGCTCGATTCCATTTCATATTCGAAGCTGGCGTCATTGAGGCGCAGCTTGCCCAGGCTGTCGCGCAATTCTTCAAACTGCGCCGCATCGACCGGGAACAGGCCGCAAAAGACGACGGGTTGCGCGGCGCGAAAACCTGGCAGCGCCGTCGCTGTGGGGCGCTTGTCATCGGTAATGGTGTCGCCCACGCGGGTGTCGGCCACCTGTTTGATATTGGCGGTAATAAAGCCAATTTCGCCGGGGCCAAGCTCATCGACCAGTTTCTGCGCGGGTGTAATCACGCCCACCCGGTCCGCCGTATAAACGCCATCGGTGGCCATCAGGCGGATGCGCATGCCCTTTTTCAGGGTGCCCTCAATCACCCGCACCAGAATCAGCACACCCAGATAGGTGTCGTACCAGCTATCCACCAGCAGGGCCTTTAGCGGCGCATCCGGCCCGCCGGGGCTGACGGGGGGCGGCAGGCGGGTGACAATCGCCTCCAGCACACTATCGATGCCGATGCCTGTCTTGGCGGAAATTTCCAGCGCATCGCTGGCGTCAATGCCGATCACATCCTCGATCTGCTGGCGTATGCGTTCCGGCTCGGCGGCGGGCAGGTCGATCTTGTTCAGCACCGGCACGATTTCGTGGTTGGCGTCCATCGCCTTATAGACATTGGCCAGGGTCTGCGCCTCGACGCCCTGACTGGCGTCCACCACCAGCAGCGAGCCTTCACACGCCGCCAGCGACCGGCTGACCTCATAGGCAAAGTCCACATGCCCGGGCGTATCCATCAGGTTCAGCACATATGTTTCGCCGTCCTTGGCCTTGTAATTCAGCCGCACGGTCTGCGCCTTGATGGTGATGCCGCGCTCGCGCTCCAGCTCCATGCTGTCCAGCACCTGCTCCTTCATCTCGCGCGCAGCCAGGCCCCCGCACACCTGAATCAGCCGGTCCGCCAAAGTGGACTTGCCATGATCAATATGGGCGATGATGGAGAAATTACGAATATGCGATAATTTTGTCATGTATCCGGGCTTTTAGCACCGATGGCGGGTTTGGCCAAGGGGTGTTGTCATCTACAAAATCTCCCAAAACTCATTCGCCAGGCCATATTTCCGGCTCTTTTTCGCGGCATCGGCGACAAGCAGAAATCCATCCTCGACCCAGGCGCTTAAAAGATTGCGGGCGGTGCGCTGGGAAATGCCGAACAGTTCTGCGATATCCTGGCTGGTGATGGTGTCATTCGTACGGAACAGTTCCAATGCCTTGCGCTGGCGCGGGTCCAGCCTGCGTAATGCCGTGGCGTGATCCCGCGCGCCTGCGCCCGCCGCCTCCAGGGCGCGCTTTTGCACATTCTCAAAACTGTCGGCCACGCCGTCGCAGAAATATTCGATCCATCTGGTAATGTCTGCCTGCGCCCTTCCATCGTAATAATTGTGCGTGGGGCCGATGGTCAGCGCCTGATAATAGGCGTCGAGATTTCGCGCATAATATTCTTCCAGCGAATACAGCCCCTTCAGATCATATCCGCCCAGATGCAGGACAAGCGTGGTCAGCAGCCGCGCGCTTCTGCCATTGCCGTCATAATAGGGATGAATGGTGGCGAATTGATAATGCGCGATGGCGGCGCGCAAGGGACAGGGCAGGCCGTCAGCGCCGGATGTTTTGATCCACACAACCATTTCCCGCATCAGTTGCGGCACGTCTTTGGCTTTCGGCGGCATGTAGATAATGCCGCGCGTCCGGCTATCGCGGATAACATTCTGGCCGTCACGATAGGGGGCAGGCCGGGCCTTGCGCCGTCCACCCGCCATCACCAGCGCCTGTAGCGTCTGGATATGGATTTCCGTCACTGGCAGGCGCGCGGCGGCGATCTGTTCGGCCTTTTCAAGGGCGGCGTAATATCCAAGCACCTCCTTTTCATCACGCTCCCGGCCCGGGAAATGTTCCCTCTGCCCAATGGTTTTGAAGACCTGTTCCTGTGTTAGCCGGTTCCCCTCGATGAAGGTGGAATAATGGGTGGAAAACAACCGCGCCGTTTCCCGCAGGCTGGCGATTACGGACGGTGTAACCGGTAAATTCTGGACAGCCTGTCTGGCCGCCTCCACACGCATCAAGGCATTGGCGGTTTTGGCGGTGATCAGGAATTTTGGCGCAAAAACCATGACACCATAATAACGGCAGTTTCACGGAAGTTTTTATTGCCGTTAAACTACCGTTAAACTGCCGTTAAAGCAAGAATGCCGGTTTTGGCCCCCGCCCCCTTGATCCGGATCAAAAACGTTCTACATATAAGCATACGGCGCCAGATCGGGCCGTAACCTTCAGTCGCTGGATGCCCTTATGGGATCCGGGCTGTCAATGTCGCTTACAGGAGGACTTGACCCCATGTCACATGTATCGCTTTTTTCCAGCCCGCTTTTGCTTGGTTTTGATCGCGTCGAACGTATGCTTGACCGTGTCGCCAAATCTGCCAATGACGGCTATCCTCCGTATAATATTGAACAGATTGGCGAACATAGCCTGCGCATCAGCCTTGCGGTTGCGGGCTTCACGCTGGATCAGCTTACCGTCAGTCTGGAGGACAATCAGTTGACCGTTCGCGGCAAGCAGGTCGAGGAACCGGGCCGGGTCTATCTGCATCGGGGCATTGCGTCGCGCCAGTTTCAGCGCAGCTTTGTGATTGCCGAAGGCATCCAGGTCAGCGCCGCGCGGCTGGATAATGGTCTGCTGCATATTGAATTGCAGCGTCCAAAACCCGCCAGCGTGACGCGCAACATCGAAATCACCAATAGCCAGCCCAATGGCGGCCAGGCCCATAGTGGCGCAGCCCAACAGATCGACGCCACAACCGTCGATCCGCAATAAATATGGCTGAAAGGAACCAGACAGATGAATAATCAGAATGAGGAAAACAACAGCACGCCAACGGATGCAACCGTGGCAGCGGCCGTAACGCTGCTGCCGGGGTCGATGGTCTATATAAAGGCCATTGATTCTTCGCAGGTGCAGGGATTACAGGGGGTTCCGCCTGGAACCATCGTATATGCCATCCACTCGGAGGCAGGTGCGCCGCTGGCGGTGCTGGGCAATCGGGATGCGGCTTTTTATGCCGCGCGTCAGCACAATATGCTTCCGGTAAGCGTGCACTGATAACGCAATGAAATCGCCGTCGGCTACATGCCGGCGGCGATCATGTCCTCGTCGATACGGTCGATGAAATCCTTGCCCCAGTTGATAGCGTAATGCAGATCACCGGTAAATTCGGTGACGCAGGCCGCCTGAAGCATGGCGGTTTCCTGATCTTGCGCGATGATGATCTTGGCGTTGAATTCGCCAGCCTGGTAAATCACTAGAAACTGCCCGCCCGTAGGTAACGCCAGAATCAGGATGTGGGATCCCGAATCGTTGCGCAATTCTGACAGGACAAGGGGTGTGATTGATGCTTCCTGGCCATCATCCATCGCATCCTCCTGGTCATCAATCCAGGTCAGGTAATGATCGGCCACAGACTGATTCTCCATCACCAGGTCCAGCAGAGTCGCGCTGATATCTATGAACCGGTAGATAAAGGTGTCTTTCATTAAATCGCCGGACCAGCTTAATGGTTCCACTCCAGGCGCCTGGCTATTCATAAGGCCTCCAATTGGTTATATCGCAGATATTCGCAGGACCGAAACCATGTCCTATATGGATAACAGGTGTCAGAATAAGGCCGATAAGGTTAATGCATTGTTGCGGGCGGGCCTTATTTTCAACGCTTTACAAATTTACTTTTCAAACTGGTTGAAGGTGGTTACAGGCCCTACATCCATGGTGGTGTCCTGGTGACAATTCGCGGCGTCCATGCCAGCCTCAAATGCAAGGGAAAATTTTAATGAAATCAGCGCCACCGTCTGGCCTGCCGCACCGCACCCTGGGCCCGGTCTCTGATCTGGAGCGCCATTTGCCTTCGGAATGGTGGCGCACTTTGTTTACGGCGGTCTATCTGCAAACCGATGGCGATGTGGTGGAAAATGACGCCAACACCAAACAGGAAATTGATTTTCTGCTGGCTGCGGCGGCGCTGGAGCCAAATGATAAAATTCTTGATCTGTGTTGCGGGCAGGGCCGCCATAGCCTGGAGCTGGCGCGCCGGGGCTTTCGCCATATTACCGGCATTGACCGCTCGCGCTATCTGATCCGTCTGGCGCGCCGCCGGGCCAGGGCCAGCGGCTTTGACATACGTTTCCGCGAGGGTGAGGCGCGCAAGATTATGGCGCCCGAAAGCGGCTATGACTGCGTCATGCTGCTGGGCAATTCGTTTGGATATTTTGACCGCGAGGAAGACGATCTTGCCGTGCTGTCGGCTATCAAGCGCGCCCTGCGCAGCCAGGGGCGGCTGATCATCGATCTGACCGATGGCGACTGGATGCGCACCCATTTCGAAGCGCGATCCTGGGAATGGATTGATGAGAGCCAGTTTGTCTGCCGTGAACGCTCCCTGTCATCGGACGGGGACCGGCTGATTTCGCGCGAAGTGGTGGTGCATGCCGAAAAAGGCGTGATTGCAGATCAGTTTTATGCCGAACGGCTCTATTCGCGTTCGCGCATCGAGGATCTGCTGACCCGCGCGGGTTTCAGGAACACCCATATTCATGGCGAGGTCGAGGCGCTTTCCACCCGTGGTGCCGATCTGGGCATGATGGCGCGCCGTTTGTTCATCACTGCGCACGCGCCGGAAAGACCGGTAACGCGCCGGACCGGTGGCGTGCTTATTCCCGAAGTCACGGTGCTGATGGGCGATCCGCGTTTGCCGGACAGTGTGAAATTAACGGGCGCCTTCAATGCGGAAGATTTTGAGACCATTGCGCGCCTGAAAACGGCCTTGCTGGAAGTGCCGGGGTATAAATTTTCCTATATCGACAATCACAGCACGCTGTGGAACGCGCTGCGGGAGCAGCGTCCGAAATTTGTGCTGAACCTGTGCGACGAAGGCTTCAATAATGATGCGCTGATGGAGCTGCATGTGCCCGCAGTTCTGGAAATGCTGAATATTCCCTATAGCGGCTCGGGGCCTGCCGCGCTTGGCCTGTGTTACAATAAATCACAGGTGCGCGCGATTGCAGCTTCCTGCGATGTGCCGGTGCCGCTGGAAACCTATTTCGGCGCCGATGATCAGGCGGCCACCATCCCGTCGATTTTTCCAGCGTTGATAAAACCCTGTATGGGCGATAGCAGCATCGGCATCACCAGGGATGCAGTGGTGCATAATCCCTCCGAAGCGGTCAGTTATCTGGGCGAATTGCGCCGCATATTGCCGGGACGGCCGGTGCTGGTGCAGGAATTTCTTTCCGGTAATGAATATAGCGTTGGCATTATCGGCAATCCCGGCATTGGCTTTACAGTGCTGCCCCTGCTGGAAGTGGATTACAGCGGCCTGCCGCCGGAACTGCCAAAAATTCTTGGTTATGAATCCAAATGGGATCCGGCCTCGCCCTACTGGACGCAAATCCGCTATCGTGAAGCCAGTCTCGACGATGAATTACGCCGCAGCATGATCGACTGGTCCACCGCGCTGTTTGAACGTCTGGAATGCCGCGATTATGTCCGCTTTGATTTTCGCGCCGATAGCGCAGGCGAGGTCAAGCTGCTGGAGGTTAACCCCAATCCCGGCTGGTGCTGGGACGGGAAACTTAACCTCATGGCGGGCTTTGGCGGCTATCGTTATGCCGATATGCTGCGCATGATCATAGAGGCCGCACAGCGGCGGATCGCCATGACACTGACCGGCCAGCAAACCGCGGCGGCCGAAACCGCGCGGCGTGCGGGTTAAAAACTTACGCCGCTTCCAGTTCACGAATGGCGTCGGCGATGGCGACGGTGCGTCTGGCCATTTCCGCATGCAGCAGTTCGGTCATGCGCCCATCAACGGTGATCACACCCTTGCCGGCATTTTCCGGCCGGGCGAATTCGGCGATGATCTTGCGCGCCATTTCAACTTCTGCGGCTGCGGGGCTGAAGATTTCATTGCAGGGCGCGACCTGGCTGGGATGGATCAATGTCTTGCCGTCCATGCCCAGTTCCAGTCCCTGGCGGCAGATGGCGGCAAAGCCTTCTTCATCCTTGAAGTCGTTATAAACCCCATCAATAATCCCCACGCCAAAGGCGCGCGCCGCCAGCAGGCACAGGCCAAGGCTGGTGATCATCGGCAGCCGCAGCGGCGTGTGCGCGGCGCGCACTTCCTTGGCGATGTCATTGGTGCCCATGATGAACACGGCAAGGCGTGGCGTGGCGCTGGCGATGGCTTCTGCATGCAGAATTCCCAGCGGGGTTTCCATCATCGCCCACAGGGCGGTGTCATGGGCGCCATGCGCATCCAGCAGGGCTTGGGCCTGATGCAGGACGGCGGGGCTGCTGACCTTGGGGATCAGAACCGCATCGGGCTTCACGGCGGCGGCGGCGGTTAAATCGGCCAGCCCCCACGGCGTATCCAGTGCATTGACGCGCACGATCATTTCACGCTTGCCAAAGCCGCCTTCACGCATTGCGGCGCAAACCTGTTCGCGCGCCACCTGCTTGGCGTCGGGGGCGACGGCATCTTCCAGATCAAGGATTAATGCGTCAGCGGGGATTGTGCGCGCCTTTTCCATTGCCCGTGCATTGGAACCCGGCATGTACAGAACACTGCGGCGGGGCCGCGCTTTATTGGCCATGTGCTTATCCTGTTGCTATTCAGTCATGATATCGAAGGGACAATAGAACATTTTCTGTTCGAATTGAACCACAACTCTCTCTGCTCTCTCTGCGTCAATGTGGATAGTGGAAGGGGCGCCGCACTATGGCGCATCACATACCAGAAGTCTGGAATCGAACACCGGGCCGAGCATAAGCTGCCTGTTATGCTTTAGTGCAACGGATGCGGCGGAAATCTGCTCTCCTGCATTCAGATAGACTTCTTCCACGCGGCTTTTGGCGTTGCGTATGGGGGTGACCCTGAAAATCTGCGCAGGGGCCATGACGGCCTGATCCGTGCCATGACGCAGAAAATCCGTCAGTCTTGGGTGCGCGCCAATCCACAGATGATCATCCGCATCGATCGTGACATTGTCGATGAAACTGTCAATCGCGATTGTACCGGCAGGCGTCAGGACGTTTGTCATGCTGTTGCGGTCATAGATGCGCAGTTTTTTACCCGCCATCTCCGTTGCATAAAAAATCCGTCCATTGCTGGACAGGGCCGTACCGTTCACAAATGACAGGCCTTTCGCCGCAACCGAAGCCTTTTCGCCATCGAAATAAACCAGTGTGGACCGGGCCAGCGGCAAAAGCATTTCCACCAGTTTCATGGCCATGTTCTGGCTCATCACATCATTGCCAAGATAAAATGCGCGCCAGCCGGTCGCGGTCAGATCATTGGGGCTGACAAACAGCGGATCGCTGATGCTTTCAATATGGGTCAGCCAGCCATCCGCAATATCGAACACCTCAACACGATGGTGTCCATCCGCCGGATGGTTGATCACAAACAGCCGCTGTTTTCCATCACCGGAACGATAAAGACTGATCCCGTGCGGGCGAAAATCGCCATCGCCTTCACCGCGCCACAGGGGGATGGGTTCGGCTTCCGGATCAGATAGATCAAATCGGTAGAGCGCGCCATTAATCGCCGCACCGGCCAGCACGGCGCGCCGGTCATATGCAGAGATATAGACGGTTCC
>DAIOWE010000110.1:0-8407 GCA_036758605.1 Pseudomonadota bacterium | reverse complement strand
GATCAGTTCAATCTGTCGCTTGATCCCGAACGGGCGCGCGAATTTCATGACCAGACCCTGCCCAAGGACGCGCATAAGGTGGCGCATTTCTGCTCCATGTGCGGGCCGAAATTCTGTTCCATGAAAATCACCCAGGAAGTGCGCGATTACGCAGCAAGCGGCATGGCGGAAAAATCCGAAGAGTTCCGCAATGCCGGCGGCAAGATATATCAAGATCTTGCCAAGGCCGAGGTGAAGCTCTCGAACAAAGCGCTTTAATTGCAGCTTGCCTGCGTGTGGCGGGGTGTAACAGGGTTTATCGGATTGCTTGCGTGGATTTATTCCGCGCCGGCCCCGGCCGCATGGTTGCAGACCAGGGGAAGCGGGCTACTTATCAGTACACTGAGCGATTACAGAGCTGATGCGCGTTTTGATGATTTTGCCGTTAAAGCGCCAGACAGGGCCTATCGTAAGCAGGAATTATCCCTATACGGCGTTTACGGACTGACCGATGGTCTAACTCTTGGCGCGCAACCAAGTTTTTATCACCTGAAAGTGCGGCCCGGCGCCATGGCAGAAAGGCAGGGCATGCTTGGCCTTTCGCATATTGAACTGTTCGCCAGGACCAGACTTCTGGCGGGCGATTTCTGGATTGTTTCGGCACAGGCTCTGGTTGAACTGCCAGGCGCCAGGCCAGTGGACCGTGAACCACTGCTGGAAAGCGCCAGCCGGGATGTAGAGGCCCGTCTGCTGTATGGGCGTAGTGGACGGTTTGTCAAAAATTTTCTGAATTTAGAATATTTCTCTTCTGTCGAGGCCGGTTATCGCGCGCGTGACAGGCGGGCTGCGGATCAATGGCGTGCAGATGCTACATTCGGGTTTCGTCCATCTCAGAAGTATCAAATTATTTTGCAGGGCTTTAATACTATTTCTGCAAGTGGTGCGGATGGTTCTGATCCCACTGCGTATGATTTATACAAGGCGCAAATTTCACTGGTGCGGGACTTGCCGCACAATATGGCTTTGCAGGCAGGGTGGTTCACCGAATATGCCGGACGCAATACAGGCGCGGGCAATGCACTGTTCATGGCGTTTTGGTCACGGTTTTAATTTGGGGTTTTCCGGATGACAGATAGCAAAATCGAAAGATCAGTTTCAGATATTCCGGTATCCCTGTTTGCGGCTGTTCTTGGAATTTCCGGGCTTGGCCTTGCCTGGCGCAAATCGGCGCCGATCCTTGGGATTGCGCCGTGGATTGGCGAAGTTCTGATCTTTGCGGGTGTTCTGGTGTTTGCATGGATCGCCACAGCCTATGGCATGAAGATTGCGCGCGCGCCACGGGCCATGCGGGAAGAAGCCAATGATCTGAAACGGATAGCATTTTTTGCAACCGTACCATTAAGCCTTCAACTTCTCGCGGCGGGGGCTTTGCCGCTGGATCAGGCGATTGCCCTGTTGTTGTGGGCTATCGGGACGGGTGTCCAGTTCATCCTGTTATTTATAATTCTTGTGCGCTGGATGCAGGGTGGTCATCCGCGCCGGATATTTCAGCCGTCATTGTTTTTACCGTCCGGCGGAGTGATGCTTGGCCCGGCGACGGGTTATCAGCTTGGTTTTATTGAATTGGGCTGGATGATGTTTGTGCTGGGGTTTCTTGTATGGATGCTTTTTCTGGTGATGCTGTTCGACCGTCTGTTTTTCGACATGCCGCTGACGGATGAAGAGCTTCCGCAACTGGCGATTTCAGCTTCGCCTCCAGCCCTGGCTTTTATGTCATATATCGCACTGAATCAGCAAATGATCGACGGGTTCTCCCGTTTTCTGTTTTACTCCATGCTGCTCTTTGTGATTTTGACGCTTGCGCATGCCAGCCGCTTTGCGCGCATGCGTTTCAGCCTCGCATGGTGGTCTTTCACGTTTCCGGCGGTTGCGGTGGCAGGTGCGGCGATGGAATATAGCGGCGCCATCGGAACAAATTTCCCAACAGTCCTGTGCATAGCCCTGCTTGTGCTGGCCAGTGGTCTGGTTGGCTATTGCAGTGTACGGACACTTATGGGGCTACGCGAAGGCGGCCTGTTCAAAATGGTCAGTTAAGAATAGTGATCAGCGTACCGCAGGCGGGTGCAACTGTTGCCCAGTCATCAGCATTACAGTCGAAAATTGCCAGACCGCCCATTGGAAGGTCTCTCGCAAAAGGATCGGGTGTATCCATATTCCGATTGTGAAGCAGCCGCGCAAGATCGCTTATGCCAGGTGCAATGCTGACCATTAAAAGGCTCTCAACCCCTGCATCCACTTCATGTAGCCGCTGCAGCATCGCGTCGCCGCGCGCCATATGGATGCGGTAATCATACACAAGTCCGGGCACCTTGCCGCCAGCATCCATAAGACAAGGCCACATATTCGATAGTGTCTGGCGGGCGCGTGTGATGGTGGCGCAAATCACAAGATCAGGAATATAGCCATTTTTGTGCATGGCCTTGCCCACGGTCATGGCGGCAATTTCGCCGCGCCGCGTAAGGGGGCGATGATAATCTGAAAGCAGAGAATCGACTGTCCGGTGCCGCGCGCTGCGCAGCAGATAAAGCCGTTTCATCAGGAAACACCAGGCGGCTTATTCTGCGTAAGTGCGCTGGCGATCAGTTTGCAGGTTTCGTCCACGCCGTACAGCGCGATAAACGAACCCATGCGCGGCCCCTGGCTTTGCCCGAGCAGCACTTCATACAGCGCCCTGAACCAGTCGCGCAGGTTTTCAAAGCCATGCGCCTTTCCGGTTTCAAAAACCAGATTTTGAAGAAGTTCCGCACTGACGTCAGGGGCAAGCTGCGCCAGCCGCCCGTGCAGGTCCATCATTGCGGCGCGCTCCTGATCCGTAGGCGGACGGTATTGCTTGGCAGGCAGCACGAAGTCATGATAATAGGCGACCGCATATCCCACCATTTTATCAAGAATGGGATGGGCGGCGGGCTGCACGCCGGGAAGATAGCGCGCGATGAAGCCCCACAAGACGCTGCTGTCGCTACTGTTGCTGGCGCTGGCAAGGTTCAGCAGCATGGAGAATGAAATCGGCACTTCTTCTTTGGGAGGGACGCCATGATGAATGTGCCATATGGGATTTGATAGCTGTTCGGCTGGCGCCTGTGCCGTGATGGCGTCAAGATGCGCAATATACTCATCCACGGCCTTGGGGATGACATCAAAATACAGCCGCTTCGCCGTACGGGGTTTTTGAAACATATATAATTGCAGGCTTTCAGGCGAGGCGTAACGCAGCCATTCATCGATTGTCAGGCCATTGCCCCTGGATTTGGAAATTTTTTCGCCGTTTTCATCAAGGAACAATTCATAGCTCAGCGTTTCAGGCGGCCTTCCGCCTATGGCCTTGCAGATGCGGCTGCCCATCTGCACGGAACTGATCAGATCCTTGCCGGACATTTCATAATCGACATCCAGCGCCGCCCATCGCATCGCCCAATCGGCGCGCCACTGCAATTTGCAGCGCCCGCCCGTGACCAGGGTTTCGACCAGTGATCCGTCTTCATCGCGATAGATTATACTGTCTGTCGCCGGGCGCGTTTCAACCACCGGGACCTCCAGAACATGGCCTGTTTTGGCGCAAACGGGCAGAAAAGGGCTATAGGTTTTGCGTCGTTCCTCACCCAGTTCCGGCAACACCACATTGATCACCGCGTCGTAATTTTGCAGAACCTTTCGCAAGGTTGTGTCAAATTTTCCGGAACGGTACATTTCGGTAGAACTGAAAAATTCATACTGAAACCCGAACCGGTCCAGAAATGCCCGCAGCCGCGCATTATTGTGTGCGCCAAAACTGCTGTGTTGCCCAAACGGGTCCGGCACATCGGTCAACGGTCTTTTCAGATATTGCGCCAGCATCTCACTGTTTGGCACATTGGAGGGCACCTTGCGAAAGCCATCCATATCATCGGAAAAACAGATCAGGCGTGTGGGCACATCGCTGATCTGTTCAAAGGCATAACGCACCATGCTGGTGCGCGCTACTTCGCCAAACGTGCCGATATGCGGCAGGCCGCTTGGCCCGTAGCCGGTTTCAAACAGCACATGCCCCTTGGCGGGCATTTTGCTGCCTATTCTGGCCACGACCTTGCGGGCCTCTTCAAAAGGCCAAGCCTTGCTGGCAAAACATAAATCGCGTGGAATACTCATTAAAACGGCTCTTTCGGGGTAAAATGGTGGTCTGTATGTATCAGACCAACCGGCCAATTGAGCAAGTCTTAAAAAGAGATAACCCCCTGCCAAGGACGAATTGGCAGGGGGCCCTGGAGACATGTGTACGGGGGAGTACAGGAAAAACCATGAGGGGATAAAGCGGCGGGACCAAGGCCAGATTAAGGCATTTTTGTGTCACTGGGTGATTATGGTCACTTTTCTGATAAATAGTTGTTTACCAACCCCTTGGCGTAGGGGCGGAATAATGCTTATTTGTATCCCATGAGGGCAAATCTGCTACATTCTGGCTGGCTGGGCGCGATTTTGGCGGCATTGTTTTGCAATGTGTCGCCGGTGTTGGCCGATCAGCGTCATCCACAGCTTGCCCCCTTGTTTGAGAAGCTGATGAACAAGGATATGGCGCCGGAAGAGGCCCGTGCGATAGAAGGCCAGATCTGGACCCTGTGGCAGGCTTCAGGCAGCGACACGATAGATGTGTTGTTGGTGCGGGTGGACGCATTCCTGCGCGAGGACGCCTCTGAACCAGCGATTGATCTGCTGAATGAGGTTGTCAGCCTGTCCCCGGAATATGCTGAGGGCTGGAACAAGCGGGCCACGGCGTTTTTTATGCGGGATGATTATAAAGCGGCCCTGCAAGACGTTGAACGCACCTTGCGTCTGGAACCGAGACATTTTGGGGCATGGTCCGGCCTTGGCACCATTCTGCTGGCAATGGGCGAAGACGCCAGGGCATTGCAGGCCTATCAACGCGCGTTGCAGATCAATCCGCATCTGAAAGATATCGCCAGGGAAGCAGAACGTCTGGAATTGACCGTCAAGGGACGCGGTATTTAAGCGCGTGTGTTGGACAAGGGGCAGGGGTGTGGTTTCCGTAATAATGTTTTTAGCCGCCCTGACAGGCGGCTTGCTGGGCTATAGCAGTTACGCCGCCAACAGCGCGGTCAAGGCCCATCCGCCGCTGGGCAGATTTGTCGAGATTGACGGCATCAGGATGCATTATCTCGATAGTGCGCCAGATCAGGCCGAGCGTCAGACGATTGTGCTGCTGCATGGCGCCAGCAGCAATCTGCGCGATTTTGTCATCAGCATTTACCCGCCCCTTGCGTTGAAATACCGGGTCATTGCCATTGACCGGCCCGGCTATGGCTACAGCCAGCGCCCCGTGACCAATGGCGAGGGCTGGATCAATCCGGCGGTGCAGGCAAAACTCATTCACGGACTGCTGGACAAGGCAGGCGCGCGCAATCCCATTATGGTTGGGCATAGCTGGGCGGGTGCGGTGGTGCTGGCCTATGCGCTGGATTATCCGCAGGATACCGGGGGCGTGGTGATGCTGGCGGGCGCATCGCATCCCTGGCGCAGTGATCCCGCCTTTCATAATCGCTGGCCTTCGGTTCCTGTGCTGGGAGATGTGTTTTTGAATACGCTGGCCGCGCCGGGGTTCGCACTTGCCTCACGCACGGCGGTGGCGCGCAATTTTGCGCCAAACCCGCCGCCGGCGAATTATGAGGAACGGGCAGGGCTGTCCCTGCTGGTGCGCCCTGATAATTGGCGGGCCAATGCCGAGGATATGCGCAATCTTGCCGCGTTTCTGGCCGTGCAAAAGAACCGCTATGCAGAACTTCGCATGCCGGTGACAATTATTTTCGGCGAAGATGACAAATCGGTTAATCCCGAAAACCACGGAAAGCGCCTGCATAAGCAGGTTGTTCAGTCAAAACTGATCCTGCTGCCGCATACGGGCCATTCACCGCACCATGCGCATCCCGATATTGTGATCGATGCGATCAGTGATGTTGCCCGTCAGGCTAAAAACTAGCCGGTTACGGAATTTCCGGGCGCTGGCCGCTGCCGCCGACCATGGCGATATGCAGCACATTGGTGGCCCCCGGTGTGCCAAAGGGAACACCCGCAGTAATGACAATGCGCTGTCCGCTGCGCGCGAAACGTTCCTGAAACACCAGGCGTGACGCCTTGTCCACCATTTCGTGAAAATCATGCACATCCACCGTGCAGACACAATGCAGACCCCACGCCAGCGATAGCCGCCGCGCCGTGCCGATGCGCGTCGTCAGCACCATGATGGGAACCGGCGGCCGGGTGCGCGCAACGCGCAGACCGGTGGAACCGGAATTGGTGTAACTGACAATGGCGGCGGCATGCACGGTGTCCGCCACGGTATGCGCCGCTTCTGCGATGGCGTCTGCGGCTGTTGGCTGCGGGGGTGTGCGTAACCCTGCAACTGCGGCGGCATAATTCGGATCGCTTTCAACACGGCAGGCAATGCGGTTCATCATGGTGACCGCTTCGATGGGATATTTGCCGGATGCAGATTCCGCCGACAGCATGATGGCGTCAGCGCCATCATAGACAGCGGTCGCCACGTCGGAAACTTCTGCGCGTGTCGGGATCGGCGCTTCGATCATCGATTCCAGCATTTGCGTTGCAATGACAACTGGTTTACCTGCGGCGCGCGCGGCGCGGGTGATCTGTTTCTGCCAGCCGGGGACATGTTCCACCGGCAGTTCAACGCCCAGATCGCCGCGCGCGACCATGATGGCGTCGCTGGCTTCGATGATCTTTGCCAGGCACTCCAGCGCAGAAGGCTTTTCGATTTTCGCCAGCACCGCCGTGCGCCCCGTAATCAGCCGACGCGCCTCGATTACATCTTCGGCGCGTTGCACAAATGACAGCGCGATCCAGTCCACCCCAAGCGCCGCGACATGTTCCAGATCGGCGCGATCCTTGGGCGACAGGGCGCTTAGCGGCAGCACCACATCAGGCACATTGACGCCCTTGCGCGAGCTTAGCGTACCCCCCACCGCAACAATGGTTTCCGCGCGGTCATGCTGAGTGGTTTTAACCGTTAACCGGATGCGCCCATCATCAATTAACAGGGACGAGCCAGGTTTCAGGACCTCGAATATTTCAGGGTGTGGCAGGGGCGCGCGGGTGGCATCGCCTGCCTGCGGTTCCAGGTCCAGCACAAAGCTTTGTCCTTCAATCAGCATGGCGGCATTGCCAGTGATTTCGCCGATACGCAGTTTGGGCCCCTGCAAGTCCGCCAGGATACCGATGGGCCGGTCAAGTTCCGCCTCTGCGGCGCGGATCATGTCATACATTTTGGTAGCCGCATCATGGCTGGTATGGCTCATATTGATGCGAAACACATCGGCCCCGGCCAGGAATAATTTGCGGATCATTTCAGGCGTTGCGCTGGCGGGACCAAGGGTTGCCAGTATTTTTACTTTACGGTCGCGATGCATATTATTTTCGACTCCAGATGGGGAGGGTGAATATAGCCTGGCGTATGGTTAATAAGTGTTACACCTCTCCATCGCCGGGGTAAAAGCGCGAATCGTGATAAACATCAGACATGTCGGAAAATATATCCAATCATACGCCTGTTAGTGTGTTGAATCCGGATGGCGATCCTGCCGTGCTGCTGGTGTGCGATCATGCCAGTAATTTTGTGCCACCGGAATATAACAGCCTTGGTCTGCCTGCGGAGGCATTCGCGCGGCATATTGCCTATGATATTGGTGCGGCGCCGGTTACGGCGGAATTATCACGAATATTGAATGCACCTGCCGTGCTGGCGGGGTTTTCGCGGCTGCTGATTGATCCGAACCGCGGGGCGGATGACCCGACACTGGTGATGAAGCTGTCGGATGGCGCGATCATTCCCGGAAACCGATATGCGGATGCAGCCACCATCGCGGATCGTGTCGCGCGGTATTACAAACCCTATCATCAGGCCATTGCCGATCGCATTGCGGCGGCGCGCGCCAGGGGCATCGCGCCAGTCATATTATCGCTGCACAGTTTTACGCCGATATTTCAGGGGTACACCCGGCCCTGGCATATCGGCATATTATGGGACCGGGATGGACGCATTGCACAGCCATTGCTGGCGTCATTGGGGGCAGACAAGAATCTATGTGTTGGTGACAATCTGCCATATTCCGGCGAACTAATGGGCGATTGCATGTTTCAGCACGGCACAAGTAACGGGTTGCCGCATGTGCTGATCGAAGTGCGTCAGGATTTGATTGTGGATAAATCAGGTGCAGAGCACTGGGCGGAATTGCTGGCGGCGCATTTGCGTCCTATATTGCAAGCAATAGAGAGGTAGCGCCATGGACAAACAAACCCAAACCGAACTTGAAGCGGCCGCCTTTCGCCGCCTGACCCGGCATCTGGCTTCGCGCACGGATGT
>DAIOWE010000109.1:0-8413 GCA_036758605.1 Pseudomonadota bacterium | reverse complement strand
TTAGAGGTCATTTTGGACCTCATGCCCCAAAATGACCTCAAGAAATTGCAGGCCATAGCGTTGCAGTTTCATTTCTCCCACACCGCTGATCAGCCGCAGCGTCTCGGGCGAGCGGGGTTTATGACTGGCCATTTCAACCAGGGTCTTGTCGTGGAAAATCACATAGGGCGGCACATTTTGGGCGCGCGCAAGCTCCGTGCGCTTTGCTTTTAGCGTGTCTAGTAGCGACTGGTCCTTGACAGGCACGGCAGTGACAGGTTCGGATGCGGCCTGACGGGCTGGTTTGCGTGCAGGTGCGGCTGGTTTGCGCAGCCACAATTCTTCCCGGTTTTCGAGAAACGCCTGCCCCCGCGGCGTGATCCTGAGGCCGCCATGTTCGGAGATTTCAACCGATAACAGATTCTGCGCGACAAGTTGCCGGAAGATGCTTTGCCAGTCATTTTTGCTGTGTTCACCGCCAATGCCAAAGGTGCTGATTTTATCGTGGGAAAAACTTTCCACACGCGCACTGTTTTTGCCCAACAGGATATCGATCAGATAATTCACCCCAAAACGCTGGCCGGTGCGCCACACACAGGAAATTGCTTTTTGCGCGGCAATCGTGCCATCGAAACGTTCCGGCGGGTTCTGGCACGTATCGCAATAATTGCAGGGCGCGGACGCATCACCGAAATAATCCAGCATGACCTGCCGCCTGCATCGCGCCGCCTCGCACAGTCCCAGCAGCGCGCTGAGTTTTTGGTGCTCGATGCGTTTCTGAATTTCCGGCGCGCCGCCGGTGTCAATAAAGCTGCGTTGCATGGCCGCGTCATTCATGCCGTAAAACATCATTGCGTTTGCAGGCAGGCCGTCACGTCCAGCGCGGCCGGTTTCCTGATAATAGGCCTCAATATTTTTGGGAATGGTCATGTGCGCGACAAAGCGCACATCCGGCTTGTCGATGCCCATGCCGAACGCAATCGTCGCCACCATGATGATGGCGTCTTCGCGCAAAAACTTCTGCTGGTTGCGGGCGCGCGCCTCACCCGTCATGCCCGCGTGATAGGACAGCGCGAGAAAGCCTTCCGTACACAGCCATTCCGCTGTTTCCTCCACAACCTTGCGCGACAGGCAATAGACGATGCCGCTATCGCCCGGATGATTTTCCCGGATAAACCGCAAGAGCTGCTGCTTTGGATTATCCTTGATTGCAATGCTGTAATGAATATTCGGCCGGTCGAACCCGCCCAGAAACGTTCTGCCATCCTTCAAATGCAGCCGGTCGATAATATCCTTGCGGGTCGGCGCATCGGCGGTGGCGGTCAGCGCCACGCGCGGCACATTTGGAAAGCGTTCGGCCAGCAGTGAAAGCTGTACATAATGCGGCCTGAAATCATGCCCCCATTGCGAAACGCAATGCGCCTCGTCTATCGCAAACAGCGCGATGGGCGATTGCGACAATACATTCAGAAAATCATCCGTCAGCAGCCGTTCGGGCGCCACATACACCATATCCACCGCGCCCTTGCGAATGGCGGCGATGGTTTGCGAAATATGCCCGGCCGTCATGCTGGAATTGATCGCCGCCGCCCGGATGCCAAGCTGCTGTAACGCCGCCACCTGATCCTGCATCAGCGCAATCAGCGGCGAAATGACAATGCCCACACCCTCCCGGCACAATGCCGGGATCTGATAACATAGCGACTTGCCGCTGCCCGTCGGCATCAGCACAAAGGCGTGCCTGCCTGCAACCACATGATCAATGATCTCCGCCTGCTGACCACGAAAACTGTCATAGCCATAGGTTTTCTTGAGGATATGCAGCGCGGAAATATGTGACCCTGTATTGTTCACTGCGTGATCATCACCGCTTATCCCCTGGCGGCGCTAAGAATATCGCGCACCATGCTGAAGCGGTGCACTTCTGATGGGCCGTCATATATGCGGAACGCGCGAATGTCCCGGTATGTCCGTTCAACCACCGTATCGGATGTTATGCCCAATCCGCCCAATACCTGCACCGAACGATCCACCACACGGCCAAGCGCCTCTGAACAAAAAACCTTGCAGCGGCTGGTGTCCATGCGCGCCTGATCGCCCTGATCCAGCAGCCATGCGCAATGCCAGATGGCGAGCCGGCACAGATGCAGTTCGGTGGCGTTATCGGCGAGCTGGAATCCAATCCCCTGATGCTGTCCGATCAGACGCCCGAACGCCTGACGCTTGTTTGCATAGTTGACGGCAATGTCATGGCAGCGCCTCGCCTGGCCAAGCCAACGCATGCAATGCGTCAGCCGTGCCGGGCCAAGGCGGACCTGTGCGTTGCGGAACCCCTGCCCCACTTCGCCCAGAACATCTTCCACCCCAACCTTCAGCCCCTCGATCGCAACCACGGAATGGCCTCCGGGCGAATTGCTGTCCATGGTGTCGAGCACGCGGACCATGCGTATGCCCTTTGCCTCCATCGGCGCCAGGAACATGGTCGCGCCCAGATCGGCGCCCGTCTCATCCTGGGTTCGCGCCATAATAATGTTGAGCGAGGCGCCGGGAAAACCCGTGATCAGCCATTTGGTTCCATCAATAATAAACTGGTCGCCATTGCGCCGGGCCGTGGTCGCCAGCAGGGACGGATCGGAACCGGCGCCACCATCCGGTTCGGTCATCAGGAACGCCGTGCGGATTTCGCCAAGCGACAAGGGCTTCAGCCATCTTTCCTTTTGCGCCGGTGTCGCAACCTTGTGCAGCAGGTTGGTATTGCCCTCGTCCGGCGCCTGAATATTGAGCGCAAGCGGACCCAGCGGGGAATAACCGGCGGCCTCGAAAATCACGGCCATGCCAAGATGGTCGAGGCCGAGCCCGCCCCATTCCTTTGGCGCGTGTGGCGACAGCACACCGGCCGCGCGGGCGCGCGCCACCAGTTCCTTGCGGAATTCTTCCGTGGGGCCATGCGGCCCCTGACGCGGATCATGCTCCAGGGGAATAATCTCGTCGCGAATAAAACGCTCAACGCGATCGCGCAACACAACAATATCTTCAGGAAGCGAAAAATCGATCATCTCTCCAGGCCCTTAATGATTCAGTTTCAGGGGGATATATAGTTAATATCCGCGCTCAAGCAGCGTATCAATGCGCTATGCCAGCCTGTCTCACATAGCATTTTTTCCGCGCCCTGCTAATTTGTTTCACGCCCCTTTCCCCCTTTTTCCCGCGCACGGCCTGTGCTACAAGCCCCGCCTCATGTTGCATATCAATGACCTGAACTACAGCATTGCTGGCCGTCCCCTGTTCAAGGGCGCGACGCTTGCCATCCCGGATGGCTGGCGGGTGGGCCTTATTGGCCGCAACGGCACCGGAAAATCTACATTGCTGCGCCTCATCACCGGGGAAATTGGCTCCGATAGCTGGATACCACAGTCACCGGCAGCGAAATTCTTTTAGCTTCTCCATCGCTCGCCAAACAGGCGGATCGGCCATCCCGTCTGGAATGAACGGGTCATCATCGTTCTGCAGCACCGACAGATCGGGATCGTTTTCATCGATCATCCACGCTGGTCGAACCTCCAACTTTCGCCGTGGCAAAAGTAGTTCAATAATCGGCTCTGGAATAGTTCGACCTGAGCCCGTGACTGCTGCAACCAGCCCGAACGAACCCGCTTTCTGGTACGATTCCAGAAATCTGTTGAGATTATCAGGCGTGCTGGCGTCAAGGCGCAATATGCGAGACATCGTGGTAAAGATCCGACCGCCCTTCTCAAGACTCGCGCCATAAACGGGGCCAACCTGCATTGAATATGCAAAAGGGTTAGCCTTGGTCACGCCAGTTATGATGGATATTCTGACATTATTATCGCTCCCTTCTCGACCCCATCTCTCTATCCAATCTTCAAAAATTCGCCGTGCGGCATCGGCGTCTCGAAAATGAAGGGCGAGAATTGGTCCGGGCATGTTGGGATATTGCATGAAGGCAGTGCCGTGCCAGCCTGCCTTGTTCCAAAGGTCTAGTAGAATCGGCGATATAACGCGCCGGTCGGTGTGCTTCAACTCGCTGGGCTCGGCAAAGCGTGGAGGCTTACCTTTACCAAATTTGACGGCTTCGGCATTTTCAGTGTGCGGCGGACTTGCGGCAAGCGGCACGGAACGCAGCGGTTTGAACTCGCGGGCATCCGTAACGAAGTGATCCGAAATGCGGATTGGGGGATTCGCTCCAAACACATTATCGTTGATAGTCAGCATGTCACTAAAGGCGAGCGCGCGCACAAAACCGCGCTCTCCTCCCGCGACCTTCTCCATCCAGACCTCAACATCTCTGATCATCGCAAAGTGACAAACGATCTCGACAACAATCCTTTGAAGCCAATCGCGATACGTTTGCATCTTCTCGGCACTGTCCAGGCGAAAATTGGGCGAATAGGTGATCTCGAAAAATGACGCGCCAGTCATCTCCACAATGCGATGCCGTGGAATTTCATCATCACTCGCACCAGCACGCAGCACAATTCGCAGAGACTCCCGATGAGGCAGGATGTCGCTTTCATCGCTGGTTGCCATGAAGCCCTCAAGCCCACCCAATACTGACTCGGCAATTCCGACCGCTACCGGATCGGTGTCCACTTCCAGCCAAATTTGGCACCCCAGAATATTGGAGTTGAATTCAACCGTTGGTCGATCAAGCAGCAATATGGTCTGCGGCATATGTTCGGCCCCTGGCACATTCAACCAGTTTTCAAGGAAGTTCGAAATGTCTTGGTCAGTTTGGGATTCAAGGCAGTAGCCCTCGTCACGTAGGGCCTGATGCTGCCCCAACGAGAACAGCGTCGCCATACCGGGAACAACAAGATCATATTTCTCAAAACTGTCGTGGAGTTTCGAGATGGCTTCAAGCTGATCGACATTCAAGCGCAGCAAAAGCAAGCCAAAGGCGGCTTCATAGGTCATCTGCTCTTCGTCAACCCGCTGAGCAAGCTCGCCTTCCAGTTGCAACGCAGGAATAAATTGCTTCGCTAGGGACATCGCGGCGAGCGCCTGAGGAACCCGCCCCAGGCGAAGTTCGGCCCAAATCGATTGTTTGATGGCCATCCACGCAATCAATTCGACTCTGCCAGTCTCCCGGAAGTCCTGCATAGTATAAACTAGCGCGGCGAGCGCCCGATTTCTGGCAGCCCATCGAAGGCCAACCATTCCGTAGGCCGCGCTGCTTCCCAACAAAGCTTGAATCAATTCGTCCTGATACTCCCGCTTCATAAGCAGATCTTCAGCTCTTCCATACCAGCGGATTGCTTCATATGGATTGTCGAGTTCAAGCTTTTGAAACGCCCGGCTGGCATACGCCTCGCCTGCGGAACCGTCGCTGCGCCTCTGCCTAATAACTGCGACAAGCTTTGCATAGAGGGCATCAAACTCGGGACTATCAATGGCCGAACCCATTTCCGTGAGCACGCTTTCCAACAGCTCGACCGGATATGTTCCTAACAGCTTCGACTCATCCAGAATCCGCTCAAACTCCTTCCAACAAACCGCCAATTCCTCTGCTGATCGGTTATGCACTACGTCATGCATCCGCATCATCGCGAGATATGTTTGAGCTTCTAGTGCGTTGTTAGGTCTCGCTGAATCCTTTGCTAGAGGTTCAAGAATTTCAGTTAGGGTTTGTTGCCGTTGGTCAATTTTGGCGTTGCCCGCTTTCAGCCTGCCATTGCGGACAGAGGCAGCCGTAAGAGACCACAGTGTATAGAGATGCTGAACTTCGGAGGTCAGCGTTGCATCGGCTAAGCGGGATTCAACTTCGTCATATAGCGTTAGGAACTTGGGCAAATCCTCAAGCCACCAAAATGCTGTCCATGCGAAGGTATATCTAATTCGCATGGCCTGTTGTGTCCAACCAATCTCATCTGCAATCCGCACCGCTTGTTCGAACCGGGCCACGACTTCGGCCCGTGGGCGCTCAAGACCACGCGCCAGAACGGCAGAATGCAGGCAGTCCGAGGCTAGCTGAAAACGGGCATTCCGATAGCGGTCCGTATCTGCAATTTGCTTGTCGAGTTCGGCAAGTTCGGTCGAACGGGCGGCGTCCTTGGGACCAAATTTCCGGACGGTTTCAGCCTGAGCGCCTTCGATTGCCAGAGCATCAATGGCCATAGATAGATGGCCGTTAGCATATACCTTTTCCGTGATCCACGCTCGGTCAAGGATCACAATCTGGCATGAATGCAATTTGCCCAATTCATCCTGCAATTTTGCCTTGTCTTTGTCTGACGCGAATTGGTTGGTGACAAAATAGATGACTGAGTATCCTCGGCCTGTCTCAACAAGCTTATTGACGTCGGATTTAAGCTTTGGCTTCCAGTCCTTCTTTGCGCTGAACGCGAATGCCCAGCGCTCATTGCCCGCAGAAGGGCTACCAATCCACCAGCGTTCAGAAATTGCCGGAGCCACGGGATAAGTCTCGGCGTCGGCCTTGCTGTCGCCGCCGCCAGTCGGTCCAGTTTGGATAGTCAGGTTTGGGCAGAGTTCCTTTTCAGCCAGTTTTCGGCAAAAATCCTCGAATTCATATTCTTGTTTTCGAGCTGTAAGAGTTTCTAGATGATACTCGAAATTGGCTCGGGGCAGGCTATGAGATTGATCAACCTCACTGTCCGAAAACAGATACGGTCGCTTCTCACGCATCATCTCGCGCGGAGTGGGGATTTTTTTGGCGAAGCTGCGTTCCAAAGACATTAAAGAGTATATTGATGCCCTGGCTTTAAACGCAAGCATTACGCCTTCTTACAGTGTTGATGCCGATCGCCGAGGCTGGGCAGCGCTCGCCGCACCACCCGCCATCACTCCTGATCATAAGGCCCCAAAAACCGCACCCCGTTGAAGTGTTTGTAACCCCCATGCATCTCCCTTACGCCCTGCCGCCCGGGTTCGTTAATCCCGTTACAGAATAATTACCGGAAATTGATATTTTCAATCGTACGCCATTCCCCCTTTAGCGATCCGGCCGCCTGTGCTACAAGCCGCGCCTCATGTTGCATATCAATGACCTGAACTACAGCATTGCCGGGCGGCCCCTGTTCAAGGGCGCGACGCTTGCCATCCCGGATGGCTGGCGGGTGGGCCTTATTGGCCGCAACGGCACCGGCAAATCCACCTTGCTGCGCCTCATCACCGGGGAAATCAGCCCCGACGCGGGCAGCCTGAACATCAATCCCGGCGCGCGCATTGGCATGGTGGCGCAGGAAGCGCCAACCGGCGAAACCAGCCTGCTGGATACGGTGCTGGCGGCGGACACCGAACGCGCAGCCCTGCTGGCGGAAGCCGAAACCGCCACCGATCCCAACCGCATTGCCGATATCCATACACGCCTTGCCGATATTTCCGCCCATACCGCGCCCGCGCGGGCGGGGGCCATTCTGAAGGGGCTGGGCTTTGACGCCGCGCAACAGGCCCTGCCCTGCAGCGCCTATTCCGGCGGCTGGCGCATGCGCGTGGCGCTGGGCGCGGTATTGTTTTCCGAACCCGATCTGCTGCTGCTGGACGAGCCGACCAACTATCTTGATCTGGAAGGCGCCATCTGGCTGGAATCCTATTTGCGCAGCTATCCGCGCACCGTCATTCTGGTCAGCCATGACCGCGATCTGCTGAATACCGCCGTGCAATATATTGTGCATCTCGATGAGGGCCGCCTGAACATCTATACCGGCGGCTATGACCAGTTTGAAGATGTGCGGCGTCTCAAACTTGAACAGCAGATGTCGATGAAGTCCAAGCAGGACCATCAACGCAAACATCTGCAAGCCTTTGTGGACCGTTTCCGTTATACCGCATCCAAGGCGCGCCAGGCGCAAAGCCGCCTGAAGGCGCTGGCGCGCATGCAGCCGATTGCGGCGGTCAGCGAAAGCCATGTGCTGCCCTTCAACTTTCCTAATCCCGAACATCTGGCGCCGCCGCTGATCAGCATTGAAAATGGCGAGGTGGGCTATGCCCCCGGCAAGCCGGTGCTGCGCAAACTGAACCTGCGCTTTGACATGGAAGACCGCATTGCGCTGCTGGGCGCCAACGGCAATGGCAAATCCACCTTCGCAAAACTGCTGACCGGCAAGCTGCAGCTGGAGCATGGGCGCATGCGCATGTCCAAAAAACTGCGCATCGGCTATCTGGCGCAGCATCAGATCGACGAGCTGGACGGCCAGGCCACGCCGTTCGACCATTTCCGCGACGCCATGCCGGAAAACAGCACCGAGGCGCAGATACGCAACAAACTGGGCGGGTTCGGCTTTGGCTTTCTGAAATCCACAACCAAAGTGGATGATCTTTCGGGGGGCGAGAAAACCCGGTTGCTGTTTGCACTGATTACCCTGCCCAAACCGCATCTGATGATTCTGGACGAACCGACCAACCATCTGGATGTGGACAGCCGCGAGGCGCTGGCGCAGGCGCTGAATGAATATGA
>DAIOWE010000108.1:0-8552 GCA_036758605.1 Pseudomonadota bacterium | reverse complement strand
GCCGCGCATAAAATGGTGACCAGCCATTTGCGCCTGGTCGCCAAAATGGCCATGGGCTATCGCGGCTATGGCCTGCCAATTGGCGAAGTGATTTCCGAGGGCAATGTCGGCCTGATGCAGGCGGTCAAACGCTTCGAGCCGGAAAAAGGCTTCCGTCTGTCCACCTATGCCATGTGGTGGATACGCGCCGCCATTCAGGAATATATTTTACGGTCCTGGAGCCTGGTGAAAATCGGCACGACGGCCGCGCAGAAAAAACTGTTCTTCAATCTGCGCCGGGTGAAAACCCAGATTCAGGCGCTGGACGAAGGCGACATGACCTCCGAACAGGTTGCGCTGATTGCCCAGAAACTGAGCGTTTCGGAACAGGAAGTCACCAATATGAACCAGCGCCTGGCCGGGCAGGATAATTCCCTGAACGCGCCCCTGCGCATGGACGCCGATGGCGAATGGCAGGACTGGCTGGTCGATGACAAACCCAATCAGGAAGCCGAACTGGGCGAAAGCGAAGAATTCAAAATTCGCCATGCGCTGCTGGAAGACGCGCTGCAACACCTGACCGGGCGCGAAAGAGAAATCCTGACCGCGCGGCGGTTGCGCGAGGAACCCGCAACCCTTGAGGACCTGAGCCAGGAATATAATATCAGCCGCGAACGGGTGCGCCAGATCGAGGTGCGCGCCTTCGAAAAACTGCAACGCGCCATGCGCCGCGCGGCGCGGGAAACGGTGCGGAAATAGCTGCTCCACTCGCCGTCATCGCGTCTACAGATCGAAAATAAGTCACAATCAATCCGTGAACGGATCATGCACCAGGATGACATCCTCGCGTTCGGGGCTGGTGGACAGCATGGCCACCGGCGCTTCGATCAGTTCCTCGATGCGGCGGATATATTTTACGGCGGTCGCGGGCAATTGCGCCCAGCTTCGCGCGCCCTGGGTGCTGTCGCTCCAGCCTTGCATGGTTTCATAAACCGGTTCGACGCGGGCCTGTGCGCCCTGCGTGCCGGGCAGATAGTCAATGAGCCTGCCATCAAGTTTATAGCCGGTGCACACTTTCAATTCGTCCATGCCGTCCAGCACATCCAGCTTGGTCAGGGCGATGCCATTGATGCCGCCGGTCTTCAGCGCCTGACGCACCATCACCGCATCGAACCAGCCGCACCGGCGCGGACGCCCGGTAACGGTGCCAAATTCCTTGCCACGGCTTCCCAGCCCCTGACCGATCTCATTATTCTGTTCGGTCGGGAACGGGCCTTCGCCCACACGGGTAGTGTAGGCCTTGGTAATGCCCAGCACATAATCCAGCGCAGACGGGCCAATGCCGCTGCCGACCGCCGCCTGACCCGCCGCCGTATTGGACGAGGTGACAAATGGATAGGTGCCATGATCGACATCCAGCATCGCGCCCTGTGCGCCTTCAAACAGAATGCGTTTGCCCTGACGGCGCACCTCACCCAGGGTGCGCCACACCGGATCGGCATAGGGCAGAATCTTCGGCGCAATTTCCAGAAGCGATGTAATCAGACCGGTGCGGTCAAATTCTGGCTTGCCCATGCCCCGGCGCAACGCATTGTGATGCGCGAGCAGGGAATCCACGCGGGACTCAATCACCTGACGGTCGGAAAGATCAATCACCCGCAAGGCGCGGCGGCCCACCTTGTCTTCATACGCCGGACCAATGCCACGGCGTGTCGTTCCAAGTTTGGTGCCGCTATTGCTGTCTTCGCGAAACTCATCCAGTTCCCGGTGAATGGGTAATATCAGCGCTGCGCTTTCGGACAGGCGCAGATTTTGCGGGGTAACACTGACCCCCTGCCCGGCCAGCCGGGAAATTTCATCCAGCAGCGCCCAGGGGTCAACCACAACCCCATTGCCGATCACCGACAGCTTGGATTGCCGCACCACGCCGGAAGGCAGCAGGCTGAGCTTATAAACCTTGCCATCCACCACCAGCGTATGACCGGCATTGTGGCCACCCTGAAAGCGCACGACCACCTCGGCGCGTTCCGAGAGCCAGTCCACAATCTTGCCTTTTCCTTCGTCACCCCATTGGGCGCCGACAACCACCACATTCGCCATCTATTTCTATTTCCTCGAGAAAATTCATTAACCCGCGCCAAAACCCGCCCAGGCACGTTATGCCGGGGCGGCAGATCAGGTGAGTATAAACCAACGCAAGGAGAAAATCTTGCTTATCCGCTGCCCGCGCGGGTGAAACCTCAAACTCCCAAATCGGGCTTCAGCATGACCTTGCATTGATGAGACGGGGTGCGCAGCGCCTCGAACGCCTGCGGGAAATCCGCAAAGCCAACCCTATCCGTGACCATGGCCCGGGCGTCAATGCGGGCCACCACCCACCCGTGTCGCTGTGCGGAGCCGTTTTCATGCCGTCCGAAATCACCCCGGCACGTCGGCGCAACTTCAGATCGGCTTTACGGCTTGAAACACATAGCGGTTGATGGAGAAGAAAAATTCGCCGCGCGCGCCCAGATCGCGCAGGCTTTGCGCCCAGGCGTCGGCTTCTTCCTTGCTGATTCCCTGCCGCCCCGCGACAAAGCCGCGAATGCCGTCAAGTATACCGGCGGCAAAACAATTGGGGTGATATTCGGGATTGAGCAGAGGGATGATTTCGCGCCGCGTGATCTGAAATCCCGCGGTTCGCAGTTTCGGTGACAGGGTGGCGGGCAGATGCGCGTCCGCCAGATGTTCGTCCCACACTTGCAAAATCCTGTCCTGGCGCCCCCGGTCCGTGGTGTGCAGCACCAGGCTGTCCCAGTCCGTATCGAGAATAAGAATGCGCCCGCCCGGCTTCATCACCCGGTACAGCTCACGCAGCGCCAACGCCATGTCCGGCACATATTCATAAACCTGGGTCGATACGGCGGCGTCAAAGGCCGCGTCCGGAAATGGAAGCTTTTCCGCCTGCCCCTGTTCGAACGCCACCTGCCCCAGACCGTCGCATCGGCGTTTTGCGATCTCGATCATCGGCGCGCTCATATCCAGCCCCACCGCCTTGCCGTTTGCTCCCACTGACAGCGCCATGTCGCGCAACAGCAGCCCCGGCCCCGATCCCACGTCAAGCACCGCCTCGCCCTGACGCAATTCAAGGCGCCGCAACACTTCCGAACGCTGCCCGGTGACATCCGGGTTCTGATACATCGCCTCCACGGCGCGCGCCTGACGCTCGCCAAACTCCATCAGGCCACTCATGGCGTCCTCCTGTTTTTTTACCTGTTGTTCCCGCGACACTAGCATAATCCGAAGTTTTGTGATCGGATAACAACAAAGCACAATAACAGGGAGAGCGCGGCATGAGCGAAGAATTGCCAATTCTTGACGGTATCAAGGTTCTGGATTTTGGCAGCTTTGTTGCAGGGCCTGCGGCCGCAACCGTGATGTCGGATTTCGGAGCCGACGTCATCAAGATAGAACAGCCGGGGATTGGCGATCTGTACCGTTATCTGCCGCTGGTGTCACAATTGCCCGATTGCGATCTGAATTATTCCTGGCTGGTGGTGGGCCGCAACAAACGCAGCCTGGCGCTGGACGTGAAAAAACCCGGCGCGCGCGAACCGTTTGAGCGGCTGGTAAAGGAATGCGACGTGTTCCTGACCAATCTGCCGCCCGCCGTGCTGGAGCGGCTGCAAATCCGTTATGAAGATCTGGCGCCCCTGAACCCGCGTCTGATCCATGCCTCGTTCACCGGCTATGGTGAACTGGGACCGGAAGCCAGCAATCCCGGCTATGACGCCACCGCCTGGTGGGCGCGGTCCGGCCTGATGGAGCATTCGCGCGCAAACGGGGCGGCGCGCGCCGTCATGCCGCCCGCAGCGGGGGATAATTCCACGGCGATGGGGGTGCTTTCCGCCATCATGATGGCACTGTACCGGCGTGAACGCACCGGCAAGGGCGGCAAGGTGCACACCTCCCTGCTGGCGCACGGGGTATGGGCCAATTCCGTCGCCGTACAATCCGCGATATGCGGCGTAAAGATGTTCAACGATCCCGCCAATCCCAAAGTAAATGTGCAGGATCTGGTCAATCATTTCGAATGCCGCGACGGGCGCGCCTTCATCATCGCCGTCATGGCGAGCGACCGGGGCTGGCCCACCTTCGCCAATTGCATTGAATTGCCAGATCTGGCCACCGATCCACGCTTCGCCACCGCACCCGCGCGCGGCGAAAATATGGTCGAACTGCTGGAAATATTGAGCAGGAACTTCGCGCGCAAGGACTGGGCGGAATGGCGTGAAATCCTGCTTTCCAACCGCATTACCGTCAGCCCCATCAACCGGGTCGAAGACGTAATCACGGACCCGCAGGTGCTGGCCAACCATATGCTGGTAGATCTGGATCTTCCCGGCGGGCGTACCATAAAAACCGTGAATAGCCCAATCTGGGTGGAGGGGGCCACGAAAACCAAACCCCGCCGCGCCCCCGATGTCGGCGAACATACCGAGGAAATCCTACGCAGCGCGGGCTGCTCAAACGCCGACATTGCAGCCTTGCGGGAAGCCGGCGCGATATAAATTTTCCCGACCCGGGGGAAGGGAAATCTTCCCCCGGTTACGCATCCGCGCCTGTATTACCAGAGCCGTCACGGCCATGCGCTGACGCTGAATTACATATGTCCGTTGGCGCCGCCAAAATAAGCCGCTGTGCTGGCGCACCCGGATGCAAATAAAGCCCGTCATCCCAACATGAACCCGCCGACTATCTGCACATGATCCGTGTGGCGGCGTCCGTGTGTCTGGCGGCATGAAACTCTCTCAAGTTTTTCTAATGGTTATTATAATTAATGTTTATTTTATTATGATAAATCTAAAGATCATTCCATAATATAAAATCCATCCAAAGACGTTGAAAAAACACAATTACTTTCATAGCCTAGTATTTCCTGAGAAATAAACTGCAAGTCAAAGCGTATGTTTGATTCTGGGAATTGAAGCGTAATGGCCGGGGGAGACTGACGTGTATGGGGCAAATTTCGGTTGCCAGCTATGAGGTTACCAGCAAGGCAACGCTATTGCCTTTGGTCATGCCGGAAGGCTTTCAGGCTGTCATTGGACTTGGGGTCGCTGGACCTGAGTCTAACCTGAATTTATCCAGCAAGGAAAATTGACGGTGAATGTCAAACAGGTGTTTGCAAGCAAAAATGATCATCTTTCGATCGCGTGCCTTGCAGACGCGGTGTGGAGGTTCCGCACCGCTTCTAGCGTAGCGCCGTTTTTGGCGGCGCCGTGCCTCAATATCTCTGGGCGGTTCGTGGCTCCTCCGCGGACCGTCCACTTTTTGTCGAGGCGCTCCCCTTGTTGGGGCGATCCCTATGACTCTTTCCGTCCATCCCGAAAACAGCAACTACAACGATAACAACAAAAACAACAAAAACCTGATCACCATGGAGGCATGTATGTCCAACACCAGGAATCCACACACATCTGATACTGTGAAGCCGAACGCGACACGAAATCTGGCGCTATCCACCACCGCTCTCGCTGTGGTGATGTTTGCATCCCCCGCGCTGGCCATTGATTACAGCTATGGCGAGGTAAGCGGGTCGATCGACACGTTTATCTCGGCGGGCGCCTCGATGCGCACCAGTGCGCGGGACTGCCGTAATCTTGGCGCGCCCAGCGGCGGCTGCAAGATCCTGGACGCTTCCGGCGTTGAAAAAGGCGGCGGGGTCAATACCGACGACGGCAATCTGAACTATGACCAGTGGGATGTGTTTTCCGGCGCCCTGAAGGCAACCTCGGAAGTGGGCGCCACCTGGCGCAATTTCAACGCCTTTGTGCGCGGCACGGCCTTTGTCGATCCGATCGTGGATAATACCGACTTCCGCGATCTGGACAGCGCGGCGCGCAGCGAAGTATCGCAGAACGCCAAGCTGCTCGACTATTTCGTGGGCGGCAGCTTTGACGTGGGCGGCCTGCCGCTGGAACTGCGCGGCGGCAACCAGGTGATCAGCTGGGGTGAAAGCACCTTCATCCAGAACGGCATCAATGTGATCAACCCGATTGACGTATCGGCGGTCCGCAAGCCGGGCTCCGAGGTGAAGGAATTCTTCACGCCGATTCTGGCGGCCAAGGCGGCGCTGGGCCTGCCCAACAATTTCAGTGTGGAAGGTTTCTATCAGTTCAAGGCCGACAATATCGTGCCCGATCCCTCTGGCACCTTTTTCAGCGGCGCGGATATTGTCGGGCGCGGCTCGCAACCGATTCGCTCGGGCGTTGCCGATTTTGGCGATGATGACCGTTTCAATCCGTTCGAAATCAGGGATGGCCTCTCGGCGGACATAACCTGGGAAAGCCGACTGGGGATCAACGTGCCGTCAGTCTCTATCGAGCGGGCCAATGACGTCAACGCCGATGATGGCGGCGAGTTCGGTTTTGCATTGCGTTACTTCAATGAAGAACTGAACAACGGCATGGAGTTCGGCCTCTATTTCATCAATTATCATTCGCGGCTGCCGATCCTGACAACCAGTATGTTCGATCTGAACAATGCCTATTCCGTCGCCACGGCCACCAATTTCTCGGCCGCCTCGCGCGCCGCCAATGCGCTGACGCAGAAAAACGGCGTGACGCCGGCCACGGCGCTGGAGAATCTGCCCTTTAATGTGGGCATCGGCACCGGTCCGGTCAGCGGCACGGGCCCGGGCCGGGTTCCCGGCAATATCATTGAATCCGCGCAGATGCTGTGCAACGCGCTGGCGCCCCTGGGTGGCGCGCTGGCGGCGCAGGGGGTGGGCTCAGCAACGCCCGGCGCGCCGCTCGGCACGCTTGGATCGGTGAATTTCAACACGCCGGGCGGCACCACCAATTGCAACTCTTTAACGCTGATGCGCACCGGCGCCGCCGATCTGGAACGCAATTTCGCGGCGCTGGCGGCCAATAGCAGCAACTTCCGTCTGGAATATCCCGAGGACATCAAGCTGGTGGGCGCCAGCATGAGCACCACCCTGGGTTCGCTGGCCTTCCAGGCCGAGGCGACCTACCGGCATGACCAGCCGCTGAGCTATGTCGGCGCCGAAGTGGCGGCGCTGGCCAATGATCTGAGCGGCCTTACCGCCTTTTACACCGGCGCCCGCCTGCCGGTGGGCACCGGCCCGGGACAGGCCCCTGCGGGAAGTCTGGCCACCACCTACAGCCATGCGCCAACCCGTTTCAGCCTGCGCAACTCGCGCGGCAATAATGAGACCGCGGCCATAAGTGGGGCGCCGGGGGACAATCTGTATACCTTTGCAGAGGCTGCGGCGCTGCAGGACGCGCCTCAGGCCAATGGGGTCAAGGCTTATCCCGGCGCCCTCGTAACCCCGGGGCTGACGCCAACACCCGGCCTGATCGCGGCGGCGGACAAGGCCAAGACCGGCACGCTGACGGTGGCCGATCTTCCCGGCGCGTTCTTTGTCGGCGGGGTGAATACAGGCCCCAGCGGCGTCATCGCGGGCACCGGCGGCACGGTGGTGGGGCCGGCTGGCGGAGCAGGCGCCCTGCTGGGCCTGGGCGGCGTCACCAACAGCGCGACCGTCCCCGGTGGCGTGGTGTTCCCGGCCGGCACCGCGGCCAGCCTTGTCGCCACATCCAACCTCAAGGGCGTTATCTCGCTGGATGTGGAGCAGCTGGCGTCGGTTCCAGCCCTTGCGGGCGGGCAGACCCTGGCGACGAATGTGGCGAATGGCCGCGCGGCGGATGTGCAGGTGGTCCGCAATGCAGACAGCGGCGTGGATGGGCAGGCGCTGATCCCGGTCACGCCGCAGACGCGTTCCTCGTCACTGACGGCGGCCAATGTGCGCCCGGACGGGTTCATCGAAATCCCGACCGAGGATGTGTTCACGGCGCAATCCACCATCACCTCGGTGCTGTTCGGTTCCAACCCGCTGGTGCAGTTCGCCAGCGCGGATGGCGGCGCGGTGGTGACGGAAGTGGGCATGGTGTGGGTGCCGGGCATTTCCACCAGTTCGGCGATTGCTTCTGCAAGTGGCAGTGAAGGGTTGCTGAACCCGATCGCCGCCGCGACCTACCGGCTGAACACGGAGTTGAAGGGGCCGACCAATTACGCCACGTCGTTCTCCTGGGGGGCCACCGGCATCTTCAACCTGACCTATAACCGGGTGTTTGGTAGCCCCGTCAATCTGGTGCCGCAGGTGGCCTGGAAATGGGATATTGGTGGACGCACGCCTTCGCCGCTTGGCAACTATATGGCGGAACGCAAGGCCATTGGCCTGTCGCTGGCGGCGAACTATCAGTCGCGCTGGACGGGTTCGGTCAGTTGGACCGCCAATTTCGGCCCCGATTCGCCGCTCGATGATCGCGATTTTGCCTCGGTCAACATCGCCTACGCTTTCTAAGACGGATTATCAAACACAGACAACGCCCGGAACGCAGATTCCGGGCGTCACTTAACTCCTAGGGGGAGGACACATGTCCAACGCTACAACACGCCTGAAGGTTGTCCGCGAATTCGCGCGGAAAGTTCCTGGTAACATATCCAGCTTGTTTATGGCGACCACCGCCTTGACGGGTGTGATTCTTTCGGCCCCGGCGATCGCC
>DAIOWE010000107.1:0-8712 GCA_036758605.1 Pseudomonadota bacterium | reverse complement strand
CCGACACCACGCACATGGCCATTTTGCCAAGGCCAAGGCCGCCCAATTGTTCCGGGATGGTCAGGCCGAACACGCCCAACTCGCCCATCTGGTTGACCACCTCGATGGGGATCAGGTCATTTTTCATGTGCCAGTCATGGGCGAAGGGCGCGACCCGTTCTTCGGCGAAGCGGTGAAACTGCTCGCGGATCATGGTGTGGGTTTCATCCAGACCAGTGTCGCCAAAAGTGATGGCGCCGCTATTGTTAGCAATCAGTTGCGCAATGCGTTCGCGCACGGCCGCCGTGTTGCCGGCGCGGATCAGGGTGTTCACCGTATCGGTTAAAAATGCCTTTTGCTGTGCTTCGGTTACGCCCATATCCTGCGGGCGCACAATCTCGCCCTGGTTCATGGCAATGCCGCCCGCCATCTGTGACAGATATTCGCCAAAGGCCGCTTGCAGGATCAGCGCTTCCAACTCGCCAAACCGGCCTTCAGATTGCAGGCGGGTGGCCCAGCCATGCATTTCGCGCAGGCTTTCCACATAGGTCGCCAGCCAGGCCAGCCCATGCGCCTGAAACTGGTTCTGTTCCAGCAGATCGGCGGAAACCACGCCTTTTACGCTTAATAATGCGCGCACCGCCTCGCGCGCCGCCAGCAACAGCGCCTCGGCGGCGGGCAAGGTGGCGGCGCAGGCGGCGATGGGGTTTTCAATCAGGGATGAGGCGGGTTTTGACATGAACAGTTTCCGTAAGTGGCAGCATGAATGATGGGGCACCTTATATCGGTAAAAATTGCTTTCAGCCAGCCGCGAAGGTGCTTTTCAGGGTGAATTAACCCTATATTCAAACAGGCGGGAGTTAGCTTGGGGGCGGGAGATGTCATCATGATCAGGCAGGCGATTTCGGCAAGCTATCTGGCGGACGAGGCGGCATGCGTGACCGCGCTGCTGGGGCTGGCCCGGCTGGATGCGGATGAAGCGGCGCGGGTGGCGGCGCTGGCCACCGGATTTGTGGAACATATCCGCGCCCATCGCCGCCCGGCGGGGGGGATTGATGTTTTTCTGCGTGAATATGCGCTGAGCAGCGAAGAGGGCGTGGCGCTGATGTGCCTGGCCGAAGCGCTGCTGCGCATTCCCGACAGCGCCACAGTCGATGCGCTGATCCGCGACAAGATCGCGCCCGCGAATTGGGGGCGTCATATTGGCCATTCCGATTCCTGGTTCGTGAACGCGTCGACATTGGGCCTGATGCTGACCGGGCGCATTGCGCGGCTGGAGGAAACTCCGGACGTGGGAAGTTTCTTTGGCCGCCTGATTGCGCGCAGCGGCGAGCCGGTGATCCGTCAGGCGTTGCTGCACGCCATGCGCATTCTGGGCCGCCAGTTTGTGCTGGGCCGCACGATGGATGAAGCGGTTGCACATGCAAAAGCGGATGCCGTACTGGGGTATCGTCATTCGTTCGACATGCTGGGCGAGGGGGCGCGCACGGCGCTGCAGGCAACGCATCATTTTGAGGCTTATGCGGGTGCAATCCATAGACTGAGCATTTCTGGCGGACTGAATGCACCCGGCATCTCGGTCAAGCTGTCGGCGCTGCATCCGCGTTTTGAACAGGCGCAGGCCGGACGGGTGATGGCGGAATTGACGCCGCGTCTGGCGCAACTGGCGGGCCAGGCGCGTGCGGCGAATATCGATCTGACGATTGATGCGGAAGAATCTGAGCGGCTGGACCTTACGCTGGATGTGTTTTCGGCCGTGCATACTGGTCTCAAGGGCTGGGAAGGTTTTGGTCTGGTGGTGCAGGCCTATCAAAAGCGCGCACCCGCCGTGCTGGACTGGTTGATTGCATTGGCGAAGCAAAGCGGCGCACGCATTCCGGTGCGTCTGGTCAAGGGCGCATACTGGGATAGCGAAATCAAACGCGCGCAGGAACGCGGGCTTGCGGCCTATCCGGTGTTTACGCGCAAAATGGCGACGGACGTTTCCTGGCTGGCCTGCGCGGCGCGCATGATCGCGGCTGGCGGCTGGCTGAAACCGCAATTCGCCACCCATAATGCGCAAAGCGTGGCGGCGGTTCTGGTGATGACCGGCGCGGACCGGGGCGCGCCGCAGATTGAATTTGAATTTCAGCGTCTGCACGGCATGGGCGCGCCGCTGCATGATTTCGTGATGCAGGCGCATGGGACTGCCTGCCGTATCTATGCCCCGGTGGGAAGCCATGAGGATCTGCTGGCCTATCTGGTGCGCCGATTGCTGGAAAATGGCGCGAACAGCTCCTTTGTCAACCGGCTAAGCGATGACGCCGCGCCCATCGCGGATATTGTGCGCGATCCCTGTGCGGTTATTGCAGAATTACAGCACATCCCCAATCCACATATTCCGTTGCCGGAACATCTGTATGGGGAAGAACGGCGCAATTCCGCTGGCGTTCTGCTGAGCGATCCGGCGGTGCTGACGCCGCTTTTGCAGGAGATTGAGGCGAGCCTCAAGGCGCCGCACCAGGCCGGGCCATTGGTGGACGCAATAAACCATAAAGGCCCGCGAGAAACCGTGTGCGACCCCGCCGATATCAGCAATGTGGTCGGGCATGTGGACATGGCCGATGGCGCGGCGATTGAGGCTGGACTGGCCAGCGCATACGCCGCGGCTCCGTCCTGGGATGCATTGGGCGGCATTGCGCGGGCGCAGCGCCTCAACCGCGCAGCAGATTTGTTTGAGGCGCATCGCGCCGAATTGATGGGCCTATGCATCCGTGAAGCAGGCAAGACGCTGCCCGATGCGCTTTCTGAAGTCCGCGAAGCGGTGGATTTTCTGCGTTATTATGCGGCGCGGGCGCGGGCCGAATTTGATGCGCCGCAGTCCTTGCCGGGGCCGGTGGGCGAGCGTAATGAAATTTCGCTGCATGGGCGCGGCGTGTTCTGCTGCATCAGCCCGTGGAATTTTCCGCTGGCGATTTTTACCGGGCAGGTGGCGGCGGCGCTGGCGGCAGGTAACGCGGTGCTGGCCAAACCGGCGGAACAGACCAGCCTGATCGCCTATCGCGCCGTGCAATTGTTGCATCAGGCGGGTGTGGCGCCACAGGTTTTGCATCTGCTGCCGGGGGAGGGCGAACTGGTCGGCGCCGCGCTGGTCAGCGATGCGCGCATTGCGGGCGTCGCCTTTACCGGATCAACCGAAGTCGCCCGCGCGATCAACCGGCGGCTGGCGGATCGCGCAGGACCGATCGTCCCGTTCATTGCCGAGACCGGCGGACAGAACGTCATGATTGCGGATTCATCTGCGCTGCCGGAACAATTGGTGGATGATTTGATCCGCTCCGCCTTTAACAGTGCGGGTCAGCGCTGTTCGGCGCTGCGGATATTATTCATTCAGGAAGAGTCCGCCCCACGGGTGCTGGAAATGCTGGCGGGTGCGATGCAGGAATTGCGGATGGGCGATCCGATGCAACCAGACACCGATATCAGCCCGCTGATCGATGCGCAGGCGTTGAATGCGCTCAATGCCCATGCGGCGCGTATGTCCGGCATCGGAAAACTGATTGCGGAAACGCCACTGCCGTCCGATCTTGCGCAAGGTTATTATTTTGCACCGCGCGCGTTTGAGATTGACAGTCTGGCGCATGTGACAGGCGAGGTTTTCGGTCCCATCCTGCATGTCATCCGCTACCGGGCGGATCAACTCGATAAAGTATGCGCGGCGATCAACGCGCTGGGCTATGGGCTGACTCTTGGGATTCACTCGCGTATAGAGGCCAGGGTAAAAGAGATTTGCGCCCGGATGCGGGTGGGCAATATTTATGTCAACCGTAACATGATAGGCGCGGTGGTTGGTTCTCAGCCCTTTGGCGGGGAGGGGCTTTCGGGAACCGGCCCAAAGGCGGGGGGGCCGCGCTATCTGCACCGTTTCGCCACAGAACGTACGCGCTCGACCGATACTACCGCTGCGGGCGGCAATGCAGCCTTGCTGTCTTTGGGAGAACAGTGACGCACTATCTATCGGTTGACCCCGAACCCGCCGCAAGGCACAATCAGGCCAGACCAATACCAATATTCAGATAGGGAGAGTCCGTATGAAAGCGGCAGTATTACGTGAAACCAAACAGCCACTGACCATCGAAGATGTGCAGATTTCCAAACCCGGCCCGCGCGAAGTGCTGATCCGCACTGTGGCGGCGGGTATTTGCCACAGCGATCTTCATATTGCTGATGGGCTTTATCCCTATCCGTTGCCTTGCGTGCTGGGCCATGAATCTGCGGGCGTCGTGGAAGCCGTGGGTTCGGATGTGCGTTATGTGGAGCCGGGCGATCATGTCATCACCTGCCTGTCGGCATTTTGCGGCCATTGCGAGCATTGTCTGACCGGGCATATGTCGCGCTGCACCGGTGCGGAAACGCAACGCGGTCCGAAAGAAGCGCCGCGTCTGACCATGGACGGCAAGCCGATGTTCCAGTTCATCAACCTGTCATCCTATGCTGAACAGTTACTGGTGCATGAACACACCATCGTAAAAATTCGCAAGGACATGCCGCTGGACCGCGCCGCGCTGATCGGCTGTGGCGTAATGACCGGCGTTGGCGCGGTGTTCCACACGGCAAGGGTCGAACCGGGCAGCACTGTTGCCGTTATCGGCTGTGGCGGCATCGGCCTTAGCGCGATTAACGGCGCAGCGCTTGCGGGCGCCGGGCGCATTATCGCCATTGATATGGTAGGGTCCAAGCTGAACCTGGCCAAACTTTTTGGCGCGACCGACGTCATCAACGCCAGTGAAGGCGATGTGGTGAAGATGGTGCGTGAACTGACCGGCGGCGGCGTGCATTATTCCTTCGAAGCCATCGGCCTGAAGAAAACCGCCGAGCAGGCCTTCAAGATGGTCCGCACCGGCGGCACAGCCACCGTGATTGGCATGATCCCGGTCGGCACCATGGTCGAAATTCATGGCGCGGAACTGCTGCAGGAAAAGAAACTGCAAGGTTCGATGATGGGATCTAACCGCTTCCGCGTCGATATGCCGCGTCTGGTGGATTTCTATCTTGCCGGCAAGCTGCACCTCGATGAAATGATCTCCAGCACGCTTGCGTTGAAGGATATCAATCAGGGCTTTGAAACCCTGCGCAAGGGCGAAGTGGCGCGCCAGGTCATCAAGTTTAGCTAACGCCATCAAAATATGCCGCCCCCCGATAAATGGGGGCGGCATATTTTAATCAGGAAGCAACGGGGGAAATCACATGCCGAATCTGAGCGGTAAGGTCGCCATCGTTACCGGCGCGGGGCAGGGCATCGGCAAGGGCATCGCTATGGTGCTGGCAAAAGCGGGCGCAGATATCGTCGTTGGCGAAATGGTCCAGGACCGCATCGCGGGTACCGTGGCCGAAGTTGAAAAACTGCAACGCAAGGCCATCGGCGTTCAGTTCGATGTGCGCAATCGGGGGCAGGTCGATAATCTGGTCGCCGAAGCCATGAAGAAATTCGGCAAGATCGATATTCTGGTCAACAATGCAGGTAATGATATTGTGCGCGATGTCGTAGACATGACTGACGAGGAATGGGATTTTCAGATCGATGTAAATCTGAAAGGTCCGTTCTATATGTGCCGTTCCGCGCTGCCCCACATGATCAAGGGCGGCAATGGCGGGGCCGTCGTCAATATCGCGTCTATCGCGGGCTATGTTTGTTATCCAAAAGGTGCGGCCTATGCCGCCGCAAAGGCGGGCGTTATGGGCTTTACCCGCGCGTTGGCCGGCGAAGTGGCGCAGCATAAAATCCGCGTCAACGCCGTGGCCCCCGGCCCGATCGACACGCCACTGGCGCATGCGGTGCTGGACGCCATGCCGCCCGCGCAAAAGGCAGGCCTGATCGGCGCAGTGACACTGGGCCGCTGGGGCAAACCCGAAGAAATCGCCAACGCCGTGGCGTTCCTCGCGTCAGAAGAAGCCAGTTACATCACGGGCGACACGCTTAGCGTCAGCGGCGGATTGTATATGCACTGAGGGATTTTTTTAGATTAAAGCCCCCTCCATCGTCATTGTGAGCGAAGCGACGCGGCAATGACGCCGTCTGGAGTCCGCCTGAAACGGAAAGACTCTAAATCTTCTGATCATATGGACTCGCATCACACACCCTCACTGTCATTGCCCGGTTTATCCGGGCAACCCAGACCCAAACACAGGCCCCTGAGCATGACGTGGATCACCCGGCCAAGCCGGGTGATGATAATGGGGGGGTGGAAAAGCGTAAATCAGATTAAAAAATGGTCTAAATCTTCTGATCATACTCCCCGATATCGGGGAACGTGCTGAGCCGCGCATCGATCTCGGCGAACATGTCGCGCATTTTTTGTTCGGACACCGGGCTTTCAACGACGACGACCAGTGAGGGTTTATTGCTGGAGGCGCGCACCAGGCCCCAGGTGCCGTCGTCAAGCACAACGCGCACGCCATTGACGGTGACGACTTCGCGAATGCTCTCACCCAGCAGTTTGCCGCCGTCTGCCGCCAGTTTCACATAATGCGCGGAGACTTTATCGACGACGCCATATTTGGTTTCGTCGGGGCAGAACGGGGCCATGGTGGGCGATCCCCAGGTCATGGGCAATGCGCGGCGCAGATCGGCCATTTTTTTGCCGGGATTGTTATCCAGGAAGCGGCACACGGCCAGCGCCGACACCAGCCCGTCATCATAACCATGGCCGAATGGCGGGTTGAAAAAATAATGTCCGCTTTTCTCAAACCCGGCCAGCGCATTTAATTCCTTGACGCGCCGCTTCATGTGCGAATGGCCGGTTTTCCAGTAATCGATCCTTGCGCCGTTGGCGCGCAACACATCATCGGTCTGGTACAGGCCGGTGGATTTTACATCGACAACAAAGGTTGAGTTTGGATGCTGCGCGGAAAAATCCCGCGCCAGAAACAGGCCGATTTTGTCGGCGAAAATTTCCTCGCCTTCGTTGTCCACCACGCCACAACGATCGCCATCGCCGTCAAAGGCCAGCCCGACATCCGCCTTCGCCGCCAGCACCGCATCGCGCAGCGCATGCAGCATTTTCATATCTTCCGGATTCGGATTATGATTGGGAAAGGTGAAATCAAGCCCGCAATCCAGCTCCACAACTTCCGCCCCAATGGCGCGCAGCGCATCTGGGGCAAACAGCCCGGCGGTGCCATTGCCGCAGGCCGCGACCACTTTCAATTTATGCTTCAGCCTGAAATTCCCGGCCATGTCGGCCAGATATTTCGCGCGCAAATCGGGAATGAATTTATACGCGCCGCGCCCTTCGATGAAATCGGCCGACAGCACAATTTCCTTTAACTGCGCCATCTGGTCCGGGCCGTGGGTCAGCGGGCGTTCCATGCCGATCTTTACCCCGGTCCAGCCATTGTCATTATGGCTGGCGGTCACCATGGCGACGGCGGGAACGTCCAGTGCGAACTGCGCGAAATAGGCCATCGGCGACAGCGCCAGACCAATATCGAACACCTCGCAGCCGGACGCCATCAGCCCGGTGATCAGCGCATATTTAATCGACTGGCTGTAGGAGCGGTAATCATGCCCGACCACCACCGCCGGGCGAACGCCCAGCCGGCTCATCTGCGTGGCGATGCCCATGCCCAGCGCCTGTATGCCCATCAGATTGACATCCTGTGGAAACAGCCAGCGCGCGTCATATTCACGAAAGCCGGTTGCCTTGGCCAGAGGCGTTACTTCGAATTCAGGTGTGTTGGACTTCAGATCTGCTTGCGGCTTGGGGAACATGGTTGCATCCTGTTGGGTGAGAATGAATTGTTTTTACGTGCAGGCATGAAAGATAGCAAAAGTTAATCGCGCAGGATAAGCACCCCGTCGCCCATTTCAAAGCTTCCGATGGATTTCAGAAACGACATGCCCAGCAGGGATTGCTCCAACTCACCATCGCGCGCCACAAGCGCCTGCACATTCTTTCGGCTGATCGATCCAATGCTGAGTTCTTTGAGGGTTACACGCGCAGCTTTCGTGTTCCCGTTTGCAGTGCTGACGGTCATATCGAAATTTAGTTTTTTCAGGTCAATGCCCAACCGTTGGGCGTCGAATGCGCTCAGGCCCACGACCGATGCGCCAGTGTCCACCAGAAAGCGCACATGGGTGCCATTCACTGCGGCGTCCGCCAGAAAATGCCCGCCTTCTATTGCACGCAAATAGACCGTGCCATTTGGTGTTTTGGTAACTGTGGGGGAATTGGACGTGGCTGACAATGGCAGGGTCGGGAAGGTTTCGCCAGCCACCCGAACCGCCATCCCCATAAATTCATTCCGGTAGGAAAACAGGGCGAGCAGCATGAATAGCGCGCCGACCCAGATCAGCGCCTGTTTTAACGCAAGGCTGGCGCCGCCATTCCAGCCCATAACGAAGCCGCTTCCCGCGAGGATTAACACCAGCACCCCTTGCACCAGGCGCGCCTGATCGCCCTCGCTGCCAATCGCGCCGGGGAATTGCTGGAACAGCAAAAACAGGCCACCGGCGATCGCGATCAGCATCATGGCGGCGAGGCCCAGCCGGTTTGACATAGCAGCACGCTCCAGAATCACCGTCTATTGTCCGAATATAGAGCGGCTATTCTGGAATAAGCGTTAAATTTTGGCTTATTCGTAGTCGAAAGGTGAGAAATTCATCTCCCCGCCATCGGCGTAAAAATCCGCCCGGCGTTTGCCCAGCCTGTTCAGCACCGCTTCGCGTTCTTCATCCGTATAGCGCAGCCAGCG
>DAIOWE010000106.1:0-8865 GCA_036758605.1 Pseudomonadota bacterium | reverse complement strand
GACGGCCATTCCCACACGGCGATGGCGACATTGATGCGGCCCGCCTGCGCGGAAACACCCATCATTTCGCTGCCGCGCCAGGCAATCGGGCGCACATAGGCGTCGGTAAATCCCTGCGCCTTTACGGTTTCAATACAGGCGGCATTGATCTGATCCTGTGTATAGGGAATTTTGAAATCCAGATATTCCGCGGACTTAAACAGGCGTTCGGTATGCTCCTTCAGTTTGAAGATCGTGCCGCTATAGACCCGCTCGCCTTCAAATACGCTATCGGCATAATGCAGTGCGTGGGTCAGCACATGTATTTTGGCGTCGCGCCAGGGCACGAGTTTGCCGTTGAGCCAGATCACGCCGTCGCGGTCATCAAAAGAAGCAGTAGACATCGTCATATTTCCGCAAATTGGAGGATTGGTGTAAGTTACAGTCCAGACTAACCTTAGCTGAAGCAGCTATTACCCAATACAGGGTCAAGACAAGTGATTTTCAAGCGTCACGAACGATTATGTCGTAAAATTATGCGCGGTTGTAACAAACTTCATGAAATATGTCAATATGACTGACATAAATATTTTAACGCCAGATAAAGAGCCAGGGAATGCCGGCGAATCGGCAAAAATCGGCGAGGCCATTGAGCTGCTGTTTTTTGCCTATCGCGATTTTACCAGCGATCCCGATGTCATTCTGGCGCGTTCCGATTATGGCCGCGCCCATCACCGGATATTGCACTTCGTGGGCGCCTATCCCGGCATTAATGTCGCACAGTTGCTGGGCATTTTGCGCATCACCAAACAGAGCCTGGGACGGGTTCTGAAACAGTTGCTCAAACAGGGCTTTGTCGAGCAGCGCCCCGGCAGGCATGACCGGCGCCAGCGCCTGTTGTACCTGACCGCCAAAGGCCGCGAATTCGAGGCGCGCCTCTCGACGCCGCAGCAGGAACGGGTGCGGCGCGCCTTTGCGGCCGCCGGGCCGGATGCGGTTGCGGGTTATCTGAAAGTACTGGAACATCTGATCAATGAAGCAGAACGTAAGATTATTCTTGATGCAATCAAGCGTGGCTAAGCGCACATGACGGACGCAGCTTTAGAATCGGAAACGGATTCGCCCCACATTCTGGTGGTGGATGACGACACCCGCCTGCGCAAGCTTTTGCAAAAGTTCCTGATGGAGCATGGCTATCGGGTCACCCTCGCCGCCAGTGCGGCCGAGGCGCGCGCGCGCCTGGATGGGCTGGCGTTTGATCTGACCGTGCTTGATGTCATGATGCCAGGTGAAAGTGGACTGGACCTGACGCAATTTTTGCGGGGACGCACCGAAATGCCGGTGCTGCTGCTGTCTGCGCGATCAGAAACCACTGCGCGCATTGCCGGACTGGAGGCAGGTGCGGACGATTATCTGGGCAAGCCGTTCGAACCGAAAGAGCTGCTGCTGCGGGTCCAGGCTTTATTGCGCCGCACGGCGGCAGCGGCGGAGCCGCCACTGCGCACGATCCGGCTGGGTGACTGGGAAGCCGATCTGGAACGCGGCGATCTGCGCAATGGCGATATGCTGATCCGCCTTGCGCCGGGCGAACTCAACCTCCTGCGCCTGCTTGCCGCCAATCCTGGTGTGCCGGTCAGCCGCACCGAACTTTCCGAGCAAACCGGCGCAGCCCAGGAGCGCACGGTGGATGTGCAGATCACGCGCCTGCGGCGCAAATTTGAACCGGACCCGCGCGCACCCCGTCATCTGCAAACCGTGCGCGGGCAAGGATATGTACTTTGGCCGGATTAACCGAAAGCTGGCCCTTAAAAAACCTGCTGCCCAAGGGGCTGTTTGGCCGCTCCCTGCTGATCGTGGTGGCGCCTGTGGTTCTGTTACAGGCCATTGTTACCTATATTTTCTTTGAACGGCATTGGGACACGGTAACGCGCCGTCTGTCACGCGCTGTTGCGGGCGAGGTGGCGATGCTGACCGAGACTTACAGCAAGCCGCTTGATACCGTTACCATGCAGGCGGTGAATGCACAGGCGGCGCGCACCTTTCAGTTGGAGGTGGCGTTTCTGCCAGACGAAAAACTGCCCGCGCAAACCTCCGATGGACAGTTTTTTTCTCCATTGGTGACACTCAGTGATGAACTTTCAAAGCAGATCGCACAAAAATTCCGGATTGATTCACATCGCTATGGCGATTATCTGGATCTGCGTGTGCAGCTAAATCAGGGCGTGTTACGCATTCTGACACCACGCAATCGCGTCACTTCGCAAACCGCACATATTTTTATCCTGTGGATGTTCGGCACATCGCTGGTGTTGTTGACGGTTGCCGTTATCTTTCTACGCAATCAGGTGCGCCCGATAGCCTTGCTGGCGCAAGCGGCGGAAGAATTTGGCAAGGGACGCGAAGTACCCGATTTCAAGGCGGCGGGCGCCACAGAAGTCCGGCAGGCGGCGGCAGCCTTTCTGGAAATGCGCGACCGTATTGGACGCCAGATCGCTCAGCGCACCTTTATGCTGGCGGGTGTCAGCCATGATCTGCGCACACCTTTAACGCGGATGAACCTGCAACTCGCCATGATGCCCGAAAGCGATGAGATCGAGGCGTTGCGCGCAGACATCCACGAAATGCAATATATGCTGGATGAATATCTGGCCTTCGCAGGCGGTCAGGCGGGCGAAGCCGAAAACCAGACGGATATTGGTCAGCTCATTGAAGAAATCACAGCCGAATATGCAAGGCGCGGCGCATTGTTGCATGTGCAGTCAGAACCAGACCTGCACTTGCCGCTGCGGCGCGGCAGTTTCAAACGCTGTATCGTCAACCTGGTTGAGAATGCGCACTCCCATGGAAAACAGATCGAAATTCACGCCGCCATGACCGGTGACCATATCGAAATTGCCATTGAGGATGATGGCCCTGGCCTGCCACCGGAAAAATATGAAGACGCGTTTCTGCCGTTTCAGCGTCTGGATGACAGCCGCAATCCGGATCGCGCCGGGGTGGGGCTTGGGCTTGCCATCGCCCGCGATATTGCGCGCAGCCATGGCGGTGACATAAGCCTGGGGCGCAGCACGCTTGGTGGTTTGCGCGCCACTATCCGCGTCCCTGTATGAAATGCTATGTTTGGCGCCGACTCAACCAATGTGATTTACAGTGAACGATAGTATCGAAAAAGCCGTGCTTCCGGATTCTGCCGAAGGTCAATCCGCAATGGCGCTGATGCGTCGGCTGATCGCGGATCATATGCGGCCACATCTATGGCGCATCCTTGCCGCAATCGTTTTGATGGCGGTCACGGCGGCTGCAACGGCCATGACGGCGCAAATTCTGGACCCGGCCATAAAATATCTGTTTCTTGATAAAGACCCGCATATGCTGATGCTGATACCGCTGATGGTATTCGCAGTAATGGCCCTTAAAGCAGGGGCAAGTTTTGGCGAAAATATCCTGATGAACTATGTCGGACAGCGTATCATATCCGACATTCAGATTGGCATGTTCGAACATCTGATGAGGGCCGATACTGGATGGTTACGGCAATATCATAGCGGCAAGATTATCGCGCATTTTCTCAATGACGCCGTATTGATGCGCGAGGCGGTAAGCCGTTCGATCACCGGACTGGGCAAGGATTTTCTGACGCTCATCATGCTGCTGGGCGTAATGCTGTATCAGGATCCGGTGATGACAGGCATCGCCGTTTTCATTCTGCCAATTGTTGTTGTCTTTGTGCGGCAATTGTCGCGGCTTATGCGCAAATCCGTCAATCAGGGCATGGCGGAAACCGGCAATCTGTCTACACTGCTTTCCGAAACGCTGGCCGGCAGCCGTGTGGTAAAGGCCTATGGCCAGGAAAATCATGAAATCAGACGCGCCACCCATTCTATTAACCTGCGCATGGAATTTATCATGCGCGGGGTGCGCGCGCGTTCCGCCGCCGCCCCCATTACCGAGGCGCTGACCGGCCTTGCGATTGCCGCCGCCATTTATTACGCCGGCGTCCGCGCACTTTCCGGCAATATGGAAATCAACCATTTTGCCGCCTTTCTGGGGGCGATGATGCTGGCCTATCAGCCGCTAAAAAGTCTGGCGACGCTTAGCACCGCTTTGCAGGAAGGGCTTGCCGCCGCTGCGCGCACCTTTTCGGTGATGGATGTAAAACCCACGATCAAGGATTCGCCCCTCGCAAAATCATTGTCGGTACAACAGGGCCATGTCCGGTTTGAAAATGTACATTTCTCCTATGGCGCTGATGACGAGGCGCTGCGTGGCGTCACCCTGGAAATACCACCCGGCCAGACCGTCGCCCTGGTTGGCCCCAGCGGCGCGGGCAAAAGCACCATGCTCAATCTGATCCCGCGTTTTTATGATGTCACATCGGGCCGACTAACCATAGATGGCGCGGATGTGCGTGACGTGACGATGGCGTCACTTCGCAGGGCCGTGGCTTTAGTGACACAAGAACCGTTCCTGTTTGATGATACCGTGCGGGCCAATATCGCTTATGGACGGCCTGATGCCGATAGCCGGGATATCGAGACGGCGGCCCGCGCGGCAGACGCGCATGATTTTATCCTGGCTTTGCCACAGGGCTATCTGACAGTAGTCGGCGAGTCGGGCATGCGCCTGTCGGGTGGTCAGCGTCAGCGGCTTGCCATTGCCCGCGCCATGCTGAAAAACGCCCCCATATTGCTGCTGGATGAGGCGACATCATCGCTGGACACGGATTCCGAACGCCAGGTGCAGGATGCGCTGGCCAGGCTGATGCGGGGGCGCACATCGCTGGTGATTGCGCACCGACTGTCTACCATCATGGATGCGGACTGTATTCATGTGATTGTCGATGGGCGTATTGTTGAATCAGGCACACACCACCGGCTGATTGCCCAGAATGGTGTTTATACCAGGCTTTGCCGCAGTCAGTTCAACGACACCGGGATGCCCGAACAGCAATCTCCCGGCCAGGCCAAAGCAGCATTTACGGCCTCATGAAGCTGTCCGCGCGATTGTTTCATAACAGTTTTTTCCGAATCATCGTATGCTGGCTTGCTGCCATGCTTATTCGGCTGGTTTGGGTGACTGGCAGATGGCGGACCGTGGGGGCGGAAATACCGGCGGCATTTTGGGATAAGAACCAACCTTTCATTCTTGCCTTCTGGCATGGTCGGTTGATGATGATGCCCTATTGCTGGCGCCGGGAAAAAGGGATGAGCATGCTGATTTCCCAGCATCGTGACGGCGAACTGATTGCACGCACCATAGGCCATTTTGGGTTGGGTTCCGTGCGGGGATCAAGCGCCAAACCTGGCAAGCAGGATAAAGGCGGCGGTGGCGCCCTGCGCGCTATGGTCAAACAATTGTCACGCAATGAATATGTTGGCATTACGCCAGACGGGCCGCGCGGGCCGCGCCAGTGTGTGGGCGATGGCGTTCTTTCGGTAGCGCGGCTTTCCGGCGCGCCGGTTATACCGGTCAGCTTTGGCGCATCGCGCCGCATTCATGCCAGAAGCTGGGACCGGTTTTTAATCGCTCTGCCGTTTTCACGCGGCGTGTTTGTGTGGGGCAAGCCGCATTATGTGCCGCGCGATGCGGATGCAGACACGCAGGAAAAGGCGCGCCTGTTGCTGGAAGAAGATCTCAATCGCATCACGGCGGAGGCAGATGCGCTGTGCGGCCATTCACAGTCAGAGCGCGAAGCAGGATGATTTTTCTGTACCGATGGCTGACATTCCTGTTCGGACCGCTGGTCAACTTGCTGATATGGCGGCGCAAACTTGTCGGCAAGGAAGACCCGGAACGCATTGCTGAACGCAGGGGCCTATCCCAGGCCAACCGCCCGGCAGGAAGACTGGTCTGGGTTCATGCCGCAAGCATCGGTGAAAGCCTTTCTGCGCTTCCTTTGATACAGCAATTACTAGCCCGCAATCCTGATCTTAATGTACTGATCACGACCGGAACCCTGTCTTCAGCCCGCATTCTGGCAAAGCAGTTACCCGCGCGCGTCACCCATCAATTTGTCCCAATGGATCTGGTTCCCTGGGTGCAGCGCTTTCTGGATCATTGGCGACCCGACATGGGCGTCTGGATTGAATCAGAATTATGGCCGAATTTAATGATGGAAACCGCCGCGCGTGGCATTCCCATGGCGCTGGTAAATGGACGCATGTCCGCGCGCTCCTATCAACGATGGCGTTTGGAGCGGCGCAGCATCGGACAATTGCTGAACTGCTTTCGCGTCATTCTGGCGCATGACGAACGCAGCGCGGGTTTTATCCACAATTTGGGCGCGCCTCATGCCGCCTGTGTTGGCGACCTGAAACAGGCCGCCGATCCCTTATCCGCTGATGAAGCCGAACTGGCCCGGCTTCAGGCTGCAATCGGCGCAAGGCCGGTCTGGATTGCCGCCAGCACCCATCCCGGCGAAGAAGACGCCGTTCAAAAGACGCATAAACAGTTACGCCAGCAATTTCCTGAGCTGCTAACGATTATAGCGCCGCGCCATGCGGATCGCGGTATCCAGATCGCCACCGATCTCGGCATTGAAGGATTGAAAGTCGTGCGCCGCTCAACCGGCGAAATGCCAACCCACGATACGGACGTCTATCTTGCCGATACGATGGGCGAGATGGGGCTTGTCTACCGCCTGGCAACGATTGCCTTTGTAGGCGGAAGCCTGGTTCCCCATGGCGGGCAAAATCCGCTGGAACCTGCGCGACTTGGCTGCGCTATTCTTCATGGCCCCAATATTGACAACTTTATTTCCATCTATGCAGACCTTGATGCCACTGGCGCATCACGCCAGATCGACGATGTTGCACTGCTTGCAGATAATGTTGCAGCGCTGTTACGTGACAAACAGACCGCCGCATCGCGTGGACGCGCGGCAAAAGCGCAGGCGCTAAAGGGGCGCGATAAAGTGCTGGAACATATCATCGCCGCTATTGAACCGTTGCTGCCGGAACCAAAATAATGCGTACGCCAGAATTCTGGTATCCCGTACACGGACGATCTTCTGGCCCCCTGCCCTGGTTGCTGGCGCCATTCGCCATATGTTTTATGTTCGCAGGCTGGTTACGCCAGAGATTTTCACACCCCTATCGCGCCCCGATCCCGATAATATGTGTTGGCAATCTGACCGTCGGCGGAACGGGGAAAACACCTGTCGCGATGGCGCTAGCGGCACGGCTTCTTGGCAAAGGCATCCAGGTTCACTTTGTCACGCGCGGACATGGCGGCAACATTGCAGGGCCGGTGCGCGTTGACCCGGAACATCATAATGCCGCCAGCATGGGCGATGAGGCGCTGTTGCTGGCGCGCGCCGCCCCATGCTGGGTTTCCCGCAATCGCAAAGCCGGGGCCATCGCCGCTGTTGCCGCCGGAGCAAAACTGCTTATCCTGGATGACGGACATCAGAACCCGCATCTGGTGAAGGATTTGTCCTTATTGCTGATTGATGCAGAACGCGGTTTCGGGAATGGCTGGGTGATCCCGTCCGGGCCATTGCGCGAACCTGTTGCGCGCGGTGTCGTCCGCGCCGATGCGGTGCTGATAATGGGGAATGACGGAAATTTTCCAGACTTTGGAAAAACACTATTGCGCGCGCACCGGCAATTGAGCAATCCGGATTCACTGCGCAATCAGCGCCTGTTCGCATTCTGCGGCATTGGCGCACCGCAGCAGTTTTTCGACATGCTGCGTCAGGCCGGGGCCGATCTGGCGGGTGTGCAGGCTTTTCCGGATCATCATCCGTTCACAGACGATGAGATTGATCTGATCATGTCCCGCGCGGCGAAAGCAGATGCCACGCCCGTTACCACAGAAAAAGACTGGGTGCGTATATCCCCCGCAATGCGCCGGAAAATACTGGCGGTTGGCATGGAAATACGATTTTCCGATGAACCGGCATTGGCGCGCCTGCTTGAGACTGTGATACACAAGCCCGCATGAAGGCTCCCACCCCATACCGCCGCATACGCCGCAGAGCCGAGGCCGGATTGATGCGCGCCCTGCTGTCGGGTTTGCGGCTTTTATCCGTAGATCGCGCATCAGCTATCGGCGGGGCCATTGGGCGCACCATCGGGCCGTGGCTTGGCGTTACGCACCGCGCAGAACAGAATTTGCGCGCCTGTTTCAGCCAGATGGATACAGCGCAGATCACGGCCATCATCCGCGAGATGTGGGACAATCTTGGCCGCACTGCGTTTGAATATGCCCATCTCGACAGGTTTCGATTTTATGAAAAAGACAGCCGCGTCGAAGTGCGGGGCATGGAATATATCGCGCAGGCAATTGACGCGGGCAAAGGCGCAATTTTTGTCAGCGGGCATTTTGCCAATTGGGAACTGTTGTCTTCCGGCCTGGTGCAGCGCGGACTGCCGGTCATGACCGTATACCGCGCGGCAAGCAATCCGTTGACGGATGAAATTATCACAGAACTGCGCCGCGCAATGGGCACACCGCGCCAGGCGCCCAAAGGCCCCGCCGGGGCGCGCATGCTAATATCCTGGATGAGCGGACGAAAATATATCGCCATGCTTTCGGATCAAAAGATGAACGATGGCGTTGAGGCCATTTTTTTTGGCCGCCCCGCAATGTGCCCGCCCGCCGCCGCACAGCTTGCCCGGCGGTTTGGCTGTCCAATTGTATTCGCCAGCATTCGCCGCACAACGGGCGCGCATTTTATCATAGAGGTGCAGGAACCGTTTTACGTTCCCCAAAGCACGGATCGCGCAGGCGATATATTGACGGGCGTAAATGAAATCAACCGCCGTCTGGAGGCGTTTATCCGGGCATATCCCGCCCAGTGGCTGTGGCTGCATCGCCGCTGGCCGGATTAAGCGCCGCCTCGCGTTCGGTTGACGCCACGGCGCTGCAATAGGCCTCCTGGCG
>DAIOWE010000105.1:0-8906 GCA_036758605.1 Pseudomonadota bacterium | reverse complement strand
CGTCAGCGTGCGCGGTGTGGCGTGGCGCAAAAACTGGCCGATCTCGAAATCTTCAAAATAATTGCCCGGATTGGTTTTGTTCATGGCCCTGTTTTCCTCATCACTTGCCTGATGCGGGTTGTAAACCAAGCCGGGCGAGGCTGAAAGGGGAAAGGCGCGGCGTTTTGCCTATGGCGTCACAATCGGGAAATTTGCATCGGCCGGGTCGATCAGGCTGACCAGTTCAGCATAGGCATTGGCATCGCCCTCGGTCGTGATCGCACCGCTGGCGATTTTTAGCATGACAGGGACGCCTGCCAGCAGGGTTTGCAGCATATCCGCCCGCGGCATGGTGACGGTCGCACCGGCGGCGTCATCTGAAATATTCTGCTCATGCACCAGAACGCCATTGGCGATCGAGATCACATGCTTTTCATTCACATCGGACAGCACAAGGTTAAGAACAAGCTTTTTTCCGGCGGCGCGGTTCGGGTTCAGCCTTACAGCGGCGTAATCCAGCAACATGGCGGTCGGCGCCGCCTGAACCAGGCTGGGGCTTATCGTGGTTGCCGGAAGTATGGCTACGCCATGCCGCAATTCCTGCGCGCCGGTCAGATAGATGTTGCGCCAGGTTCCGGCTTCGGCCTGATAGCCGAGCTGGGTATAGACGCCGGCCAGGCTTTCACGCGCGCGGGCATTTTCCGGATCGGCAAAAACCAGATGGTTCAGCAATTGCGCGGCCCAGCGATATTGGCCCGCAGCAATGGCTGCATCGGCCTTAGTCATTACTGGCCCTGCGCCGCCCATCGCTTCGATATAATTTGCGGCGGCCGCAACTGGCGGAAGGCTGTGCAACGAGGCCGGATTGGCGTCATACCAGCCCATATAACGCTGATATACCGCCTTTGAATTGAAGCTCATGGTGCCGTAATAGCCGCGATTATACCATTCCTGCGCCAGCGTATCCGGCAGCCTGATCTGTTCGGCGATTTCCGGGCCTGTCAGCCCCGCATTCATCAGCCGCACCGACTGATCATGCAGATATTTATACGCATCGCGGTGCTTTTTCAGAAAGTCCGTTATTGTTTCATTGCCCCACCGGGGAATGCCGTGGGCGGCGAACATGACATCGCTTTTATCCGCATACAGACGGATGGATTGTGTCAGATAATCCGCCCAGTCCTTTGCGTTGCGCACCAGTGCGCCGCGCGGCGTCAGCACATTATGCAGGGTGGCGTTGGCGTTTTCGGCCATAAACACCGCGCGAAATTGCGGCAGATAGAAATTCATTTCCGCCGGCGCCTCGGTTCCCGGCGTCATCTGAAAGGAAAATGTCACGCCGTCCAGCACTATTTCCTGCCCGGTTTCGTGCACATTCAGCGTTGGCGCAATCAGCGAAAGCCTGCCGCGTGACAAAGCCGGCCCAAGGCCCGAGGTCAATTCGCCTTCCGGCCCGCGCGGCAGGGTGTTGCCGAACTGATACCGCGCGCGGCGGCTCATGGCGGTGCCCGCAATGATATTTTCACTCACCGCATGTTCGAGAAAACCGGACGGGGCGATGATCTTCACCCTGCCGGACGCCGCATCTTCCTGCGTTACAATCCCCTCAACGCCGCCGAAATGATCGGCATGGCTGTGAGAATAGATTACGGCGATCACCGGCCTGTCGCCCAGATGCTGTTTGACAAGTTCGAAGGCCGCGCGGGCCGCCTCTCCGGTTGTCAGAGGATCGACAATGATATAGCCGCTGTCCCCAATGATGAACGAGATGCTGGATACATCAAAGCCGCGCACCTGATAGATGCGCTCCGCCACTTTATAAAGGCCGTGCCGGGTAATCAGTTGCGCCTGCCGCCACAGGCTTGGATTTACGGTTGCAGGCGCATCGCCTTTTAGAAAATCATAGGAGGATAAATCATAAACGATTTTGCCATCGGCATCCTTGATCACGGGGTCGCTCAGGGTGGCGATAAAGCCGCGCGCGGCAAATTCAAAATCCTGCCGGTTGGAAAATGGCAATTGCTTCAGAATGTCTTCATGCACAGCTTTGGTGGCCTGGCTTTCCACGGCGGCGGCGTCCTGCGGAATTTCCGGCATGGGCGCGCCCAGCAGCAGGGGCAGAACGCCGCGAAACATATAGGCCCCGCCGCCAAGAATCAGCGCCGTTGCCAGGATGCCCGCCCCAAGCCCCTTCAGAAATGTTCGCATAACCGGGTTTCCCTTTCTGACCAGCCCAGGATGAGGCCGCTTATGTGGCGTCACTTTACATGCAATACAAAAAAATATGATCTATTTATACAGGGCCGGCATGTTGGCGCGGCCATGCCCGCGCCAACATGCCGGCCCCTTTTGCGATCCCGTTCGGAAATGTCAACAGCATCGCGCGGCTGATTTCGGAGGAATCTTTTTTGTCTGGATGGGTGTTGGTGGCCTGACACGCAAGCGCGGAACGGTTATGCTGAGCCATGCCAGAATCACCTGCCGTATCACATAAGCAAAATCCCGCGCCCGCGCCTTTTGTGCATTTGCGGGTGCATTCGGCCTATTCGCTGCTTGAAGGCGCGGTGAAGATCAAGCAGATGCCGGCTTTGTGCCGTGCCTATGACATGCCGGCCATTGCCATTACCGATAGCGGCAATCTGTTTGGCGCGCTGGAATTTTCCGAAACGCTGGCGGGGGAGGGCATACAGCCGGTCATTGGCTGCGCTTTGCAGCTATGTTTTGATCAGCCAGATAGCAGTTCGGTGGACGTACAACGCGGCCCGGCGCTGCGCGACAGGATTGCGCCCATTGTGCTGCTGGCGCAGAACGAGGCTGGCTATGCCAATCTGATGTGGCTTTCCAGCAATGCTTATCTGGAATGTGACGCGGAACCGCATGTGACGCTGGCGCAACTGGCCGCGCATGCGGATGGTTTGATCTGCCTGACCGGCGGGGCGTTGGGGCCGGTTGGCTGCCTGTTGCGTCAGGCGCGGCGTGATGCGGGCCAGGCGCTGCTGCGTGGGCTGGCTTTGATATTTCCGCAGCGGCTATATGTTGAATTGCAACGCCACGGCATGGCGGAAGAGGCGGCGGCGGAAGAAGATTTTATCCGTTTCGCCTACGATCTGGCGCTGCCGCTGGTGGCCACAAACGAAGTGTATTTTCCGTACCGCGATATGTATGAAGCCCATGACGCGCTGATCTGTATTTCGGCGGGGGCCTATGTTTCGCAGGATGATCGCCGCAAACTGACGCCCGAACATTACATGAAAAGTCCGGCGGAAATGGCGGCGCTGTTTGCGGATTTGCCGGAGGCCATCGAGAACACCATCGAGATCGCCCGGCGCTGCGCCTTTCGGCCGCGCACCCGCGCGCCCATTCTGCCGCGTTTCGGCGCCCCGGACGAAGAAGCTGCCGAGTTGCGCCGTCAGGCGGCTGCGGGGCTGGACAACCGGCTGGCGAACGAAGGCAGTTTTGCGGATGAAACCGAGTATCGTCAAAGGCTGGATTTCGAACTTGATGTCATTATCAAAATGGGCTTTGCCGGTTATTTTCTGATCGTTGCGGATTTTATCCAATGGGCCAAGGGGCAGGGCATTCCGGTGGGGCCGGGACGCGGTTCGGGTGCTGGCTCGTGCGTGGCCTGGTCGCTGACCATTACCGATCTTGATCCGTTGCGGTTCGGGTTGCTGTTCGAACGCTTTCTCAATCCCGAACGTGTTTCGATGCCGGACTTTGACATCGATTTCTGTCAGGAACGCCGCGACGAAGTGATCCGCTATGTGCGCGAAAAATATGGCGATGACCGCGTGGCGCAGATCATCGCCATTGGCAAATTGCAGGCGCGCGCGGCGTTGCGCGATGTGGGCCGTGTGCTGCAAATGCCATACGGGCAGGTGGACCGCATCTGTAAAATGGTGCCGAACAACCCGGCCAATCCTGTGACCCTGGCCGAGGCCATCAAGGCCGAACCGCGCCTGAAGGAAGAACGCGATAGCGACCCGGCGGTGGCGCATCTGCTGGACACCGCCATGCGTATCGAAGGGCTGTACCGCCACGCATCCGTGCATGCGGCGGGCGTGGTGATCGGTGACCGGCCTCTGCACGAACTGGTGCCGCTCTACCGCGAACCGCGCGGTGAAATGCCGGTGACGCAGTTCAACATGAAATGGGTCGAACCGGCGGGCCTTGTGAAGTTCGATTTTCTCGGGTTGAAAACCCTTACGGTCATTGCCAAAACTGTGGAGCTTCTGGCGCGCAAGGGTGTCGTGCTGGACATTCACAAAATCCCGCTGGATGACGCGCCCAGTTTCGAAATGCTGCGCGAGGCGGAAACCATCGGCCTGTTCCAGCTCGAAGGCAGCGGCATGCGCGAGTCCATCCGCAGCCTGCGCCCGGACCGTTTTGAAGACATCATCGCCATGGTGGCGCTGTACCGCCCCGGTCCGATGGACGATATTCCCAAATATATCGCCTGCAAGAACGGCCAGGAAGAAGTCGTCTATCCGCACCCGCTGCTGGAACCGATCCTGTCGGAAACATACGGCGTTATTGTGTATCAGGAACAGGTGATGCAGATCGCCCAGGTTCTGTCCGGCTACTCTCTGGGCGAAGCCGATCTGCTGCGCCGCGCCATGGGTAAAAAAATCCAGTCGGAAATGGACGCCCAGCGCGCCCGCTTTATCGATGGCGCGATTGCGCGCGGTGTGGATGCGGTGGTTGCCCGGAATATTTTTGAACTGGTGAATAAATTTGCGGGTTATGGCTTTAACAAATGTCATTCGGCCCCCTATGCGCTGATCGCCTATCAGACGGCCTATCTGAAAGCCAATCATCCAGTGGAATTTCTGGCCGCTTCCATGATGCTGGATCAGGGCAATACCGATAAGCTGAATATTTTCCGTCAGGAGGCGGCGCGTCTGGGCATTGCCGTCAACGCGCCAGACATTAACCGCTCCGAGGCGGATTTCAGCACCAATGAGGGCGCGATCTATTATGCGCTGGGGGCGGTGCGCAATGTGGGGGCGCAGGCGATGCGCGCCATCGTGGCGGAACGCGAAGCCAATGGTCCGTTCACGGATATGGAAGATTTCATTAATCGTGTTGATCCGCGCCATCTGAATAAACGCAGTTTTGAATTTCTGGTGCGTGCGGGCGCCTTTGACGTGCTGGAGCCCAACCGTGCGCAATTGCTCGCGGGCGCGGACATGGTGATGGCGCACTGTAATGCGGCCGCCGCCGCGCGCAACAGCAGCCAGACCGATCTGTTCGCCACCGGGGGTATGCAGCAGCGCCGCGAGCTGAAACTGCCCACGGTGGATGGCTGGCCGCCCATTGAAAAGCTGAAGGCGGAATTTGACGCGCTCGGCTTTTACCTCTCGGCCCATCCGCTCGATGATTACAGCGCCATTCTGGCGCACGCCAATGTCACGCCCTATGCGGAATTTTTTGAACGCCTGGATGATATGGAACGCCCGGCCAAACTGGCGGGCACGATTGTCGCCAAACGCGAGCAGCGCTCGCAGCGCGGCAATCCATTCGCCTTCGTCACCCTCAGCGATCAGTCCGGCGAATATGAAGTCACGCTATTCAGCGAACTGCTTAGCGTCCACCGCGAACTGCTGGAGCCGGGCAATCTGGTGGTCATGAACGTCACCGGCAAGCTGGATCGTGACCGCCCCCGCCTGACGGCGCAATCCCTGCAGGCGGTGGACAAGCTGGCGGACGCCGCCATGGGCGGCCTGCGCGTGTTCGTCGCCGACGCCAAACCGCTCGTCAGCCTGCAACAGCGCCTGAAATCCGCTGGGCAGGGCAAGGGCTATGTGCATCTGGTGCTGCGCGGCAGGGAACACCGCCGCGAAGTCGAAATCCGCATCCCCGGCGCCTACGCCACCGGCCCCCGGATGCGCGGCACACTGGCCGCAGTACACGGGGTGCTTGATGTTCAGGAATGCTGAGTGGCCGCCAAATGGCTTGCTTTGGTAGAAAAATACCCCTATACACCCCCTTCAAACCTCACGCAGGTTACGGCGTCCGGTACCCCTTGCATCCTTTGGGAAGCATAGGGGAACAGCCCCTGATTGGCATTCCGATGCGTCGAACCGGTGTCCTGTAATGGGACCAACTCCTGCGGCGGCATAACCGGTAAAAGGAAAAAAAGAATGGCATTGCCAGATTTCAGCATGCGCCAGCTTCTTGAAGCAGGCGTGCATTTCGGCCACCAGACTCACCGCTGGAACCCGAAAATGGCTCCGTTTCTGTTCGGGGCGCGTAACAATATTCATGTAATCGACCTCACCCAGACGGTACCCTTGTTGTACCGCGCGCTGGAAACCGTGCGTGATGTGGTGGCGGGCGGCGGACGGGTTCTGTTTGTCGGCACCAAGCGTCAGGCGGCAAAACCGCTGGCCGACGCGGCCAAGCGTTGCGCACAATATTATATCAATGCCCGCTGGCTGGGCGGCACCCTGACCAATTGGAAAACAATTTCCAATTCGATCAAGAAACTGAAGTCCCTGGATGAGCAATTGTCGGCGGGCACCATGGGCCTGACCAAAAAGGAACTGCTGCAACTGACGCGCAGCCGCGACAAGCTGGAAGCCTCGCTGGGCGGCATCAAGGACATGGGCGGTATTCCCGACCTGATCTTCATCATCGACACCAACAAGGAAGCTCTGGCGGTGCTGGAGGCGGCCAAACTTGGCATTCCCGTGATTGCCGTGCTGGACAGCAATAGCGATCCCGATGGCATTGCCTGCCCGATCCCCGGCAATGACGACGCCGCGCGGGCGATTGATCTATATTGCGATTTGATGGCGCGCGCCTGTCTCGATGGCCTGTCGCAGGGCAGCGCGGGCATGGAAGGCGACATGGTTGAACCGCCGTCTTTTGAAGCCCCCGAAGTGCTTGAAGACGCCGGGGCGGCGGAAACTGCGCATTAGCTGAATTTGAGGAATGACAATGGCTGAAATTACGACAGCGCTGATAAAAGATCTGCGTGAAACCACTGGCGCCGGCATGATGGACTGCAAGAAGGCCTTGCAGGAAACCGGCGGCGACATGGAAGCAGCGATTGACTGGCTGCGCGCCAAGGGCCTTTCCAAGGCCGCAAAGAAGGCGGATCGGGTCGCGGCGGAAGGCCTGATAGGTTTTGCCGCAGGCGACAAATGCGCAGGGCTGATCGAGCTGAATTCTGAAACCGATTTCGCGGCGCGTTCAGAAAAGTTTCAGGCCATTGTCTCGGCGGTTGCAAAAATTGCGTTGGACGCAAAAGGCGACCTCGCGGCGTTGCTGGCGCAAAAGTTTCCGGGCAGTGAGCGTGACGTTGCCGGCTATGTTTCCGAAATGGTCGGAACCATTGGCGAGAATATGAGTGTGCGGCGCACCGCCTACCTGTCGGTTCCTCAGGGCGTTGTGGCGGGCTATATCCATAATCAGGTTGTGCCCGGTCTTGGCAAAATGGGGGTGATCGTGGCGCTGGAGTCTGCGGGCGATACAAAAAAGCTCAATGAGCTTGGCCGTCAGGTCGCCATGCACATTGCCGCCGCCGCGCCGTTGGCGCTGGCGCCTGAATCGCTGGATCCCGAAGTGGTGGAGCGTGAACGCGCAGTGCTGATCGAACAGGCCCGCGAATCAGGCAAGCCCGACAATATCATCGAAAAGATGATCGAAGGCCGCATCCGCAAATTCTATGAAGAGGTTGTGCTGCTGTCCCAGGCCTGGGTGATGGACCCCGATATCACCGTGCAAAAGGCCATTGACGCCGCCGCCAAAGATATTGGCACCCCGGTAAAAGTGACCGGTTTTGTACGCTTTTTGCTGGGCGATGGCATCGCAAAGGAAGAAAGCGATTTCGCCGCCGAGGTTGCCGCCGCCGCTGGCAATTAGGGGGGGATGATGCGCTATCATCTATCTTCGCGTGTGTGCCACAGCCGCAAAATATAGATTGTTGATTCGTGTAACTCGTAGCGCATCTCGTATTTGCCGACAAGAATGCGCCGCACCTCACGCGGCGTGAACTCTTCAAGGCGTTCGCCAATGCGGGGATGCTCGATAATGCGCAACGGCGCTGCGGTCAGTGATTGCACAATCCGGGTCGCCGCCTGCCGGTCTATGGGCGCAAGGAAATCATGCAATCGCGCTAAATCGGACAGCGCTTTGCGGGTCCATTTCAGTTGCATCAATCCGCCGAGGGAAGGGGATTGGGCTGGCGGCTGTCAAGACTGTCGGCCCATGCCTGTACGGCCTGATGGCTGATAACATGTCCGGCATCCACATCGGCAAGCGCTTCCAGCGTCAGCAGCCTTCGTTCTTCTTCCAGGGCTATCCAGTCTGATAGCGCCTGTTTGATGATCCAGCCGCGAGAACGTTCAAGGCGGCCTGCTAATTGATCGATTTTATCCGCCAATGCCAGAGGCACATGCGCGGTAAACACCTTTGTCACCATGTCAGAACCTCGTCTTTTTACGATTAACAAATAATCACTTTTAATCATAATGATAAAGATTGAGATTTTCAATTAAGAACCTCTGAACATGGTTCCGTATCGTACCAACGGACCTATGCCAAGACCTGTCATTCTGAGCAAAGCGAAGAATCCCACTCCGTATCGCGGGGATTCTTCGCTTCGCTTATTGGTACCTGCATCTTCAGGCAGAATGACACAGGGCCTTGCTCAGAGGTTCCTTAAAACCCTGCGTGGCGCAGGTGCAGGGAATAGATTGCATGGATATTGCTTTAGGGGTTTAAGATAATTTAAGTGCGGGCTATAGCATGTTGCCATACGACTGAATTCTCTCATTTAACACTAGAATCACACATGCCATCTGAAAAACCATCCAGTCCATCCACCACAGCCCTGCGCTGGCGGCGGGTATTGTTAAAAATTTCAGGTGAAGCCCTGATGGGGGATCGCCCCTTCGGGCATGACGCTGCCGCCATCGACC
>DAIOWE010000104.1:0-8971 GCA_036758605.1 Pseudomonadota bacterium | reverse complement strand
CACCGGTAGATATTTCGGAAACGCGCAACAGATCGCAGATTGCGCAGCGCGTTCCGAAAATGGCGAACGAAGGCGTTGTCGTTTTCATACTGCCTTCCGATTTGCCGGTCAGCCTTTCACCGCATGATATCGCCATATTGCGCGATGCTTTCACACAGCAACAACCGCACGGCCTATGGTGCGGCTTTACGCTGCTGGGCGACGAACGTGACGCCGTAACCGGTGACCCGCTGCGCGCGTCGCGTGTTGTGCTGTTCACATTCGGAACACGCCAGCCCTATTTCAATCTCATGCGCTGGCTGGACGGACGTTATGTGCTTGCAGATCGCGCCGGGCATGTGCTGCGCCAGTCGACCGATCTGCGGCAATTGCTGTCGGTATTCGAATTAAATCTGCCGACCCTGCATTAATTCTGCATGGGCCTGTCCGGGGCAGCCCAGTTCAGTTGCCTGTGCAACTGCGCCACTGGCCCTACTACCATCATTGTTGGCGGCTGTAGCTGCACTTCCCGCGCCTTGGCGGCGCAATGCGCGAGGTCCGTCAGGACCACCTGCTGCTGATCCGTGGTCGCCCTGGAAACCAGCGCCACGGCTTCGTCCCCTGGCCGCCCTGCCGCCATCAAATGCCCCGAAATCACATCCAGTTGACGCAGTGCCATATAGATCACAATGACCGGTGACCCTTTGGCAATGGCCTGCCAGTCGACGGCGGGAACCTCGCCATCCGAATCATGGCCCGTCACGAATGTAACGGCGGAATTCATGGTACGATAGGTCGCCGGTATGCCCGCATAGGCCAGCCCGCCAATGCCCGCAGAAATTCCAGGAACGATACGAAAGCGAATACCATTCTGCGCAAGGCTCAAGGCTTCTTCGCCGCCCCGTCCAAACACGAACGGATCGCCCCCTTTCAGGCGCAACACCCGCTGGCCCGCTTTGGCCAATGCAACCAGCCTGCTGGAAATATCCGGCTGACTGGTGGAAGGCCGTCCGCCCCGCTTGCCTGCATAGATCAGATTTGCGTCCGCGCGCGCCAGTTTCAGAATATCCGCATTCACCAGCGCGTCATAGACGATCACATCCGCATGGCGCAGCGCATGGTGCGCCAGCAGGGTCAGCAGTCCGGGATCACCCGGCCCGGCCCCAACCAGCCACACCGTACCGGGAAGAAATTCGGGCATTTCAAACTCTGGCGCATCAGCCATTGATCACTGTTCCTGCAACATGCGTTTCCATAATCCGCCCGGCAAAGCTGTCGATGATCAGGGGGTGGTTATTCAAATGGGACGCCTTGACAAATTGCGTCGCCGGATAACGCGCCGCAATGGCGTCTGTATCGTCATATATGCGCTTTACCAGCATTCCGGTGAACAGAAAATAGGGCAGTACGACAACCCGTTGAAAAGACCGCGCCGCCATCTGTTCCAGCGCATCCGGCACAGATGGCGATGCAATCCCGGCATAGGCCGTTTCAACATGGGCGAATTTCATTTCTGCCTGTATCAGATGGGCGATCGTTTCCATGCTGACAAGGACTTGCGGGTCTGAAGCGCCACGCCCGGCAACCAGCAGCGCAGTTGTTGCCAACGCAATGGAGCCAGACACGTCACGCAGCCTCGCGCAGGCGGCCTGCACGAAATTGGCATCCACATCAAATGCCCGCCCATAGCGAAGCTGTATGTCCGGGAATTGCGCCACAAAGTTTTTCAGAATGGATGGAATGTCCTGCATGGCGTGCCCGCCGCTGAACAGGGTTCCCGGTATTACCAATATGCTGGCGCAGCCTGCCCGGCGCAGTTTTTCCAGCCCATCCTGAATGGTGGGCGATGCAAATTCCAGGAAACCGGATTCCACCGGATATTCCGGCAGACGCGCCGCCACGCTGCTTGCCAGCGCCATGAACTCATGCACAGTACCGGCCTCCCGGCCGCCATGGCCGCAAATCATGACGCCCGTGCGCCCGGTCAATTTATTATCGCCGCAGAACGGTGCGGCATTCCGCCTGACGGTGCTCCCATTCTTTACGCTCCAGCTCCGGGATATTCTCGACAGAGCATGGATACCCGATACACAGATATGCAACAAGTTTCCAGTCGCCGGGCGTTTCAAGAATGCGACTGATTTCGTCCGGCTCCAAAATCGACACCCAGCCCACGCCCAGCCCATAAGCCCGCGCTGCAAGCCATAGCGTATGCACGGCGGTGACCGTTGAATAGCGAAGCATTTCAGGCATGGTTTTGCATCCCAAACGGTGGCCCTGCCCGGTTTTTTCATCGGCAAACACCGCCAGATGCACGGGGGCCTGTTGCAATCCGGCAAGTTTCAGCCCTGCATAGAGCGCCGCCCGTTCGCCTTTGTAATCGGCGAGCGCCTCGGCATTGGCGCGGATGAAATTCGCGATCACTGCATCACGGCGCGCGGGGGTGTCAACGCGGACAAACCGCCAGGGCTGGCTATTGCCGACCGATGGCGCAAAATAGGTCAAATCCATCAGCCGCCCAAATAGCTGCTCGCTGACCGGATCAGGAAGGAAATGCCGCTCATCGCGCCGCCACAGCACGAGTTTTTCAAACTCAGCCTGAAAATCGGCGTCAAAATCAGGAACAGCGCCTGCCGCCAGCCAAGCCGGATTATCGAACACGTTCACCTTCCTTAACAAAACAGATTTCCGCTGATCGAGCCCCTGATTGGTCTCAGTAAATATTGGTATGGTTACTAAATCATTGCCATGCGTTAGACTGAACAAATAAGGCAGCGAACAGCACAAAGAAAGGCGATTGATGTTCGGCAGGCATATCACACTCTTTCGTCTATATGGCTTTGAGGTAAAGCTGGACGCAAGCTGGGTTTTGTTAGCGTCACTGGTTACCTGGTCGCTGGCGACGGGCTATTTTCCCGCCATCATTCCAGGCCGCGCCGATAGCGTATATTGGAGCATCAGCGTGCTGGGCGCAGGCGGTCTGTTTGCTTCGATCATTTTCCATGAAATGTGCCATTCCCTGGTGGCGCGGGCCTATGGCCTGCCCATAAATGGCATCACCTTGTTCATTTTTGGCGGCGTGGCCGAGATGGAAGATGAACCGCAAAGCGCCAAGATCGAGTTTCTGATGGCGATTGCGGGGCCGATTTCCAGCTATCTGCTGGCTTTTGGATTTTTCATTGCCGCCACCATTGCCGGGCCGGAGGATAGCCCGACGCCGTTTAGTGCGCTGCTATTCTATCTCGCCATGATCAACACCATGCTGGCGACATTCAATCTTATTCCTGCATTTCCTCTGGATGGCGGGCGGGTATTGCGCGCAGCACTGTGGCAATGGAAAGGCAATATGCGCTGGGCGACGCGGCATGCGTCACAAATTGGCGCGGCCTTCGGGATTGGCTTTATTGTGCTGGGCGTGCTCAAGGTTTTACAGGGCGATATTGTTGGCGGTCTGTGGATCGCGGTGATTGGATTGTTCCTCAACAGCGCCGCCGGTTCGTCCTATACGCAGTTGCGCACCCGCCAGGCCCTGGAAGGCCAGCCTGTGCATCGCTTTATGAGCCGTAATCCGGTTAGCGTGCCACCACATCTAAGCCTACGCGAACTGGTGGATGATTATGTCTATGTCCATGGTTATGACATGTTTCCTGTTGTTGAAGAAAATCGCCTGCTGGGCGCGGTTGGTTTGAGCCAGATCAAACATGTTCCCCAATTACAATGGCACACTGTTCAAGTTCGCGAAATCATGTCGCCCTGCTCGCCAGACAATGTGATCGATGTGAACGCCGATGCCGTGTGGGCAATTTCCCTCATGCAGCGAAGCGGTAACAGCCGTCTGCTGGTTGTTGACGGGGGGCGCCTTGCCGGTGTCGTCGCGCTGAAGGATATATTGCGCTTGCTGGCCCTGAAACTGGATTTGGAAACACTGGAGTAAACAGATGAAGATCAAGCATAAAAAAACCTGGGTCGTGGTAGCCGATGGGGCGCATGCGCGCATTTTTCTGAACGAAGGCCCCGGCACAGGCCTCGTCCCCACCCTTGATCATGATCTAATCGGCAACAGGCTGCAAAGCCATGAAATCGGCAGCGACCGCCCAGGCGTCAGTTTCAGCACTGCGGGTCCCGGACGCCGCGCCATGGCACCGCCCACAGACCCGCACGAACACGCCAAGCATGAATTTATCAAGCAGGTGGCGAAGGCCATCAAGGAGGGATTGAATGCGCAAGCTTTTGAGCAGTTGATTCTGGTGGCGCCGCCAAAAGCGCTGGGCGATCTGCGCGCCGACATTGATCCGCAGGCTGCAAAGTTGGTCAAGGCCGAACTGCACAAGGATCTCACCCACCTGACGCCATATCAGTTGGGCGAACATCTTCAGGATGTGCTCAAAGTCTAGAGCATACCGCATTTAGGTTGAGGCACACCCTGCCCCCAGCCTGTCACCCCGCACTTGGTGCGGGGTGACACTGTGGGTGGGGCGACTCCAGCTAAATGCGGCATGCTCTAATGCACCATCATCACGGCAAGCTTCGCGTTATAAATCACATAGCGCGTAGCCCCGCCGAGGATCAGTTCGCGGATGCGGCTGTGGCCATAGGCGCCCATCACAAGCAAGTCCGCCCCCAGGTCTTTCGCCGTCGCCAGAATGACCTGGCCAACCGGCGCGCTGCCCAACGGCACCTGTTTGGCGCGCACGGTGATGCCGTGGCAGCTTAAATAAGATTGCAGGGCATCCATGGCAAAGGCGTCCATCTCGCGGTTTTGCGCGGTGACGACAGTTACCTCGGCTGCTTCTTCCAGCAGCGGCAAGGCGCCGGATAATGCGCGTGCGGCCTCTGGACCACTGTCCCACGCGACCATCACCTTTTTGCCGATTTGCAGATTGCTCTCGACCGGGATCAGCAGGCATGGGCGCTGCGCCTCCATCAGGGTCGGCTCAATTTCATAGGCAAAATCCGATACCGGGAACATTGTCATGTCCGCCAGCCGCGCCGCGACCGCTGTGCGCTCGGCCGGGTCGCCCATGGTCTCGGTAAAGGTTGCGGTCGGTTTGTTTTTGCCCGGCTGAACCACGGATTCCTCAATGCCAGATTCTTTCAGCGCATTGAGAAATGCCTCTTTGGCGCGCCCGCACTGGCGTTTGTTTGCCTCGCTGACGGCATTGACCAGTTCGGTCGCAATCTGCCCGGTCAAAGCCTCGCCCGCGATGGGAAGCGCATCGGTTGGATTACGGTTCACGAACAGGCACTCGACATGCGAAGCGTAACGCTTGGCGGTGTTCAGCCCGATGCGCAGGACGCGCTGGTCTGAATCAGCACCTGTTAGCGGGATTAATATCTTTCCGAGTCTCATGGGCTTTCTCCTTCTAGTGCGCAACACTTGAGGTTAGAGATATTTCACTAGGGACAACAATACCTTGATGTGGATCAACAAGTCACCAGATCATTCAGGCGGACCTATCCCTTGCCGCAGCCCGATTTATACCGTTACACTCCTGCCATTGGCCCATCAGACGCAGTTAACAGAATTGGGATCGTTTTTTACCGGATAATAAAACCACAAATACGGGAGGAAATGAGATGGCGGATGTAGCGGTAAAACCAGGGGCGCTGGATGGCGTGCGGGTTCTGGATTTCACATCCTATATTGCAGGCCCTTACGCCACCCGGCTGATGGCCGATCTGGGGGCCGAGGTCATCAAGCTGGAGCCGCCCGGCGGTGATCTGGTGCGGACCACCGTACCACGCCGCAAGGGCAAGAGCACAAATTTTGCCCAGCTTAATGCAGGCAAAAAAAGCATTTCCATTGATATGACCACGCCAGAAGGCCTTGATCTGGTTTTCAGGCTGATCGAAAAATGCGATGTGGTGTTTGAAAACAACCGCCCTGGCATAATGAAAAAATATGGGCTTGATTACGATGCCGTGCGGGCGCGCAAGCCAGACATTATCTATGCCTCGGTATGTGGTTTTGGACAATCCGGCCCATCGGCGGGACTGGCCGCCTATGCCCCGATCATTCACGCGGCAAGCGGGTGGGAGCTTGCAAAAATGGCTGTGGAACCCGCCCTGAAAAAACCCATGCGCGCCAATGACGCCACAGCGGATTATATGAGCGCCACCCACGCCATGGCCGCAATGACCGCAGCGCTGTTCCGGCGCGAACGCACCGGTGAGGGCGAGCGCATCGACATCGCCATGCTGGATGTGATGCACAATGTGCTGGGCTTTGAATATCAGGAAGCCCAGTTTCCAATGAAATATGGCTCGCCCGTCAATATCCCGATCAAGGCGAAAGAAGGGTTTTTCATGATCGCCCCGATCACTCCAAAAAATCTGACCGATTTGCTGGCGGCCATCGGCAAGCCGGAATGGGTGGATAGATTTCCGCTGAACACCACAAAACATTTCGAGGCGTGGGAAGATCTGATGGCGGCGGTAGAGGACTGGGCAAAGGATTATACGGCCGAAGAGGCCGAAAAAATCATCAGCGATGGCGGCAGTCCAGTGACCCGCTACCTGACCATGGAAGAGAGCATGAACCTGCCCCAGGTCGCGGCGCGCGGATCACAGGTCACCGTCAATGATGGCCGGGGCGATATAAAAATGCCCAACACGCCACTGCGCACCCTGCATGCAGATAGCCGCCTGCGCCCGCTGATCTCCGAATATGGTCAGCATAATGATGAAATTCTGGGCGGTCTGATCGGCCTGACGCCAGACGAGCTGGCCCGCCTGCGCGCCGCCAAGGTGGTGCAGGGGGCGTAAGCTGTTAAGCAGTCCGCAGAAAAACAGGCTCTTATCCCGCAACGCCCAGAAAACGCAGGGCGTTGCCGCCCAGCATACCGGGAAGCTCGGCCTCGGTCACACCGCTTTCGCGCAGAAATTCACCGGGCTTTGTCTGGCGGATCGGGAACGGATCATCTGTGCCGATCATCAGCCGGTCTGCGCCGAACAGTTCCCTGATGGCGCGCAGCAGGGCCGGTTCATAGACCAGCGTGTCATAATAAAATTTGCGCGCGGTTTCGAGCGGCGCCTCGGGCATGGTGGCCGCCATTTGCGGCGCGCTTTTCCATACTTTTTGCAGCCGGTTGATTACGGTCATCGCCGATCCGCCGCCATGACTGAAGCCAAGCCGCAATTTCGGATTGGCCTGCATCACCTGCCCATTGATCAGCGAGGCCGCCGCAATGGCGCTGTCGAGCGGATAGCCGAGCAAGCCGCCCATCAGCGGATTGGCCCCCCAGCGTTCTTCCCCAACGGGTTGCAGGCCATGCACAAAAACCGCCATGCCCAGTTCCGCCGCTGCGGTGAAAAACACCTTGAAGCGTGGATCGCCCAGATCCTTGCCCATTACATGTGAGCCGATCTGCACCCCGTGCAGGCCGTAATCGCGTTTGAGAATTTCAAGTTCTTTCGCCGCACGATCCGGGTCCTGCAGGGGAACCATGCCCAGCCCATAAAAATGCGCGGGCGCCTTGTCGATCATGTTGCGCAGGGTTTGCGCGATGTGGCGGCCCATCACCACCGTTTCTTCGGCATTAAACCAGTAAGACAGCAATTCCGGCATCGGCGAGAGCACCTGAACATCCACTCCGTCTTCGGCCATAAAGCTCAGACGCCGATCCACATTCCAGCAGCGGTCATCCACCGGGCGGAACGGCTTGCCGCCGATCATCACCGTGGCTTTGGTGGGGTCTTTGGCGTCGCATTGCATGCAGGGCCAGCGGTCATTTTTGCCACCCGATGGATCAACGGGAAAATCCTGCGGCACAATATGGGCGTGGATGTCGATGGTTTTCATAAAAAGATTATCCTGTCTCATTTCTCCGGAATGATATTTTTGTCATTTTGAGCGAAGCGAAGAATCTCGCGCCAGCAATTCCTCCGATGGAGATCCTTCACTTCGTTCAGGATGACAATCCTGGTTTTCAGAGCATTGTGCTGCCGCCATTGACGCTGACCACCTGGCCCGTGACAAAGGATGCTTCTTCGGAGGCAAAATAGCTGACGGCGGAGGCGATTTCGCGCATATCGCCAGCGCGGCCCATAGGAATGACACCGATGAATTTTTCAATCAGCGGAATGCCTTTTCCCATAAAGGCTTCCAGTTGCGGCGTCGCCACCGCGCAGGGCGCAACCGTATTGACGGTAATACCATCGCCCGCAAATTCGCGCGCCAGACCGGAGGTTAATCCGTGCACCCCGCCCTTGGCCGCATTATAGGCCGCATGGTCCCACAGACCATTGCGCACGCTGTCCGCGCCGATGCTGACGATGCGGCCATAATGCGCCGCCTTCATAGCGGGAAGCACCGCACGGCAGCACCAGATGGCCGTCCACAGATTGCGGTCAATGGTCAGGCGCAGGGTTTCCGGCGTGTGTTCCAGAAACGGCTTGATCACACCACCGCCCGCATTATTGACCAGAATATCTATTTTTCCCCAGCGCTTCATGGTGGCGTCCACCATGGCGTTGACGACGGCTTCGTCAGCCATGTCACCGACATGGGTGATGATCTCCACCTTGCCTTTGCCCGCCACAATATCGACGGCCTTTTTCAGCCCATCCCCGTTGGAATCCGACAGCATCAGGTTCGCACCCTCCGCCGCCAGCCGTTCGGCGATGGCCCGGCCAATACCCTGCGCCGCGCCGGTAACGATGGCGACGCGCCCTGCATGTGCTCCGCTCATGGCTCTCTCCTATCCAACAGTTTCAATGACGCCCTTGGCGGCGAAGCGGGGGTCGGGAAAGCCGCCCCAATAATCGATGGTCTCCAGCCCGGCGGCCAGCATGCGCGGTGGGCGCGCATTATGTTCGGGAAACTCCTCCATGCCGAAGCTGAATTCGATAGTCGTCTCATCGGGATCAAGGAAATAGAGAAATATGCTGTCAGATGGCGGATGCCGCCCCGGCCCATACACAATCGGCACCTGCATATGGCGCGCGCGCACATTGCCCCGGCCGACATCATCAATATCCGTGACCATGAAAT
>DAIOWE010000103.1:0-9030 GCA_036758605.1 Pseudomonadota bacterium | reverse complement strand
ACAACATCCGCCGCCTGGAAGACGGGCTGCCGGAATGGCGCGCCGCCGGGTTGCCGGTGGAAATTGGTAAGTTCACATTTACTTAATAAGATTTGCGTAGCGTCACGCATTGCATTATAGTAGCGTCACGCATTGCATTATACGGGTGCCCATGAGCCGCTTCTTTGTTCTTTTGTGTGTTGTTTTCTCTCTGATGTTTGCGCCTGTGCCGCACGCAGCGGAGCCGGTTTCCCCGGATAGCGGCCACGCGCTGGCGGATCACTCCCCCTCCAAGAAGCAGGATGGCGGCAGTCTTGCCGCAGCCGCGCACCATTGCATCGCCGGCTATGTCAAACTTGAATTGGCTGACAGCGCACTGCTGGAAACCTCAATGGCCTTTATCATCATTGAACAAACTAATCCGGTTCCGATTACCTTGGGACCACTTATCGAACCTCCCTCCCGCGCTTAATCCGCTGACCACGGCGCACGTCGTGGCGAAGGGCGCTGTTTTGCGCCCGCGCCTGCCTGTGCCCTCTGTTTTATCAATGGATAGCGCGAGGAAGTTTCATGTACCGGAAATATTTTGTGTGGCTGATATGCGCCACATTGTTAGGCTATCAGGCCAGCTGGGCGCAAGCGCCGGTCACTGACGGCGTCATTACCCTGAATGCCGCGATTAAAAACTCACTGGCCTATTCACCCCAGCTCAAGTCGGCAGGTTCCACAGTGCTGGCAAGTAAGGGCGAACGCCTCCAGGCCGGGGTTCGGCCTAACCCTGAAATTGGTGTTGAAGCAGAAAATTTAGCCGGCCGGGGGCCGTATAAGGGTGCGGATTCTGCTGAAATTACCTTCGGTGTTTCACAACAGCTGGAATTCGGCGGTAAGCGCCCGGCGCGTCAGGCCGCCGCCGACCGGGGCTATGAAATCAGCAGCCTTGAGTATGAGGCGGCGCGGCTTGATCTGATCCGTGATGTCACCATCGCCTATACGGACGCCGTTGCCGCCCAGGAAGAAGTCAAGCTGGCCGGGGAGCAGAAGAAGCTGGCAGGTGAGGTGCTGGAAAGCGTTTCAAAGCGGGTCTCTGCCGCTGCCGAGCCTCTCATTCAAAATAGCAAAGCGGAAGTGGCGCTCGCCACCAGTGAAATCGCCTTCAGCAGGGCGTCGCGGGAATTGGAAATAGCCAAAAGAAATCTGGCGTCATTTTGGGGCCAGGAGGATGGCCTGTATAGCCTTGACGCCTCGGATTTCCTTGCTATCCAACCGCCTGTGCCGCCGATGGATATTACCGCGCGGCTGACCGCAACTCCCGAAATTGCCCGCCTCGAAGCCGGGATTGCGCGCGCCAGGGCCAATCTTGATCTGCAACGGGCAAACGCAATTCCCGATCCCACCGTAAGCGTCGGGGTGCGTGACTTTCGCGAAACCAGAGATCAGGCGTTCATGCTTGGTGTCTCGCTGCCAATTCCAGTCTGGAACCAGAACCAGGGAAATATTGCTAAAGCGCTTCATGAAGCCCGCAGGAGTGAACACGACAGGCAGGCGATGATGCGTGATTTAGTCAATGCGCTGACCCGCGCGGCACAGGAAATGCAGATGGCATTTGGCGAAGCCGAGAGTCTGAAAACAATCATCCTGCCATCCGCAGAAAAAGCCTTCTCGTTGTCGCGTCAGGGCTATCAGGCGGGCAAGTTCCCCTATCTGGAAGTGCTGGACGCCCAGCGAACCCTGTTCGAAGCGCGCAGTCAGCATAATGCGGCGCTTAAGAACTATCACATGCGCCGCGCGGAAGTGGAGCGGCTGACGGCCGTGCATGCACCGGAAGCGGGCGAAAAAGGAGCAGGCGATGCCGAGTAAAATTATTCTCATATTAACTGTAATTGCTGCTCTGTCAGGCGGCTATTGGATGTTTTATTCGCGTACTGAGAATAGCAACCCGCCGGCAGAAACAACGCAAAACCGCCAAGACGCAAATCAGGAACAACCTGTACCGCAAGGTCATGCCGGGGGAAAAGAGCAAGAACATGCAGAAGAAAGCCGCGTACATGAGGAAGAAAAGCAAGAAGATGAACACGGACACGGCGAGGAAGCAGGGGGAGAGTCTGGTGAAGGAACCGAGCTTACCAAAGAATCCGCAGAAATTGCCGGCATAAAAACCGAAAATGTCACGAGCGCGCAAATTCGGGAAGCAGTGATGCTTACCGGGCGCACCACCTTGAATCAGAACACTACCGCGCAGGTGAAAGCAAGGTTTCCTGGCATTGTTCGTTCTGTTCAAAAAGGTACTGGTGATCCCGTGCATGCCGGAGATGTGCTTGCCACTGTCGAGAGCAATGAAAGTTTGCAAGTGTATGCGGTGAAGTCACCCATTGACGGCGTGGTGTTGATACGTAACACAAATATCGGCGATGTAGCTGGCGGCGAACCAATGTTCACCATTACCGATACTTCTGACATTTGGGCGGAGTTTCACATATTTCCACGCGATATTGACAGTATCAAGGCCGGCCAGAAAGTAATCATTACCAGTTTCGAGGGCGGGCATAAGGGCGAAGCGGTGATTGCAATCTTATTGCCGGTCGCTGAAGCCTCAAGCCAAACAGTGGTCGCGCGTGTAACGCTGCCAAATCCTGAAGGCCTTTGGCGCGCCGGTATGACGGTGCGCGGTGATGCGATCATTGCCGAGCGGCAAGTGCCGCTGGCAGTGAAAAGCTCTGCGATCCAGCGTGTTGAGGGAAAAATGGTGGTGTTTGTGCAGGAGGGTGACAAATACGAAACCCGTCCCATCCGTCCCGGAGCAAGCGACAGCGAATGGACGGAAGTGCTCGATGGAGTCAAGGCTGGCGAAGTCTATGTCAGCGAAAAGAGCTTCCAGATCAAGGCGGATATCGGCAAGGCCGGCGCCGCGCACGAGCACTAAGAGGGCAAAAAGATGATCGAACGAATATTAGGATTCTCGCTTCACCACCGCTACATGATCGCCCTTGTTACGGCGATAATTGCGGCGATTGGCATGTGGTCGCTTAGCCGCCTGCCAATTGACGCCGTACCGGACATTACGAACAATCAGGTGCAGATTAATACCGTAGCGCCTGCGCTTTCACCCCTTGAAGTAGAAAAACAGGTGACATTTCCGGTGGAAACTGCCCTTGCAGGTATTCCGGGCTTAGCCAGTACGCGCTCCATCTCGCGTAATGGCTTCAGCCAGGTTACGGCAATTTTCCGCGATGATATCGATATTTATTTTGCCCGCCAGCAAGTTGGTGAACGTCTGGGAGAAGCGAAAGAATCCCTGCCAACTGGAGCGGAGCCGGTCATGGGGGCAATCTCTACAGGGCTTGGCGAAATCTATATGTGGACGGTTTCTTATGCGCATCCTAAAGGGCAAGGAGCCACAATCAAAGATGGCGAGGCTGGCTGGCAAAGTGACGGAAGTTACCTGACCCCGGAAGGACACAGGCTTAAAAGCGATATCGAATTAGCCTCTTATTTACGCACAGTGCAGGACTGGATTATCCGGCCGCAGCTTAAAGGTGTTGCCGGAGTTGCTGGTGTGGATGCTATCGGCGGTTATGTGCGCCAGTATCATGTTCAGCCTTACCCTGAAAAGCTGGTGGCATTGAATCTTAGCTTTAGCGGCATTGTAGATGCGCTGGAAAAAAACAATCAGAGCATTGGCGCTGGTTATATTGAGAAAAATGGAGAATCTTATGTGGTGCGCGCAGATGGACGCATTAGCACCTCTGAGGAAATTGGGAATATTGTCGTCACCACCCGAGGCGGCGTACCGATCTACCTGCGTGATATTGCAGAAGTAGGTATCGGCAAGGAACTTCGTACTGGTTCTGCCAGTGAAAATGGAGAAGAAGCCGTAGTTGGCACGGCACTCATGCTGGTTGGCGCCAATAGCCGTACCGTTGCCGCCGCGGTGGATGAAAAATTACAGGAAATAATCAAAACGCTGCCTGCCGATATTAAGGCGCAAACAGTTTTGAACCGCACCGCATTGGTAGACCGCACAATATCTACCGTTCAGAAGAATCTTTCTGAAGGCGCATTACTGGTTATCGCCGTGCTTTTTTTGGTATTGGGAAATATCCGTGCTGCCCTGATTACAGCATTGGTCATTCCTATTTCCATGCTGATGACTGCAATCGGCATGGTGCGGATCGGCATCAGCGGCAATTTGATGAGCCTGGGGGCGCTTGATTTTGGGCTTATTGTCGATGGCGCTATAATCATTACTGAAAACTGCCTGCACCGGCTATCGCACGCGCAGCGCCATTACGGACGGGTTCTCACGCTCAAGGAGCGCTTACATGAAGTGATGGTGGCAAGCCGTGAAGTAAGCAAGCCTATTGTTTACGGACAGGCCATTATCATTCTGGTGTACGTGCCGATGCTGACGTTCAGCGGGGTGGAAGGCAAAATGTTCGAGCCGATGGCAATTACTGTTATTCTGGCATTGGTTGCCGCCTTTGCGTTGTCGCTCACTTTTGTTCCCGCGATGATCGCGATCTTTGTAAAGAATAAGATCAAAGACGGTGAAGGCCGGATGATCGAAAATGCAAAGGCAATCTATCTGCCTGGCCTGGACTATGCGCTTGCGAAACCTGTCTTTACTGCAAGCACAGCAGCAACACTATTTGTGGCGTCGATGATCGTTTTTTCATTCCTGGGACGTGAATTCATACCCACGCTCGATGAAAAAGATATCGCCATGCACGCGATGCGCATTCCAAGCACGTCACTATCGGAATCGCAGGAAATGCAATTTAACGTAGAGAAGGCTGTCAGCAACTTCAAAGAGGCAGCATTTGTCTTTTCCAAAACCGGCACTGCGGAAATGGCTGCCGATCCCATGCCGCCTAACGTGTCGGATACTTTTATTATCCTAAAACCAAATGAAGAATGGCCCGATCCTTCAATGCCAAAAGCGGAGTTAATCAATCGCATTGAGGAAGCAGTCAAGAAAGTGCCTGGGAATAATTATGAATTTACCCAGCCAATTCAGATGCGTTTCAACGAGTTGATTTCCGGCGTGCGATCGGATGTAGCCGTCAAGCTCTATGGCGACGATTTTGCCGTTATGGAAAAAACCGCAGTCAGCATCATGCAGGTACTGCAGGGAATCGATGGTGCTGCTGACGTAAAAGTCGAGCAAACCAGCGGATTACCATTCTTGGAAATCAGATTGAACCGCCCTGCCATTGCGCGTTATGGCTTGAATGTCAGCGACGTATTGGACGTGCTTACGATTGCTGTAGGCGGGCGTGAAGCAGGGTTGCTTTTCCAGGGCGACCGGCGCTTCGACATTATTGTGCGTTTGCCGGATGAATTGCGTGGTGATTTATCGGCCATTGAGAATCTTCCCATTCTTTTGCCGGAAGAACAAGCTAATGATGATGAGAAATCATCTGCCCCCCACAGCCGCCCGCGCTATTTACCGCTTCGGGAGGTTGCAGAACTGGAAATGGTTGAAGGCCCTAACCAAATCAGCCGCGAGAATGGCAAGCGACGGGTGGTAATTCAAGCAAACGTGCGCGGCCGCGACATCGGCTCGTTTGTGGAAGACGCGCAGGCAGCGATGGACGTCAAGGTCAAAGTGCCAGCCGGTTACTGGCTGGAATGGGGCGGACAATTCAAGAATATGCAGGAAGCCAGTGCGCGCCTGATGATCGTGGTGCCGGCCTGCTTTTTCTTTATCTTTCTGCTGCTGTTCGCGGCGCTCAATTCGGTCAAACAGGCGCTCCTGGTCTTTACCGGCATCCCGTTGGCTGTGGTGGGGGGAGTGTTCACATTGCTGATTCTCGGTATGCCGTTTTCGATCTCGGCGGGCGTCGGCTTTATTGCGCTTTCCGGTATCTCAGTGCTCAACGGTCTGGTGATGATCAGCAGCATCAATCAGCTTGTGTTTGAAGGGATGCCGCAGCTACAGGCCATTCGTGAAGGCACCCTAAATCGCTTGCGCGCCATGATTATGGCCACGGTGGTGCCGTCGCTGGGCTACGTGCCGATGGCAATTGCTACCGGTGCGGGCGCGGAAGTGCAGAAGCCGCTGGCCGTTGTGGTGATCGGCGGGCTGATCGTCGCCACCGCCATGACCCTGTTTGTGCTGCCAGCCTTCTACAACTACTTCAATCTCGGACGTGAAGTGAAGGAGAAAGAGGAATTGTAACCTTTAACGCAGTCAATCCGGGCTGATTTGATCCAAATCAATTTGCTTCCTGAAGAACCTGTTATATAAACAGGCGCTCATACATTCATATATGGGCGATCAACTTCTTAACGTATGGAGTGTGTTATGAAGAAATCTCTCAATATCTTATTGCTTTCAACCATGCTGGCACTGCCGCTTGCGGCCGGCGCCGCCGATAAATCCGCGCCAGAAAAAAGCGCGGCTAAAGTTGAACAGGCTGCGCCCGATGTCGCAAAATTCGATAAGCAAATGGCCGAAGCGCAGAAGAACATGCAGAAGATGCACGAGCAAATGGCTCAAGTCAGCCAGACCCAAGACCCGCAGGAGCGCCAGAAGCTCATGCAAGAACACTGGAAAACCATGCAGAGCACCATGCCGATGATGCAGGGCATGATGGGTTCTATGGGCTGTCCGATGATGGGTGGGAATATGATGATGGGAAACCATATGATGATGGGCGATGACTGGGACGATCATATGGGCTGGAACAACATGAGCGGCTATTACAACAAGCTCACCCCGGAGCAGACCAAGCAGCGCCAGTACATGATGGATCAGTACATGGGCATGCAGAACATGATGATGGACAACATGATGCAGCACCAAAATATGATGATGCAACCAACCCAATAAAGATCGCACTCATGAAAAAAAATCTTCGCGCCAGAAAAATCACCGACGCAAAGCTTCAGGAACTTGCTGAAATCATGAAGCTGTTCGGTGATCTCAACCGCTTGAGGATTGCCGTTGTCTGCCTGGAAAGCCCCGTCTGTGTTGGCGATATTGTCAAACAAACAGAGCTTTCCCAATCACTTGTCAGCCATCATTTGCGCCTGATGCGAACCGCACGGCTTTTGAAATCGGAACGTACTGGTAAGCAAATTCATTATGTCGTCAATGACGATCATATCCGCTGCGTGCTGGTGGACATGATCGACCATGTGCTGGAAGCGTAAAAGGAGAAACTTATGAATTATTATTTTGCTAAAACGCTGCCCGTTCCGTTTGAGGACGCTGTCCGGCTCACGACCGAAGCTTTGAAGAAAGAAGGATTCGGCATCATCACCGAGATCGACGTAAGAGATACGCTGAAGAAGAAAATCAATGTCGATTTCCGCAACTACCGTATCCTGGGCGCTTGCAACCCGGCACTCGCGCATGAGGCGCTGCAACTGGAGGATAAGGTCGGAACGATGCTGCCCTGCAATGTCGTGGTGCAGGAAATCGCACCCGGCAAAATCGAAGTCGCTGCCATCGACCCTGTTGCCTCAATGCAGGCGATAAATAATCCGCTTCTCAAAGAAGCAGCATTACAGGTTCAGGGCAAGTTGCGCAAGGTGATTGACAGCCTATGAAGCCGGAAACCAGGGAAACCATCTACCGCATTCAAAAGATGGATTGTCCCACGGAAGAAAAGCTCATCCGCAACAAGCTGGAGCCTATGGCGGGCGTGGAGGATTTGCGCTTTAACCTGATTCAGCGCGAACTGACCGTCTCGCACCGCCTGCAAGACGATGCGCCGGTTTTTGCAGCTCTGCAGGAGCTTAAAATGGAACCAGAGCGTCAGGATAGCGAGGGCGGCGCACCTGCCGCCCATGCCGCCGGCGTCTCCACCAGAACCAAACTGCTGGTGGGATTTTCCGGATGCGCTGCTATCAGCGCGGAAATTATCGGCTGGACAACGGGCAATGAACAATCTCCGCTAGTGATAGCGCTTTCCCTTCTTGCCATTGCGCTGGGCGGCAGCGATACGATCAAAAAAGGTTTTGTCGCGTTAAAAACTTTCACGCTCAATATCAATTTCCTGATGATGATAGCCATTACCGGAGCCATGCTGATCGGCGAGTGGCCGGAGGCGGCGGTGGTGACGTTCCTGTTCGCGCTGGCGGAACTGATCGAAGCCTATTCGCTCGACCGCGCGCGCAACGCCATCCGCAGCCTCATGGAAATGACGCCGGAACTGGCGATGGTTAAAACCGATGCGGGCTGGAAGGAAATTGCCGCCGCCGAAGTTATGATCGATGCTATCGTGGCCGTAAAGCCAGGGGAGCGTATTGCGCTGGATGGCGTTGTTGTCAGCGGGCAATCCACTGTCAATCAGGCGCCGATCACCGGCGAGAGCATGCCGGTGGAAAAGCAACCTGGCGATCCGGTATTTGCGGGTACTATCAATGAGCGCGGTAAATTAGAGTTCCGCGTCACCGCCAACAAGGGCAATACGACGCTGGCGCGCATCATCCGCGCAGTGCAGGCGGCGCAGAGCGAGCGGGCGCCGACGCAGCGCTTCGTTGATCAATTCGCGCGCTACTATACGCCTGCCATTGTCGTGCTTGCCATATTGATCGCCAGCGTGCCGCCGTTGTTGTTCGGCGCGGCTTTCGCGCCCTGGTTCTATAAGGCGCTGGTAACGCTGGTCATAGCCTGTCCATGCGCGCTGGTGGTCTCCACCCCGGTTACGGTGGTCAGCGGGCTGGCGGCGGCGGCGCGGCGCGGCATCCTCATCAAAGGCGGCGTCTATCTGGAAGAAGGCCGTAGGCTGAAAGCACTCGCACTCGACAAAACCGGCACGCTCACGCATGGCAAGCCGAAGTTGACGGACATTACGCCGATTAATAACCAGCCGGAAGATAAATGCCTGCAATTGGCGGCAAGCCTCGATTTCCATTCCGGGCATCCGGTTGCGTCTGCGGTTGTGGCGCACTGGAAGCAGCGGCAAGGAGAGCATCGCCTGCTGCAGGTCGACGATTTTGAATCCCTCACCGGCCGCGGCGTCAAAGGCGTGATCGACGGCGCGCTATATTATATCGGCAATCACCGGATGGTTGAGGAACTCGGTATTTGCGGCCCGGACG
>DAIOWE010000102.1:0-9103 GCA_036758605.1 Pseudomonadota bacterium | reverse complement strand
ACTTTTTTCCGCGATGAAGTGGCCAAACCGCTGGGCATTGATTTCTGGATTGGCGCGCCGGAACTGATCGAGGCGCGGGTCAGCCCGATTATTCAGTTTCGTCCCGCCAAGGGGGATCCGCTGGGGCCGCTGGCCGAAGTGGCGCTGGCTGACCGCAGTTCGATTCCGGCGCTGTTTTTATTCAATGATGGCGGTTTTAATCCGAACCGGCGCGATTGTCATGCGTCGGAAATCGGCGCGGCAAACGGGATTACCAATGCGCGCGGACTGGCGGTCATGTATGCGCCGCTGGCCTGTGGCGGCACGGCGCGCGGCGTCAAACTTGTCAGCGCCGATGCGGTGGCGCGCATGGGCCAGGTTGCCATGGCGACGCATTATGATGAAACCCTGTGCATGCCCACGCGATTCTCGCTGGGCTTTATGAAGTCGATGGACAATCGCAAGCGGCCATTGACCGGCAGCATGCTGCTGAGCGAGCGGGCGTTCGGGCATGTTGGCGCTGGCGGCAGCATCGGCTTTGCCGATCCCGGATGCGGCCTGTCATTCGGCTATACCATGAACAGAATGGGCGGCAATGGCGCACTGTTGAACGAACGCGGCCAGGGGCTGGTGGATGCTGCCTACCGCTGTCTCGGCTTCACGTCGAATGCGGGCGGGGTTTGGATTTGAATTATTCGCGCTTGCGTTTTTCGGGTTGGGCCAGCGCCCATTCCATCGCTTCACGCACTAGCCGCGTATAGGGAATGCCGCGCGCCTTGGCGCGCAGTTTCACCGCATCCAGCAATGGTTTTGGCACCCGCATATTGATCTGCGCGGTTTTCCTTTCAAACTCAAACTTGATTGGTTTGAATTGCGAGAAATCAAGATCAGGCAAATCCTGAGCAAGAAAAGCTTCAGCTTCTTCGTCAGTTCTTAGTCTGGGAACTTTTCTTTTCATATTGTGCTGCCTCCTTTGTGTGCATGTAACGGGCGCTAACAGGCCTATAAAGCTGTTGCCCCAGCCTTATGCGAAAAGTGAAGGCGATGAATATTGGGCGGCCAATATTATTTCTGCCAACAGCAATGAACCGGTCTTCGCTTCCGGCATGTTTTATATCAGGTGCTATTGTTGGGTTGTTGCTCAAGATTGCTTCAATCTCCGCAACTGTAACGCCATGTTTCTGGCATTTCTGGCGGTTACCAGCGTCCCGGTCAAAGCCCGATATGACATCTCTCATGGGCATATGCTATGCAATTGTATATACAAATTCAAGCGCATGCTGCGCGGGCTGCGACTCATATGGTGTATTTGATCAAGGCCGCTATGATAGGGCCTGCGGGAAAGAAAATTTTATATCGGGGCTTTAATGAAACATATTACCAATAGTATCGGGTGGATCATTCTTGCGTTGATTACGGGCGCGGGCCTGGGGCTGGCGTTTCCGCAGGCGGCGCTGGCCATTACCCCGGTTACCAAATTTCTGCTGCAACTGATCAAGGCGGCGGCGACGCCTCTGGTTCTGTTTGCCGTGCTTGAGGCCATTTTGCGCTACCGCGTGGCGGGCAATGATTTTATAAAGCTTTTAGTCATTACACTGATTAATGCCTCTATCGCGATTTCTATCGGCCTGCTGATCGCCAATGCTTTTGTGCCGGGACAATATCTTTCATTTCTGGCCAGCGATGTGTCGGCGGCCACAAAGGAAGTGGATTTTCTCGACATGCTGGCCAAACAGTTGCCGGTCAGCATCGTGCAGCCTCTGGCCGATAACAGCATCATGCCGGTCGTGATCATGGCGATTGCGTTTGGCTTTGCGTGGCGTCATGTGCGCGCCAGACAAATGGCGGATGCCGCGGCAGCGATGGACAAAGGCGAAATCTGGATTTCGTTTGCCCGCGAGATGTGCGAAACCGTGTTGATCTGGATTGTAAAGCTGATCCCGTTCGCGGTGTTCGCTGCCAGCGCAAAGGTTACGGCCGAACATGGTCTGTCGCCGTTCAAGGGGCTTGGGCAATATGTGTTGCTGTGTCTGCTGGGCATGGTGATCCATGTTATGTTCACCTACAGCGCCTGGCTTATATTCTTTGTACGGACGGGATTGCGCAACTTCTGGCGTGTGGCGATTGAGCCTGCGCTTTATGCCTTTGGCGTCAACAGCAGCCTTGTGGCGCTGCCGCTTACCCTGCGCATCCTGGACAGGCTGGGGGTTTCACGGCGCGCCTCTACACTGGCGGCGGTGGTTGGCACCAATCTGAACAATGACGGCATTATTCTGTATGAAGGCTTTACCCTGCTGGCGCTGGCCCAGGCCGGCGGGATTGAGATGAGTCTGGCCACGCAGATTTTTGCTGCACTCTATTGCATTGTTGCTGCGATGGGCGTTGCCGGTGTGCCAGAGGCTGGCATCGTCGCGCTGACGCTTGTCCTCAGTGGCCTCGGCATTCCCACAGAGGCGCTGGCTTTGCTATTGTCTGTTGACTGGATTATCGCCCGGGCGCGCTCCCTGCTGAACACGACATCCGATCTGGTTGGCTCGATGGTGTTAAACCGCTGGATCGGATTAGGCGAACCGCCAAAACCGGCGTCCGGCGTCTAAATATACGGGGTGCTCGCCAGAAGGTAATTCTGGACATAGTCCGTAACGCCATCCTCAAGCTCTGTAAACGGATGATTATATCCAAGCGCGCGCAGATTGCCCATTTCGGCCTGGGTAAAATACTGATAATTGCTGCGGATTTCCGGTGGCGTGTCCACATATTCGATACGCGGCGGAAGGTTCATGGCCCTGAACACCGCATGGGCAAGATCGGCAAAACTGCGCGCCTTGCCGGTGCCGATATTATAAATGCCTTTATATTTGCCCTGCGCCAAAAGCCACAGCACGACGTCGGCGCAATCCCTGACATACACAAAATCGCGCAATTGCCCGCCATCGGGATAGTCTGGATGATGCGACTTGAACAGTTTCACCGTGGCGCCGCGCTGTACCGTGTCCACAATCTGACAGATGACCGAGCGCATTTCGGCCTTGTGATATTCATTGGGGCCATAGACATTGAAAAATTTCAGGCCGGCCCATACCAGTGGCGATGGGCGACCGCTGGCGGCAAGGCGCGCCACGCGCCGGTCAAAGGCGTGCTTGCTCCATCCATAGGCATTTAACGGGCGCAGTTTTTCCAGCGCCTCTGGCGTCCAGTCATCCCCAAAACCGGCGCTGCCATCGCCATAGGTGGCGGCGGAAGATGCATAGATAAAAGGCGTTCCGGATTTGCTGCACCAGTCCCACAAATCACACGAAAGTCGAAAATTAACGGCAATGATCTTATCAACGTCACGTTCGGTGGTGCTTGAAATCGCCCCCATATGAATGATGGCTTCAATACGCAATTTGTTCTGGTTCAGAAAGCTAAACAGGTCTTCGGGCCGGATGATTTCATAAATTTCATGCTGCGCAATGTTGCGCCATTTGTCTGTTGTGCCAAACCAGTCGCAGACAACCAGCTCGCGCCGTCCGCTTCGGCCAAGCGCTGCAACAATATTGGAGCCGATAAAGCCGGTGCCCCCCGTGACGACAATCATGCATTAACTCCGTCCACAGACATTTAGCGGGACATCCGCGCAATCGTATTGGTGGTGGAAAAACCATCTTCCAGTTGCGCCAGCAGAATGCGCCCGCCATAGGCCTGTACAATCTCATGGCCAACGACTTTTTCAACCGTATAATCGGCCCCCTTTACCAGCACATCGGGCCGGATTGCTTCAATCAGCCTGATGGGGGTTTCCTCGTCGAACAGCACAACCATATCTACGCTGGCAAGCGACGCCAGCACAATTGCGCGCGCCATCTCACTTTGTATCGGGCGGCCTTCGCCTTTCAGCCGCTTGACCGAGGCATCGGTGTTCAGTCCAACAACCAGATGATCACAGGCTTCGCGCGCCTGGCGCAGCAGGGACACATGGCCCGGATGCACCAGATCAAAACAGCCATTGGTGAAGCCGATCTTCTTTCCCCTGGCGCGCCACTTCGCGACAATTTCCTGCGCGTGGGCAATATTCCGGATTTTTGCCTCCGCGCCCTTCAGGTCCGCCGCGTGCAGCACACCGGCAAGGTCGTCCAGATACACGACAGCGGTGCCGGCCTTGGACACGGCAAGTCCGGCGCTGGCATTGGCCAGCAAGGCTGCATCCTCAAGCGGCGCCCCGGCGGCAAGCGCAACCCCGAGGGTCGCCAGACATGTGTCCCCCGCGCCGGATTCATCGAATACTTCAGGTGCGCGGGCGGCAATGTGCCGGGCCGGTTTACCAGTCTCTATCAGGCTCATCCCATGCTGCGCCCGCGTCACAAGGATGGCCCCGCCAATCTGGGCTGCTGCGGCAGGGGCTGCTTTTTCTATGGCCGCATCATCGGCGCAGGTTAATCCTGTCGCCGCCGCCAGCTCGCGAGTGTTGGGGGTCAGAACCTGAACCCCGGCATAGCGGCTGAAATCCTGGCTTTTAGGATCGGCAATGACAGGTTTCCCCGCATTTTTGCTGGTTTTGATAAGATGTTGCAACATTTCAGGGTCCAGCACGCCTTTGGCATAGTCGGACAGAATCACCAGGCCAGCGTCTTTTAACTCAGCCTCAAAAATATCCAGAATCTGCGCCTTGGCATTGCGGTCCAACTGGGTCGTGTTTTCACGATCAGCACGTAAAAGCTGTTGCGTTCCAACAAGATAACGGGTTTTTGTAGTTGTTCTGCGCCCCGGCACCACCAGAAGCCCGCTATAGACGCGCTGTAACTCGCCAATTTGACGGGTGGCCATATGGCCCGCCTCGTCATCGCCAATAACTGCGATCAGGGAAACTTGCGCACCCAGCGCGGCAACATTTCGCACCACATTACCCGCCCCCCCCAGCATGGCGGTTTCATGCAATACCCGGATAACGGGGATCGGCGCTTCGGGTGAAATACGCTCGACTTCGCCATAAATAAACCGGTCCAGCATGACATCGCCAACACAGACAATGCGCACGTCCCTGAAACGCGGCAGATAGGCAGCAAGTTGACCAAGTTCACTCATTCCCATCTCATTAACCAGAATATTGCCACATCAAAAGCTGTAAATGTTCATATCGCATATGGAGTAAAGAATTTTTTCGTATGGGCTTTTGAAAAGCCTAAAATTGTGATATTATTAGCACGTCTCTGGATTTTTACCTTCTTTCTCAGCGATGAGATAAGATGTCATGGCGGCAGAAAGCAACGTTTGGTTGTAGTGCGCAGGCTTCTGGTGATGGCAGTAGGCGATATTCGCCATTTCCCTGCCGGGATTGGCAATTCGGGCAATGGTTGGATTGGATTTGCGTAAGCCTGGCTGGAAGGTGCGCGCTTATATCAGATGTCAGCGCGCTACGGCCAACTTTTAATTCATTTTTTAATCCATTATTGACGCGAAAACGAAGAAGAAAGAGAGAGTACATATGAGCAAGCAGGCTAGTCAGAAGGCAAAGAAGAAGCCCGGTACCGACAAGGCCCCGGCGCACAAGCCCGCAGATGCTGTGAAATCCAGGTCTAAATCAGCGGGCGGGGGCAAGGCGGCCGCGGTTAAAAAAGCCGTGCAGCGTAAAGAAGCACGTCCGGGTGACAAGAAAAAGCCTGCTGCAAAGGCGGCGGCAAAGCCTGTAAAATCTTCCATTGTGCGTAAAGCGGCGCCCGCCAAGCCATCGCGCGCCAAATCCATTGCGGACAGCAGAAAAGCGCCGACAGTGGCCAAAAAGCCCGTCGTGGCGAAGCCTGCGGAAAAAAAGCCTGCAAAGGCCGCAGAACCCAATGCTGTGGTCCCAAAAGCAGCAAAGGCGCCAGACAAAGAAAAATCTGCGCCGCAGTCCGCCAGGAAACCCGACGCGCCTGCCGCATCTGCGAAAGTTGAAAAGCCGGTTATCCAGGCGCCCGCAGCCCCCTATAAGGCCCCATCGGAATTTGACGGTTTCAAGGTGAATGATCATGTCGTCTATCCCACCCATGGGGTTGGCAAGATTATCGCGGTCGAGTCGCAGGAAATTGCCGGAACCAGATTGGAACTGTTCGTGATTGCGTTTGATCAGGAAAAAATGACGCTGCGGGTGCCATTGGGCAAAGCCAAGGCGGTTGGCATGCGGATTTTGTCCAGCCGCGACACGGTGCGCAATGCGCTCAAGACCCTGCGTGGGCGTGCGCGGGTCAAGCGCACCATGTGGAGCCGCCGCGCGCAGGAATATGAAGCAAAAATCAATTCCGGCGATCTGCTATTGATCGCCGAAGTGGTGCGCGATCTGCACCGCGCCGAAGGTCAGCCGGAACAATCCTATAGCGAACGGCAGATTTATGAAGCCGCCCTGGACCGGATGGCGCGCGAGGTGGGTGCGGTAGAAGAGCTGGACACCACCGCCGCGCTGGAACGGGTTGGGGGGGCGCTGAAAAAAGCCGCGTAAGGGGCTTTTATTCCGCAACCACCTTTACCCGCATGCCGGGGGCCAGAACCATGTTCTGGTCAAATCCGTTCAGCACACGAAAGCGGGGCTCGCGATAATCGGAAAACGGCATGCGCGCCGCGATGCCGGCGACGCTGTCTCCAGGCCTGACCGGAATTGAAATAATCCGTAGCGGGCGCGTTTTTGCGGCCTCTTGCGGGCTTAAACTGCGAAAGCTGTAGGTGAAGCGTTGCAGTTCTGTGCGCATTTCGGCACCGGGCTGATTGGGCGTGACAATCATGATGCGCGCCACCCGGTCCGGCGTAAAACCGATCGCAACCAGGCGCACGACGGCGCGGCCAGTGTCGGTATTCAGCACGGTTTCAGCGGTTGCCGCCTGCATGCCATTGATGTTCAAACCTTCGGGATTACGCAGGCTGACATCATTCGCCCATATGGATGTCAGATAGTTGGCCATGGATGTCTGCTGTTTCAGCGGCACGATATCGAATTTGATTTTCATTTCGTCCGGCCCCGTGGCGATGATGGCGTCGGGCGTATCCGTGATTTTGAAACCGGGCGGAACGGTGAAGGTAAAGCCCAGTTTGGGATGCGTAAAATTGCGATCGCGCACATAGCCATGTTCGGGGCTGCCGCCATAGACCATGCCTTCGATGCTGCTCAGAAATTCATCGCGCAGACGCGGGCGGCTTTCCACCGGCACGCCGGATTGGCGCGCACTATCGATGGCCTCAACCACACGCTTGGCGGTAATGGGATGGGTCGTCAGAAATTCGCTGGGGCGTCTGTTTTTATCCCGGTTCATTGCCTGCTCAAGCGCATCATGGGCTTCCAGCGAACGCAGGAAATCAGCCTCTGCATAGGGGTCATATCCCGTGCGCACCAGATATTTCACACCCAGTTGGTCGGCCTCATATTCCTGCTTGCGCGAATAGCTGAGCAGATAAAGTTGGCCGCCCTGCTGCACCAGATCATTCACAATCTGATTGCCAATCACGGCGCCCAACACGGCGCCGCCTATCGCCATGCCCATGCTGCGGTTATAGCGTTGCGCGGAATGGCGCGCGGCCACATGGCCAACCTCATGCGCCAGAACGCTGGCCAGTTCCGCCTCGCTATTGGCCAGCGCAATCAGACCGCGTGTGACATAGACATATCCCCCCGGCAGGGCAAACGCATTGACGATGGGGCTGTCCAGCACCGTGAAATGAAATGGCTGGCCCGGTATTTCCGAATTGGCGACGATGCGCCCGCCAATGGTGGCCACATAACCGGCAACGCCGGGTTCGTCATAGACGCCGCCATATTGCTTGATGATTTTGGGATGTTCTTCGGCGCCAATGGATTGTTCCCTGGACTTGGACATGAATTGCGCCGCGGCGGGCTGACTGGCGTAAGCGGAAAAACCCAGGGATACGCCAAGCCACAGACGAAAAACTTTTTGTTTTACACTCACTCTATAACCTCAATCTGTTCGGGATGGCTGATACGCAGCATCGGCCCATTCCACCGTTCCAGCCATCCGCGGACGATTACGGTTTTGCCGGCATAGCGTTCAGGGGCGTCCGATGCAAATCGCGGCCAGTCCCTGCGGTCAATCACCACGGTAAAATCCGTCTTATAATCCGCACCGAAATTCAGAAACATAGTATCACTGATTTTGGCGAATTTAAGAACCTTGCCCTGCACCAGTTGAAAACTGTCTGTTAATCCATCCAGCTTTCCGGGCTGCCTGATCGCATAAAAATCATGCGCCCAGATGCCGCGCCGGGCGTTGCGCGCCTCGCGCTCCAGCGCCAGCATTTCCCGCGCCAAAGCGCGATTATCGCTGAAGGTATAAACCCGCGCCAGCCCCAGTCGCAGCATTTCCCCCTGCACCCACAGGCCATCGGGTTGCCGGTACAGATGCGCCAGGGTCCGGCGATGACGATCCGTGCGCGCGCCGCCAAAACCCGGTTGCACGGTGCGCCCCTGCGTCATTTCCAGCAGGGCTGTGCGGGCCTCATCGGCCAATGGCCACGCCTTAAAATCCCTTCGCCCCAATGGCAGCTTGGGGGCCTGAATGCCCACCAGCCGCACCACCACGCCACTATCCAGCGTCAGCGTGTCGCCATCGGTGACCTCGCGTACCATAGCCGCGCCTTCGCGCACCAGTTCGCTGGCCGCCGTCGCATGGGGCGAAAACAGGATAAACAGCGCAAGAAGGAAGAGATATCGCATCCAGACAGTTTAGCAAAAAATCGGTCGAGTAACGGCGTTCATTTATGATAGGACTGCACTATCGGAACAAACCAAGAGGTATGCTGGTGCGGGTGTTCAAGATTTATGGCTGGGTGCTTGGCGTGGCGGCATTGCTTGGCGCCAGTTCTCCCGTGGCGCTGGCCGCCAGTCAGGATGGCGATCTGCTGGCCTTTTCCGCCGCCTATTTTGATGTCAATCAGCGTGAAGAAAAGGCGGGCGAATTTCGCATCGAATATCGCGCTGATGAACGCATGTGGATTTTCAAACCCTTTGGCGGCGCGATGGCCACCACCGATGGCGCGCTGCACGGCTTTGCGGGCGTGCTGATCGATATTCCGCTCTGGGACCGGATTTACATCACGCCCAGTTTCGCGCCCGGCCTCTATCATGACGGCAATGGCAAGGATCTGTTCTATACGCTGGAATTCC
>DAIOWE010000101.1:0-9119 GCA_036758605.1 Pseudomonadota bacterium | reverse complement strand
GGCGTTTCAGCGCATCGCTCAATTCGCGGGTATTGTTGCTGGTCAGAAACACGATGGGTTTGACCGTGGCCTTGATGGTGCCGATTTCAGGAATGCTGATCTGATATTCCGATAGCAGTTCCAGCAGGAACGACTCGAACTCCTGATCCGCCTTGTCCAGCTCGTCAATCAGCAGAACGGCGCCTGCGGGCGCGCGCATGGCTTTCATCAGCGGGCGCTCTTCCAGAAACTGTTCGGAAAAGAACACATCGGAAAACTGATGCAGCTTGTTCATCGATTCCGACAGACCCCTGGCGCCCTGCAACACCTCGCCCAGGGTTTCGCGCAGGATCTGCGTGTACAGCAATTGCTTGCCATATTTCCATTCATACAGCGCCTTGGATTCATCCAGCCCTTCGTAACACTGTAGGCGCACCAGCGGCAGGCCAAGATATTTCGCGGTGGCGATGGCCAGTTCCGTTTTGCCGACGCCGGGAGGGCCTTCGACCAGCAGGGGCTTTTCCAGATTCTGCGCCAGATAGATCGAGGTTGCGATCTGCGGATTGGTGATATAGCCCAACGCCTCGAAACCGGCGGTAATGGCCTCGATGGAATCCGTTTTGGCGCCGGTGCGCAATTTCGCGTTTGCTAATGTCACTTTAATCCACTTTCCTTATCAGAGATTGTCCCAGTTTCCCCTGTTTAGCGCGATCCACGCTACTAGCCAAGCCTCCAGACTTGGTTAAATCCCGAAAAAGCCGCAAAAGTTCCATATTTTCCGGCACAGGCAGGCTTTTCAGGCAATTTTCGAAATCCGTCAGGAATTGCCGCGACAGCCTGCGGGCGGCCAGAAGCGGGCCGGTGGGGTCATATTCTGGCCCCTGATCAAGGCCTTCCGACAGAACGTTGGTCAGGATATGCAGGGCCGATTGTGCGGCATCCAGGCCCCCCAGCAGGCCAAACTGTTCCTCGGACGGGGTAATGTCCGCATCCCGGATCGCGGCTGTCAGCAGGTCCAGCAGCGCCGCCCGTCCGCCCTCAGCCATGCCAAGGCCCAGCACGTCTTCGACCTCGCGCAGGGGTTTTGAGATAGTCTCGAACGCCTGTCCCAGATCACCCAGCAGGCTGGAGGCCGGAACCCGCACATCGCGCAGCACCAGCCCGCCATGCCGCGTGGGGCGCAGGAAATCCACCGATCCCGCATCGGTCCGGGTAAGGCCCGGCGCATCGCGCGGAACCAGAAAGGCGCTGAACTGTTTACGCTCGCGCATTTGTTCGCTGATCGCCAGCACGATATACAGTCCGGCAATGGGCCCATTGGTCAACCAGGCCTTTTCGCCGTTCAACACCCATTCGGCCCCATCGCGCCGCGCCGTGGAAGCCAGCCGCTTGGGATGCGCCCCCGCATTGGGTTCGGAAATCGCCACCGCCGCAGTCAGTTCGCCGGACGCCAGCCGTGGCAGATATTCGCGTTTCTGCGCTTCACTGCCACTATTGGCAAGGATTAGCCGCCCGATCAGCGTATGGCTAAGCCAGGCCGACGCCAGCCCCGGATTGCGCCCCGCCCGCACAAAGGCGCTGCATGCCGCCACCAGCCCGGCATAGCCGACACCGCCCCCGCCATATTCGCGCGGCAGCCCAAGCCCCAGCATTCCGGTCTTGCCCATTTCCGCCCAGATAGTGAACGGGAACGGCTGGGCGGGATCGTAAATATCCGCGCGCCCGGAAATATGTGTTCGGGCAAGGGTGGTGATTTCTGCAATCCGGTCGTGATTTTCCGTCTTCATGCCCTGTCTTTTCCCATGATGTATATTCGGTACTGTAATCTATCACGCAGTTTCAACGAACAGGTTTGAGTGGAAGTATTGGAGGGAACAGGCGGGGGCGTCGGTGGCATGGTTGTCGGTGGCATAATTAAAGACGGAATGAAAAATAATTCTCATCCGCTCAATTGGATCGGTCTCCACTATGGGGGCGCTGTAGCAGGCCTGTCAGCTATGTTGACCAGTCAGTCAGGATGCCATATACAGCGCCATCTCCATCAAAAAGCGACAAGAAAATGCCAAAAGTTACCTATATTGAATTCAGCGGCGCCGAGCATGTGGTTGACGTGGCCGAAGGCCTGTCGGTCATGGAGGGCGCGGTGCAGAACCTGGTCCCCGGGATTGACGGCGATTGCGGCGGGGCCTGCGCCTGCGCCACCTGCCATGTCTATGTGGATGCCGCCTGGGTCTCCAAGACCGGGACCAAGGAGCAGATGGAGCAAAGCATGCTCGACTTCGCCTCAGCGGTGAAGGAAAACAGCCGCCTGAGTTGCCAGATCAAGGTTACCAGGGAGCTGGATGGCCTGGTGGTGCGGATGCCCGAGCACCAGTACTAGGGCATTTTCTGATCTGATTTACGCGTTTCCATTCCACCACTGTGTCATTGCCCGGTTTATCCGGGCAATGACAATGAGAGTGTGTGATGCGCGTCCATAAGATCAAAAAATGCCCTGGGCTCAGCTCGCCACCGCGTTCATCGGCACTTCCGGGTTCGCAAGCTTTACCAGATCGACAGGCGTTTTATTGGCGACCAATGCTTTGGACGCCATGAATTCATGCGGGCTGTTCACGGCGTCAACGGCAATGATCACATTGCCTTGCAGGTAGAACGCGGCGAATTTGTGATTTTCCATGCTGCCGCGAATGATGACCTTGTCATGTGTGCCGGACATGCCAACGATCTGTAATTTCAGATCATATTGATCTGACCAGAACCAGGGTATCTGCGCATATTCCACCAGCTTGCCGCACATGGCCAGCGCTGCGGTTTTGCCCTGTTCCAGCGCATTATGCACGGATTCCAGACGCAACCGGCGGCCCAGCAGGCGGTTGGGATGATTGGCGCAATCGCCCGCGGCAAAAATATCGGGGTCTTGCGTGCGGCCAAATTCGTCCACCACAATGCCATTGTCGCAGGCCAGCCCCGCAGCCTGGGCCAGTTCGACATTGGGCACAATGCCGACGCCGATGATGACCACGTCGGCTGGAAATTCGCGGCCATCGGCGCATAGCACCTTTTCCACTTTGCCATTGCCGGCAAAGCCCTGCACGGCGACGCCATTTTCGATCTTCACCCCGGCCTTGCGGTGCACGCCCGCGAAATATTCCGCGACCTGTTTGTCCACGACGCGCGCCAGCACGGTGGGGGCCATTTCAACCACGGTGACATCCAGCCCGCGTGAGACCATGACGGCGGCAACCTCCAGCCCGATATAGCCCCCACCGACGACCACCAGTTTGCTGTCAGGTTTCAGATAGGCGCGAATGGCCTCTACATCATCGACCGTGCGCAGATAGAAAATACCCGGCAATTCCACGCCCGGTGCGGCAATGGTGCGCACCCGCGATCCGGTAGTGAAAATGAGTTTGTCATAGGTGATTGAACTGCCATCGCTTAACGTGATCTGCTTTGTCTTGCGCTCGACGCCTGTCGCCCTGCAGTTCAGCTTTGTTTCAACATTGAATTTCTCGTAAAAGCCGGGCGGTTTGAAATAAACCCGTTCCAGATCCATCTCACCGGCCAGAAATTTTTTCGACAAAGGCGGGCGCTGATAGGGAAGATAGGGCTCTTCGCCGATCATGATGATGCGGCCGGTAAAGCCGCAGGCGGAACTGCGCAGGCTTTGGGCCACCTGGCCTGCGGCGTGGCCAGCGCCAAGAATTACATAAGTCTCAGTCATTTCCGTCATTTCCTGGTGTTTTTTGTGTTGCTGGTTATTGTTATAGTGCGTTTTACGCGCCTGCGGGAGTATTTCCAGCCCAAAATCCTTTGCGTCTCCCGTCATAGGGGCCTAAACAGTAGCACGCAAACCAATATCTTTGAATTTTAGCTCATAGCAATGCAGACATGACGGATAGTACTGATTTTCTTGCCAGACTTCGCGCCGAGATCGACCAGATCGATGACGCGGCCCATGATCTTTTCCTGCGCAGGGCAGAGATCGTGCAGAGCATCGCCAAAACCAAGGCTGTGGAACAGCCCGACCCGCTGCGTCAGAGCGCTAGCGCGGCGAGTATGCCGGTTTTCGCCATGCGCCCCGGACGTGAGGCAAAGATTCTGCGTCGTCTGGTTGCGCGCCACAGCGGCAAGTTTCCCGTGGCCGCCATTGGCCGTATGTGGCGGGAGATGATTACGGCCTCCTGCGGGATGCAGGGGCCGTTTGAGGTGGCCATTTACGGGTCTGACGATCCGGCTGGTTATCTGGATGTGGCGCGATGGCATTTTGGTTCGGTTGTGCCGTCGGCGCTCTACAATAGCGCCGCACAGGTGTTGCAGCGGGTTGGTGAAGGCAAGGGCGTTGTCGGCGTCTTACCGCTTCCGGGCGGCGGCGATCCGGGGGCCGATTGGTGGCCTGCGCTGGCCCATAAAAGCATCCGTATCGTGGCGCGGCTGCCTTTTCTGCGGGCTGAGGGCCAGGTTTCCTGCGATGCGGTGGCTGTAGCCCCGATCGACCGGGAAGAAACCGGGGATGATCATAGTTTTCTGCTGGCCTTTTGCCGTAACGAGATGAGCCGCGCAGCCGTACGGCGGCTGCTGGCGGATAGCGGCATTGAATGCAGGCCGCTGGATACGGACAAGCAGGACAAGCGTTTGATGCTGTTCGATACGCAGGGCTACATCGCTGACAATGATATTCGTCTGATCCGGGCGGTGGCGTCGGAGGAAAAACTGCTGGAGCATATTGTGGTGGCGGGCGGCTACGCACTGCCGCTGCAATTGCCGTCCTGAATTTTGGAAAGCCTGTGAGCCCGATCAAGCCAAAGCCCGGTATTCTTAACGTCAAGCCCTATGAGGTTGGCGTATCGAAACTTGCGGGCATTGCCAACGCCTGCAAATTGTCCTCGAATGAATCCTCGCTGGGGCCAAGCCCGATGGCGGTGGCCGCCTATCAGGCTGCGGCGGCGAAATTGCACCGCTATCCGGATGGCGCGTCGACAGATCTGCGCATGGCGATTGCGGCGCATTATGGGCTGGCGGCGGATCGCATTATCTGCGGCAATGGATCGGACGAATTGCTGCATCTGTTGTGTCAGGCCTATATCGGGCCGGGCGATGAAATGGTTTATAGCGCCCACGGTTTTTCGATCTATCCGATTGCGACACTGGCGGCGGGCGGCAAGCCCGTGGCGGCGCCTGAACGCAATCACACGGCGCATGTGGATGAATTGCTGGCCTGTGTGACGCCCGCGACGCGCATATTGTTTCTGGCCAATCCGAACAATCCGACCGGCACCTATGTCACGGCCGCCGAGGTGCGCCGTCTGCGCGCCGCGTTGCGCGAGGATATTTTGCTGGTGCTGGATGCGGCCTATGCGGAATTTGTGCGCCGTAACGATTACGAAGCCGGGATCGAGCTGGTTTCGACACACGATAATGTGGTGATGACGCGGACCTATTCAAAGATTTATGGGCTGGCGGCGTTGCGGCTTGGCTGGGCCTATTGTCCCGCGCATGTGATCGACGTGCTGAACCGGGTGCGCGGCCCGTTCAATGTCAGCCTGCCCGCGCAGGCGGCGGGTATTGCGGCGTTACAGGATACGGCGTTCACCGACGCCGTGGTGGCGCATAACGAAAAATGGCGGGGCTGGCTGGCCGATGAATTACAGAAGCTTGGCCTGTTCAGCGATCCGAGTGTCGCCAATTTTCTGTTGGTGAGCTTTCCCACCGAGGCCGGGCGTGACGCGCCCGCAGCCGATGCGTTTTTGCGTCAGAACGGATTGATTGTGCGGCGCATGGAAGGCTATGGCCTGCCGCAATGCCTGCGTGTGACAGTGGGTACGGAACAGGAAAACAGGGAAGTCATCCGTATATTGAGCAATTTTATGCAGGGAAAGGCGCATGTCTGAGGGCGCCTTTGACCGCGTTGCGCTGATCGGGCTTGGACTGATCGGATCATCGATTGCCTGGGCGGCAAAGCGCGCGGGCCTGGCAGGGCATATTGTGGGTACGGCGCGCAGCGAACAAACCCGGCTGACAGCCGCGCGGCTTGGCTTTGTTGAATCTATTGCCGCAACCGCCGCTGAAGCCGTAGAGAATGCCGATCTGGTGATCCTGTGTACGCCGGTTGGAACCTATGGCGCATTGGCACAGGAAATTCAGGGCGCGCTAAAACCCGGCGCTATCATTACCGATGTGGGTTCTGTGAAAACCGCCGTGGTGCGCGACATTGGCCCGTTTGTGCCTGAGGGCGTGCATTTCATCCCGGCGCATCCGGTTGCGGGCACGGAATATTCCGGCCCGGAATCCGGCTTTGCGGAACTGTTCGACAATCGCTGGTGTATTCTGACCCCGCCGCCGGGTGCGGATCGTTTTGCTGTGGACAGGCTCACCCGCTTCTGGCAGCGCTGTGGCAGCAATGTGGATACGATGACGCCGGAACATCATGATCTGGTGCTGGCGGTGGTCAGCCATCTGCCGCATCTGATCGCCTATAATATGGTGGGTACGGCGGCCGATCTGGAGGAAGTGACGCAAACCGAAGTGATCAAATATTCCGCCAGCGGTTTTCGCGATTCCACCCGCATCGCGGCCAGCGATCCGACCATGTGGCGCGATATTTTTCTGAACAATCGTGAGGCGGTGCTGGAAATGCTGGGGCGGTTTTCAGAAAATATCAGCGCCCTGCAACGCGCGATTCGGTGGGGCGACGGCGATGCGCTGTTCAATGCCTTTACCCGCACCCGCGCGATCCGCAAGCAGATTATCGAGGCCGGCCAGGATACGGCGGAGCCGGATTTCGGGCGTTCCGCGCGCAAAACGCCGCCAGGGGACAAGGCGCCTTAATAAAGCGGTTTCAGTTTTGCGATGCGCAGTGGCCCGACAAACAATTCGCCGTCCTGCAGCACCATTGGCAATGTCAGTTCGCCATCTTTTGCGCCCGCCGCCATGGCGATAATTCCAAGGCCGGTATTGGCCGCGCGGGCCTCGTCTTTGCTAAGTTGTCCCGCGCCCTGCAAGCCCCTGATCAAATCTTCATAGCCAAGCAGGTTGGCGGTCAGGGAGCCAATCAGCCGGTCCTGTGCATCCAGCGCCAGGGTTCCCGCCGCATTCAGTTTAAGCGGTCCCCAGTCAGTTTCGGCGGCCTTTAGCTGGATGACGCCGCCTGCATCGCGCCATTGGCGTATGGCTGCAACGCCTTTTTCGGTTGGCCAGACGCCCTCAATGGCGCCGGTCAGCGCAAGCCGTGTCACATGCGTGCCCAGCGCCGAATTGGCAAAGCCGGGATAATCCAGATTTTCCAGTTTCAGTGAAATGTCAAACAGGGTTGGGCTTTGCAGGCCTTCTGCGGCGGTTTCGCCATTTTTCGCATCACGAATATGCACCTGTATCCGGCCAAGGGTTAAAGTATCCTGTTTAAGGCGTCCACCGTGCACTGTGCCGCCTTCAATATCCAGATCAACCCGCGCCAGTTTTCCACGCTTTAATTTCAGGCTGGCCTGTGCGCGCTGCGGTTCAAGCTGGTATTGTTCCAAATCCCCGCCATTGATGCGTATACTGATCTCCTGTGGTTGTGGCGCGGTAAACACAATATGATTGATGTTGTAGGGCAGCACATTGCCGATCAGCAGCGCCGAACGCCATTGCCAGCCGGGATTTTGACCCGGCCCGGCAATACGCACATTTGTGGCCTGGGCCTGCATGCGCAGGGGGAAGCCGGTTACTTCCAGCGCGCTGTACTCAACCACCATGCCATCCGCGCGGCGCGCCCCGGCCCATTCTTCCATGCCGGTTTCAATCTGGCCAGCGAGCGTGAACCAGTAGATCGTGTAAGCAGTGATGGCCAGTACGACAATGCCGGATAATGCGGCATAGCGTGTGCGCGGCAAGAGTTTCAGCACGATGTGTTTCTCACTTTTCCGTCATGGTCCAGACGCCATCCCAGTCCGCAGGCGGCGGCGCGTTCAGGAAAGCGGCACAGCGTTCAAGAAAAATCTGTGATGGTTTGTCGTCCGGATTTGAAAGCAGGGCATCCCTGAAATAAGTCTGGGCCACGGAAAATTGCTGCGCGCGATAATGCTTCATGCCCGCATTGAATGCGGCAATGGTTGCATCCAGATTGGGAAAGATGTCCGGCGTATAATGATCCAGCGCCTCATACACGGCCACCGGAATGTCCTTGCCTTTTACCCGGATCAGATCAATCTCGCGCAGTTTTGCCGGTGATCGCAAATCGGCAACAGTGAATTCGCTGATCAGGATCGGGACCCCATATTGTTTGGTGGCGCCTTCCAGCCGTGATGACATGTTCACGCAATCGCCGATGGCGGTATATTCCAGCCGTTTGGTGGAACCGATATTGCCGATAACGGCTTCGCCCGTGCCGATGCCAATGCCGATATCCAGGGGCGCGCCGCCTGCTTTTACTCTGCGCTGGTTCAATATGCGAAGTGCGGCGATCATTTCATTCGCCACCGCCACGGCATTGTCCGCATCCATGTCTGACGTAAACGGCGCGCCGAACAGCGCCATGATGGCGTCGCCAATATATTTATCCAGAATGCCGCGATGGCGGAATACGACCTCAACCATTTCTTCGAAATATTCATTGAGCAGCGAAACGGTGCCGGTCGCACCCAGGCTTTCCGACAGGCCGGTAAAGCCGCGTATGTCGGAAAACAGAATCGAGATGCGCTGGCTCTTGCCTTCCAACTGCCCGCCATCGGACGACAGCAACTGATCGGCCACTTCTTTCGACATGAAGCGCGCCATGGTTGCCTTGACGCGCTGTTCATTGGAGATGTCTTCAATCAGCATCAGCGTGCCGATCACCTGATTTTCCTGATCCTGCAAAGGGGCGACCTTCAGATTGATCGAGGCGTCCCGGCCTTCGGCGAACACCAGCGGCGTATCCACCGAAATATCCCGCGCGCCGGTGTCACGCACCCGTTTGATTGAGTCCAGCATCCACTGGTTAAGGGGCGCGAACCATTCGTCCGCCGTGTGGTTGATCAGCGCCGCCTCGGTGGTGCGCAGGATTTCCACCGCCGCCTGATTGGCCGTGGTGATGACGCCATCCATATCAACCGTCAGAATACCGTTCGAACTGGAAGCGCGGATATTTTCGTTATAATTGCTGATGGTCAGCACTTCATCAA
>DAIOWE010000100.1:0-9261 GCA_036758605.1 Pseudomonadota bacterium | reverse complement strand
GCCGGTGCGCAGATCTTTCACCATCTGATAGGGCTGCAATACGTAAGAGCGTATCTGATGCCCCCAGCCAATATCGGTTTTGGCGCTGGAGATGGCCTGGGCGGCCTCTTCGCGTTTGCGCAGTTCATGTTCGTACAACCGGGCGCGCAACATTTTCCACGCATTGGCGCGGTTTTTGTGCTGTGAGCGTTCGTTCTGGCATTGCACGACAATGCCCGTCGGCGCATGGGTCAGGCGCACTGCGCTATCGGTTTTATTGACATGCTGTCCGCCTGCGCCGCTCGCCCGGTAGGTGTCGGTGCGGACATCCTTTTCATCAATCTCGATGACAATGCGGTCATCAACTTCCGGGTAAACCCAGACGCTGGCAAAACTGGTGTGGCGCCGCGCATTGGAATCAAATGGCGAGATGCGCACCAGACGATGCACGCCGGCCTCGGTTTTCAGCCAGCCATAGGCGCTGGGGCCTTTGACATGCAAGGTCGCAGATTTTATACCGGCCTCTTCACCGTCGCTCAGTTCGACGATTTCAGTCTTGTGGCCATGTTTTTCGGCCCAGCGCATATACATGCGCAGCAGCATGTTTGCCCAGTCCTGGCTTTCAGTGCCACCTGCGCCGGCATGAATTTCGACATAGCCGCTATTGCCGTCGGCTTCGCCGGATAGCAGGGTTTCGATTTCCCGCATGGCTGCTTCATCACGCAGGCTGCGCAATGCATTTTCCGCTTCGGCGATAATGCCGGGGTCATTTTCAGCCTCCCCCAGTTCTATCAGGCCAAGCGTATCGTCAAAATCAGTCTGCATGCGGCGTATTGCCGTGATGGACGATTCAAGCCGGGTGCGTTCGCGCATCATATCCTGCGCGCGTTGTGGGTTATCCCACAGCTTCGGGTCTTCGACGAGGGCGTTCAGCTCTTCCAGTCTGCGTTGTGCGCGATCCCAGTCAAAGATGCCTCCTCAGCAGTTCGAACGACTGCCTGATGTCTTGCGCCAAGGCCTGAATTTCAGCCCGCATGGAAAAACTCCTGAATTGAAACGAAGCGGATTAATACAGTCCCCCGGTGCCCCCGGCAACAGGTTCGGCGCTGGTTTTTTCTGGTTCGGCGCTTACACCGCCGGAGCCTTCGGTTCCCAACACGGGCTGCGCGCGGTCTTTGGGTTCCGTGCCGGGGCGAAAGGCTTCCAGAATTACTTTGCGGTCGCCGGGGTTTGCGGGCAGTCCGGTTTCCGCATTTACCCGCATCAGCCGGATGCCGGGCGGAATACGAAACGGGGTTGCGGACGAATCTTTTAACGCCGCAGCCATGAAATCCCGGAATACCGGCGCTGCAACAGATGCGCCGGTTTCTTTTTTGCCCATGGTGCGTGGCGTATCAAAGCCGATAAATACACCCGCTACAAGGTCCGGTGAAAAACCCATGAACCAGGTGTCGCGGCTTTCATTGGTGGTGCCGGTCTTGCCCGCCAGAGGCTTGCCCACGGCAGAGACGCTGGTTCCGGTGCCACGCTGCACAACGCCTTCAAGCATGGACACGATCTGATAGGCTGTTGCCGGGTCAATGCGCTGTTCACGCAGGTCCGGCAATTCAGGTTCCGGCAAGCCCTGCCGCCAGGGGGCGCGGCATTCCGTGCATTCACGGGGGTCGTTGCGGTACAGGGTTTTACCCCTGCGGTCCTGCACCCGGTCTATTAATGCAGGCGTCACCTGCCGCCCGCCATTGACCAGCATCGCATAGGCGGAAGTAAGTTTTAGCAGAGTGGTTTCGCCCGCCCCCAATGCCGTAGACAACAGGCTTGGCGCGGCCTGATGAATGCCGAAGCGCGCGGCATATTCATTCACCCGCTCGATGCCGATATGTTGCGCCAGGCGCACCGTCATCAGATTGCGCGATTTCTCCAGTCCCAGGCGCAATGTTGACGGTCCATAATATTCGCCGGAATAATTGGTTGGTTTCCATTTTGCCAGCCCCGGCCCCTGATCGATGACCATGGGCGCGTCCAGCACCAGACTGGATGGGGTAAAGCCGGATTCCAGTGCGGCGGCATATACAAAAGGCTTGAACGCGGAACCTGGTTGGCGCTGGGCCTGTGTGGCGCGGTTAAACTCACTGTCCCCATAGGCAAATCCGCCCTGCATCGCCAGCACCCGGCCCGTATGCGGATCCATCGCCACCAGTGCGCCGCCCACTTCGGGAATTTGTTGCAGGCTCCAATTGGCGGCTGCTTTTTGGGATGGCTTTTCATCCGTTTGCGCAACGGCAACTACATCGCCAGCATGCAGAACATCCTCGACACGGGCAAGCGGTGGGCCAAGTGTTGCGTTGTCCATGCGTTTGCGGGCCCAACGCAGTTGCGCAAAGGGAATGATCCCCTGCGCGCCGTCGGCAAAACCAATTCCGGCACGGTCATTCTGTGTTTTTAGCACCACGGCCAGCCGCCATGGGGCTAATCCGGCGGGCAGTGGCACGGCGGCCAGTTTTTTAGGCCAGTCATCGCCCGTGTCAATGCGGGTAATGGGGCCGTGCCAGCCATGTCGGCGATCATAGGCGATCAGCCCATCGCGTAGCACCTTATAGGCAATTTGCTGCAATCGCGGGTCAAGCGATGTGCGCACCGACAGGCCGCCATCATAAAGCGCATCCTCGCCAAAGCGGTTGATCAGTTCACGGCGCACTTCTTCGGCAAAGTGATCGGCATGCACGAATTCCTGGTCGCGCGGCGGCGCGGTTTTCAGCGGCTGCTGCGTGGCGTTCCAGGCTTCTTCTGCGGTGATATAGCCATCTTCCAGCATGCGGCTTATCACATAGTTGCGCCGCGCCACGGCTTTGTCATGTTGGCGCACAGGATGATAATTATTGGGCGCTTTCGGCAACGCCGCAAGATAGGCGGCTTCCTCCAGTGTGAGATCGGCCAGAGGCTTGTCGAAATAATTCAGCGCCGCCGCCGCTACGCCATAGGCAGAACTGCCGAGATAGATTTCATTAAGATATAATTCCAGCAGCCGTTCCTTGGAGAATGTGCGTTCGATGCGGAAGGCGAGAATGGCTTCCTTGATTTTGCGCTGATAGGAAACTTCGCCCGAGAGAAAGAAGTTCTTCGCCACCTGCTGGGTAATGGTGGATGCGCCGACCAGACGGCGGTCCTCCCCGGCATGTTGCAGATTGACGACGGCGGCGCGCAAAATGCCGATAGGGTCAACGCCGCGATGCACAAAAAAATTCTGGTCTTCCGCCGATACAAAGGCGTTGATGACCAGTTTGGGGATCGTTTCATAGGGCACATAAAGGCGTTTTTCGCGGGCAAATTCAGTGATCAGCCGCCCATCGCCGGCATGCACCCGGGTGGTGATCGCCGGTTCATAATTGGCAAGCTGGGAATAATCGGGCAGGCCAATGCCATAGCGCCACAGGGCGATGGCCACAGCCGCGCCGCCGCCAATCGCCAGCAGCAGCGCCAGCGTGACGCCATACAGCAGAATTTTTCCTATTACTTTCAATATAGAATCCCGGAGCGCATAAGCCATTTACATCCAGCGCAGCTATAAAACCATATGAGTGTATTTCACAAGGTTAACAGTGTGGGTAAGTATTACTATCATACTGGACATCCATATCGGCATATGCCATAGCATATGCCGATATGGATGGAGGTCGTTATGAGTACAGAGCGGCATGTTAAACTCTTCAAAAACGGCAGAAATCAGGCGGTGCGTATTCCTCGCGAGTTTGAGCTTCCTGGCGAGGACGCGATTATGCGTAAGGAAGGTGATCGGTTGATCATAGAACCGGCCCGCCCAAAATCCCTTCTTGCTGTTCTTGCCGAGCTGGACGCATTGCAGGAAGATTTTCCACCTATCCCCGATCTGGCGCCAGACCAGATTGTTCTTTGATGCGTTATTTGCTGGATACGAATATTCTTTCGGATCTTATCCGCAATCCACGGGGGCGGGTAGCGCAGCGTATCGCAACGCTGGGTGAGGCGTCGGTGTGTAGCAGCATTATTGTTGCTGCAGAATTACGTTTCGGCGCCGCCAAAGCAGGATCGCTTCGGCTTTCAGCCCAGGTTGAAGCGGTGCTGGATGCCATGGAAATCTTGCCCTTTGAGACGCCCGCAGATGCCATTTATAACCAAATTCGCACACGTCTTGAACAAAGCGGTCAGGTCATTGGCGGGAATGACTTATTGATCGCAGCACAGACATTGGCGCTAGGCTATACGATCATTACAGACAATATGCGGGAATTTGCCAGGGTCGTTGATCTTCCCAGCGAGAACTGGTTGCGTGACGCGACAGTCTAAAATGTCAGCAACGCTGCCAAAATTAGCAGTGCACATAACTCGGAAATCTGTTGCACAGATCCTAATATGTCACCCGTCTGGCCGCCAATATGGCGTTTGGCGAGCAGGGCGGTGAACAGCCCCCCGGCGCCAGCAGCGATGAGTGCTGTCAGGGCGGTTCCAAACGGCAGGGCCAGCCAGGCAATCACAAAACCAAGCCCAAGCGCTGTTCCCGCCTGTTGCAGGTCAGGGTGTCCTGTCGTGTGGGCAAGGCCCGAATCCCTGGCATGGGGCAGTGCCGCCATGGCCACATACATCATGGCGCGGGATAGGGCGCCGGCGGCTATCAGGGCGGCCATGAGGCGGTCTGGCGCGCTGATCTGCGCCATCGCTCCAACCCGCAGCAACAGCGCCAGGGCGAGCGCCAGCGCCCCGTGAGCGCCTATGCGGCCATCCGACATGATTTCCAGCTTGCGCTCGCGGGTCCAGCCGCCGCTGAACCCATCTGTCATATCGCTGAGGGCGTCTTCGTGCAGGCCCCCGGTCAGCAGCACTGCCGCCACGATCCCCAGCACAGCGGCAATCAGCGTGGAAAAGCCGAAACTCACGGCAAGCCAGTAAAAACTGCCGGCAATCGCCCCGATAAACGCCCCCACCGCAGGCGATAGCCGCAGGGCATGGGCCAGCCTGCCTGCATTCCAATGCGCGGGGGCGCGGACCGGCAGCCGGGTCAGAAAGGCCAGCGCGGTAGTGAGGTCGTCACGCCATTGCTGTATCCGGTCATCCGGCGGTGGCGCCTGCATGTTAAACGCTTTCATTCTGATAAAACTAATGCGAGATAAGCCCGTTACCTGATTATACGGAAGCACAAAATGTCAGTATCCGCCAGCGCCCTGCCTTTTGACGATATTCGCAATCTGGTGCGCCAGTTGCCAGCACCAAATCTGGACGCACTGGCAAAGGCGCGCGCGCGTGAGGCGCAGCTTACAAAACCGGGCGGTTCACTGGGGCGGCTGGAGGAAATAGCCGAATGGCTGGCGTCCTGGCAGGGGCGGCATCCGCCGATGGTCTTGCAGCCTCAGGTTGCAGTGTTTGCCGCCAATCATGGGGTGGTGCGGCGCGGCGTTTCGGCGTTTCCGGCATCGGTGACGCAGCAGATGGTGGAGAATTTTGCGGCAGGCGGCGCGGCCATCAACCAGCTTTGCAAGGCGGCGGGCGCCGGACTGAAAATATTCGATCTGGCGCTGGATATCCCAACCCCGGATATTTGCGAAGCCGCCGCCATGAGTGAGGCGGATTGCGCCGCAACCATCGCGTTCGGCATGGAAGCGGTTGCGGGCGGCGGCGATCTGCTGTGCATCGGTGAAATGGGCATCGGTAACACCACGGTGGCGGCGGCCGTATGCTACGCCCTGTTCGGCGGCAAGGCCGAAGACTGGGTAGGACAGGGTACAGGCGTCGATGCAGAAGGTTTGGCGTGCAAGGCGGCGGCGGTGCAGGCGGCGATGGAATTTCACAAGGGGCATCTGTCCGATCCGCTGGAAATATTACGCCGTGTCGGCGGGCGGGAAATTGCCGCAATGGCGGGCGCCATCATCGCGGCGCGCGTGCAGCGCATCCCGGTGCTGCTGGATGGCTTTGTTGTCGGGGCGGCGGCGGCCGTGCTGCATCAGTTGCAGCCGGGCGCGCTGGATCATTGCCTGGCGGCGCATGTGTCGGCGGAAGCCGCGCATGGCCGTTTGCTGGAACGAATTGGCAAAAAACCCCTGCTTGATCTGGGCATGCGGCTGGGCGAGGGATCTGGCGCCGCGCTGGCGATTTCCATTGTCCGCGCCGCCGCTGTCACCCATGCGGGCATGGCGACGTTCGAACAGGCGGGGGTCAGCGGGCCTGGCCGGTCAAATATTATATAAGCCCAGCCAAATGCCGGCGCCGATAAGCATAACACCACTTATCCGCGCCAGCGCCTGGCCATGGGGAACAAGTTTTTCGAGCAGCACATAGACCGCAATGCCGATAATCCAGTAAAGGTTCATAACCCCGCCGACGAATAGCAGCCCCATCAAAAACCAGCAGCAACCGAGGCAGAATGCGCCATGCTGAAGGCCCATGCGCAGTGCGCCAATCTGGCCTTTACGCCAATGAGCGGTCAGGTAATGCACTGGCGAGCGGCAATGTTCCAGACAGGCGCGCTTGACCGGTGTGAGTTGCCATAGTCCGGCCCCCGCCAAAAGCGCCGCGCTTATTGCGGGACTTCCGACGCTCAGGGTGTGACGGATAATTTCCGCTTCACCAAGCCCCCATTGCAGCGCCGTTGCGCCGATGCTGAAGGCGCTCCATGCGAGCACATAGCCAAGGGTGAACAGACCGGTGGACGCAAATGGCGCCCCGCGTTCGCGCTGTTTCCGGTTGATGGCGGCAAACAGCAGAATCATTGGCGCGGCGCTGGGCAGCATCATCGCCACCATCATGACAATCCACATGGGGAACATCATCACAAAATAGGCGAAGCCTGAAGCCCCGGCTTTCATTCCTGGCATATCCATATCCATGCCAGCGCCAGATAAAATATAGGCCCAGGCCGCAAGTATCACGGCCGTCAGCCCGGCGATCACCACCATCCGGTCACGCTGCGCCAATATAACAATCGCGCTCTCGACTGGCGACTCTTCAGACATCAGAGACACTCTATCCAGCCGCCGTGGGCCGATCCGTCACCTATTGCGATCAGCGCACAACGCCATGGCCGTTTTGGCGTATCCTGCTAAATTGTCCGTAGCTGTCGTTCAGTTCCAAAGGCACAGCGCCGCGCGCCTTGGTCGAGGCGCTGCCGATTTCGGCCATCAGAAACTCAATGCCGTCCGGCATATCAATGCGCACCCGGTGCGGCTGGCCCGTGGCCGGGCTGATTATTGGCCTGCCGCTGGATTCGAGCACATCCGGGATGAGAACCTGAGCCGTGCGCGCGTCGATATCGACATCGAACTGGATGGGTTTGGAGATCGTCGGATGAACGGTGCTGCACATCGCATGAAACACCCACCAATGGGTTGCCGCTTCGTCAGTTTCTTCCCCTTTTGAAATACGTTCCAGCGCGTCGCGCTGACGCGCATCGGCGCGTTCGTCGACGATGATCTGCATCGCGCCGTTGCCCTTGAAGATGGGGCCTGGCCAGTCGAAAGTCATAGCCATGTTCAGACCGTCGAGCCGCACATCACCAAAATGGCCTTTGTCCACGCGAACCACTCCAAAACCCTTGCAATTGCCATGGGTTGGCAGATCCTCGAACTGACAGGGACAGCCATAGTTACAGTTGCAATTACTGAATTCAACGCCTTCCAGATACCAGTCTGTTTGCGCCATGCTCAACCTCCCGCTGAAAATGGACCGATGGTGACGTTTACGTGTCGATCCGAAGTGGGAAATCCTAGCAAGAGAGGCGCGCCGGTTCAACGCTTACATTGCCGGCAACATTGACTGGGCAATTAGTGGATGTGCATTCTCATATTTATGGCTTGCTAATATATATTCGATTTACCATTAACACTCGTCACTGATGCTTCAGACTATACAGCTGTCGTCTTGCTTTGAGTGCGATCCTGAAGATGCTTTTCAACGATCTCCACCACGCGCAGGGCGTTTCGGGACCATGTCAGGCCCTGAGCCTCTATTGTTGCTTTGGCGCCGTTGGCGATCTGCTTGCGCATCGCGGCGTCTGTACACAGACGCAAGATGGCGCGGGAAAATGCATCTTCCTGTTCGCCCTGCACAGGAAATAAAACCGCGTTTTCGCCATCGGTGAGTATTTCGCGGATATTGGGCATGTCCGGCGCTATAATGGCGCGGCCCAGCGCCAGATATTCAAACAGCTTTAAGGGCGAGGCATATTCGGTAACGCCAGGTATCAGCGCGATGTCGAACGCCCGGATATAACCGGCCACATCGTCACGCCCAACAACACCTGTGATGGTCAGCCGGTCCGAAACGCCCTGCGTCAGAGCCAATTGAGTAAGCTCTTTCCGGGCAGGACCATCGCCCACCACCAGCAGGTGCAGATTGTGCTGGCCATTATCCCTTGTGATAAAGTCGATCACCTTGTCGAGCGCATTCCACCCCCGGATAAAACCCGTAAAGCCAAGCACCAGCTTTCCCTGCAATCCATATTTTGCTTTTATGTCTTCGCCTGCCAGCCCATCGGCAAAACGGACCGGATTTATGCCGTTAGGGATGACATGGATGCGTCTGTCCGGCGCCCCGTAACGCCGGATATACCCGGCAAGCACTTCTGTGACTGGCAATGTGTAATCAACGCCGCGCCACACAACACCCTGGGCCCAGGCGGCAAACTTTTGCAGAGACAGACCGTCATGCTGTGATCTTTCCTCAAATATCGGTCCATTCACTTCTAGCAATAATGGGACGCCTGTAAGATATTTCAGCCAGATACCCGCAAACATGAACAGATTATAGCGTTCGTAGACAAAGTCAGGCCGGAAGCGTGCATAGGCGTTGTAAAGGCGGAAAAAGGCCGGGATGCTGTAAATGGCCTCTAAAATTTCGTAAGCGGCCCTCGGCAGCAGGCGTTTCAATGTTGCGATCAGCCCGGCGTCTGATCCGAATTCGCTTTCTTGTCCCCCACGCGCAGGACCGGCCAGAACCACCTCGTGCCCCTGTGCACGCAAGGCATCGATCATTTCATCCATATGTACGGCCTGGCCGTCGCGGCTGGCAATTCTATGATGGAATAAAATTTTCATTAAGAATCACTTGTCAAAAGGTCTTCACGCCCTTCTTGGTACCGCTTAAACAGGGGGCGGTCCAGAGTGACGCTGGACCGATCAGGTTGAATTTGGATGCTATCGGGCCTACACTGTCTGTTTCAGGCTGCGCTGCTGACAGGAACCCCGATGGATCTAAAATTTACCCCCGAAGAAATCGCCTTTCAGAACGAAGTGCGCAGTTTCATAGCGGAAAACTATCCTG
>DAIOWE010000099.1:0-9264 GCA_036758605.1 Pseudomonadota bacterium | reverse complement strand
GGAAACTGTTTCGCGGCGTCCGCCCCGCATGGTGTTTATGCCGGTTATGGCCACGTTGTCCGGGCGTTGCGCGGCCAGCCTGTCCAGCGCGTCTGTCACCAGCATATCGGGCCACAGGCCCGTGCCCTTCATCGCGTCAATGCGGCTTTGTGGCAAAATCATTTTAAGATCGACCGGCATTCTTACCCCCTGTTCCTGTTTTTTCAAGAATAACGGCAAACACCCAGGATTGTCACGAGCAGGTTGCGATAGGGCATGCCGCATTCAGGTTGAGGCACACCCTGCCCCCAGCCTGATTTATCCGGGGTCCACCAGCCTTCGCCAGAAGGCTACGGCTTGGGAGGTGAGCCACACGCCAAGGCCTGAGTTTGGAACCCTGGCCCCCCGCACCAGGTGCCCCCGGGACCAGCCCTTGGCTGGCCCGAGGACAAGCTCGGTGACACTGTGGGTGGGGCGAATCTAGCTAAATGCGGCATGCTCTGGCGCCTGGCGTCCGGCCTCTTTGACCCGCAGCAAAACTGCAAATCCGGTAATCAGGAACAGCAGGATCACGGACATTCCGGCACGCTGGGAATGCAGGGCTGCTGTTGTCAGCCCAATCAGCAGCGGCGCCAGAAAGGAGGTCGCCTTGCCGGACATGGCGAACAGCCCATAAAATTCCCCGGCCATTTCCCTGGGGGCAAGACGCGCCAGCAGGGTGCGGCTGGCGGCCTGTGCCGGACCGCCAAAAATTCCCATCATTACCCCGCACACCAGATAGGCAAGTTCCGGCACACTGCTGAACGGCGTCCCGCCGGGCTGCATGGGTTCTACAGGGATGCCGAAAAGAATTGAATCCCGCTGAATGGATATCACCCCCAGCAACGCGATGCATAATCCGGCAACCGACACCAGAATGGTGCGGCGCGAACCAAACCGGTCATCGGCCCAACCACCGGCAAACGCACCGGCAGCCGCAAAGATAATCAGAATAATACCAAACAGGCCCAGGGTAAAAATTTCCCAGCCAAACAGGCCCGCCCCATAAATGCCGCCAAACGCAAACAGCGCCGACAGGCCATCGGCGTAAATCATATGTGCAACCAGAAACCGCATCACATTGCCATAGCTGCGCGCATGCGTGACGGTCTGCCGCAACTGCGCCAGGCCCTCACGCACCGCCTGCCCCACACGCAATCCCGTTGCAGCACGATCGGGCGTAAACAAAAAGAATGGCGGCGCAAAAAGCAAAAACCAGAATGCCGTCAGCGGCCCAACCATCTGTCCCGGCATTTCCTTCAACCCCGGCATGCCGATAATCATCACCAGACTGAGCAAGCCGCCCACATAGCCAAGCCCCCAGCCGAAACCGCTAAGCCCGCCAAGGCGCGCGGGCGACACCAGATCAGGCAGCATGGCGTTGCTGAACACGATAATGAATTCCGCGCTGATCGCCGCCAGCACCACCGCGCCCATCACCAGCCAGAATGCACCCGCATCCAAAGGGACTGCAAACCATAACAGCGCATTGCCTGTCACATATGAAACGCCAAGGGCGGCAATCCACGGTTTGCGCCGCCCGATTCTGTCGGCAATAGCACCCAATACCGGGCTTAACACTGCAATGGTGGCGCCCACGAAAGACTGGCTATAGCCCCAGATTTCCTGTCCGCGCACAGCGTCGCCGATAAAGCTGGTGGCGAAATAAGGCGCAAAGATAAAGGTGGTGATCAGGGTGAAATAGGGCTGATGCGCCCAATCCAGCAGCGCCCAGGAATATTGCCCCCGCCGCCGCGCAAACGCGGATTTTTTGGCGGCAATGTCATGCAGTGTATGTGTCACCGCCGCAATCTAGCGCATTGGATCACGCACGCAACAGCATTACTTGTTCAGCAGATCACGCATCTGACGGTTGACGAAGGCAAGCTTCGCCACACTGATCGCGCCTGAACGCATTTCATCAATCAGCCGGACCGTGCGGCGCACCGCAGGCCCATGCGCATCACACCATTGCGCCACCGCCTGTTGCGCATCCAGCGAACTGCCGGCGTCGAGCGCCTGCGCCGTCATCACCCGCTGCTGACCATAAAAATCATCTGTCATGGCGTTCATCGCCAATCTTTCCCAATGCCCGTCAGCCATATTTTTTTCCGCCACGTCGCACAGCCAGTCAAGGCCCAGCGCCGCGCCAATCCGGAAGAACGCCGCCGCCACATCGCCAATCATTTTGCCGGTGGATCGCGCCACCATGACCATATCCGCCGCCGCACCCATCGGCTGTAATCCCGCTGCGGTCCGGGCAATGTCTTCGGGGACGCCATCCGCCTGCAGGGCCTGCAAACGCGCGGCATGGGCTTGCGCCTCGAAGGTTGAAAGGTGCAAATGAATTTCGCCGCGCAACTGCGCAATGCCTGGCCGGTAAGCGTCTATAATTGCGCCAATATCCATCGGTTGCGGCACATTGCGCAAAAACCAGATAGTCGTGCGCCGGATCAGACTGCGGCCATCCAGTTGAATGCGCGTCTGCACATCCGCCGGCACCTTGTTATCCAGCGCCTCAAGCGATTGCCAGAAAGCACGCATATCAAAGGCCGCGCGCGCCACAATAAAAGCGCGCACGACATCGGCTGTGGAAAATCCGGTTTCTTCTGCAATCGCGCTGACAAAGGTAACGCCGGCCCGGTTGACGATCGAATTAGCCAGCATGGACGCCATGATTTCACGGCGCAGCTGATGTCCCAAAAGCGACGCCGGATATTTTTCACGCAGCGGTTTTGGGAAATAGCCCAGCAGATCCTCATGCAGATATTCCGAATCCAGCATATCGCTGCTGAGCAATTCCTGCCGCATGCTGTTTTTCGCATAGGCGACCAGCACCGCAATCTCTGGCCGGGTAAGCCCAAGCCCGGCTGCTGCGCGTTCCGCAATACCCGCATCATCAGGCAGGAATTCAACCTTGCGATTCAGCTGTCCGGCGCGCTCCAGTTCGCGGATAAATCCCGCATGCACATCCAGCAAACTGTGCGCGAGCGCGGCTTCAAGGCTGATCGCCAGCGTCTGCTGATAATTATCGCGCAGCACCAGTTCGGCCACTTCGCCGGTCATGGACGCCAGCAGCTGATCGCGCTGTTTGCGGGGCAGATCGCCTGCCTGTACTTCCCGGCCCAGGGCGATTTTAATATTTACTTCGTGATCGGAACAATCAACGCCCGCAGAATTATCCACCGCATCGGTGTTGATGGCGCCGCCGGTTTGCGCATATTCGATGCGGCCCAACTGTGTGCAGCCAAGATTTGCGCCTTCGCCAATGACTTTCGCTTTCACGTTGCAGCCGTCAATGCGCACCGCATCATTGGCCTTGTCGCCTGCATCCAGATGGCTTTCGCGCGAGGATTTAAGATAGGTGCCGATACCACCGAAAAACAACAGATCAACCTCTGCCCCCAGCAGCGCATGAATCAGTTCCGCTGGTGTGACGGCGGCCTGTGTCAGGCCTGTCATCTGCCGCATCTGCGGGGTTAACGGGATGGATTTGCGCGAACGGCTGAACACGCCGCCGCCCGTACTGATCAGTTTTGCGTCATAATCCGCCCATGAGGATCGCGGCAGGTCAAACAGGCGCGCGCGCTCCTCAAAACTTTTTTCCGGATCGGGATCGGGATCAATGAAAATATCGCGGTGATCAAACGCCGCCAGCAGCCGTATCTGGCGCGATTGCAACATGCCATTGCCGAATACATCGCCCGACATATCGCCACAACCAATGACCGTGAACGGCGCTGTCTGAATATCCGTGCCGCGTTCGCGGAAATGCCGCTTGACCGCCTCCCATGCGCCGCGCGCCGTGATCGCCATTTTTTTGTGATCATAGCCAACCGAGCCACCCGACGCAAACGCATCATCCAGCCAGAACCCATAAGATTGCGCCACGCCATTCGCAATATCTGAAAAGGCCGCCGTGCCCTTGTCGGCGGCCACTACCAGATACGGATCATCTCCATCATAACGCCGCACGCGCGGCGGCGGGGACACCTTGCCATCCACAATATTATCCGTAATGTCCAGCAGGCCGGAAATAAACATGCGGTAGGCCGCAATGCCTTCTTCCTGAATGGCCTCGCGCGCGCCGCCTGTGGGCAGACGTTTGGGAAAGAAGCCGCCCTTGGAGCCAACCGGAATAATCACCGCATTCTTTACCTGTTGCGCCTTTACCAGCCCCAGAATTTCGGTGCGGAAATCTTCACGCCGGTCCGACCAGCGCAACCCGCCGCGCGCCACTTTGCCAAAACGCAGATGCACACCCTCTACGCGCGGGGAATACACAAAAATTTCCACCATCGGGCGCGGCAGCGGCAGCTCATCAACCAGACTGCTGTCCAGCTTGAAGGAGATATAATCCTTATACGCACCTTCCTGATCATGCTGATAGAAACTGGTGCGCAGGGTGCATTCGATCAGATTGAGAAAGCGGCGTAAAATCCGATCTTCGTCGAGACTTTCGACCGCATCCAGTTCCTGCGTGATGGCCAAACGCAATGTGTCCACCGCTGTCTCACGCGCACCTGCAAAATCAACATCGAAGCGCGCATGAAAAAGATCAATCATGTGCCGGACGATTTCAGGATGGGCGCCAAGCGCGCATTCCATATAATCGTTGCTATAGGGAATGCCCGCCTGACGCAGATATCTGCCACAGGCGCGCAGCAACGCCGCCTCGCGCCACTTCAGGCCTGCGCCCAGCACAAGACGATTGAAGCCGTCATTTTCGGCCGCGCCATGCCAGAGCGCCGTGAACAGGTCTTCGAGATTTTCGCGCACCACGGAAAGATCAACAGCTCTATCGTTCGCCTCGCGCATTTCAAAATCATGCAGCCAGATGCGCGTCTCGCCCACCACATCTATTTCATACGGATGTTCACCCGTTACCCGAAAGCCCATGCGCTCCAGCATCGGCATGCAATCGCTTAACGCCACCGCTTCACCCCTGCAGAACAGTTTGAAACGCACACAGGATTCCTGATCTTCAATCGTGCGGTAAAAGCAGACATGAATGCCATCGGACATCAGCAGCGTTTCCATGCGCTCTATATCCAGGGCCGCCAGTTCGGGCGGGAAATGCGCCATATAATCCGGCGGAAATCCCTTTGCGTAGCGCTCCCATAATTGCAGGCCGCGTCCTCCGCCCGCATGCGCAAGCAGCGCCACGCGCAAATCATCGCGCCAGGTGCGCGCCGCCTGATCGATCTGCGCTTCGATCAGCTCGATCTGGAATTCTGGCATGTCACCGGGGCTGGTTTTAATAATGAAATGCACCCGCGCCAGCGGCGCATCACCATATTCCGGCGTGATCGTGACGACCGAACCCTTGAAATTTTCCGCAAGGATCACGCCAATGCGTTGCTGCAATTCCGCGTCATATCTCTCGCGTGGGATATACACAAGGCACGAGACATATCTTTCAAATGGATCGGCGCGCACAATCAGCCGGGTGCGCGGACGTTCCTGCAGGCGCAAAATCGCAATGGCGTTTTGAAACAGCAACTCACGCGATATTTGAAACAGCTCGTCACGCGGATAGGTGTCGAGAATGTTCTGCAGCGCCTTGCCGTCATGACTGTCGCGGGCAAAGCCGGCGCGGGCAATGGTCAGCGCAACCTTGCGCCGCAACAATGGAATTTCCCCCGGCGCGCGGCTATAAGCGCCCGAAGTGAACAGCCCCACAAAGCGCCGCTCGCCGGTCACTTTTCCATCTGCGCCGTAACGCTTGACGCCCACATAATCCATATGTGTATCGCGGTGTACGCTGGAACGCACATCGGTTTTTGTAATGATCAACGGCCCGGGACGTTGCAGGCTTTCCAGAATTTCCGGAGAAATCGCCACAAGCCCGTCGCTGCGGGAGCGGAATAATTTAACATCCGGATTGCGCAATACGCCAAGCCCGCTTTCAGGAAGCTGCACAGCCGAAACAGCGTCGCCTTCTCCAGTCAGCGCAAGTTCCGCATAGCCAAGCAATGTGAAATGATTGTCACGCATCCATTCCAGAAAGGCGATGGATTCATCCACTTCTTCAATGGCGATCGGCACTTTGCTTTGGCGAATATCTGCGATGGATGTATCAATCTGCGCAAGCATTCCGCGCCAGTCACTGACGGCGGCACGCACATCGGCCAGCACAGCCGCCAGATGATCCCGGATGTTTTTCAGCTTTTCCGCATCATGCTGTTCATCGATCATGATGTGAATGAAGGATTCCGCTTTGGCGCCGTCATCCCCATTTTCGGAAATTCCGGCCCAGCATCCGTCTGATGTACGCCGCACACGCAACACCGGATGCGCCACAAGATGTACGCCCAGCCCGCGCCGCGCGATAACGGCGCTGACAGAATCCAGCAGGAACGGCATATCGTCATTGACGATTTCAATGACAGTGTGGGGTATCTGCCAGCCATGGGTTTCGATGCGCGGCGAATAAACCCGGATCAGCGCTTCACCCGGACGGCGGATGGCGGCCAGCTTGTAATGGGCCAATGCCGCGCCATAGATATTCTGCGGCGTCAGTTGCAGCAGGTCTTCGGCGATTACATTTTTGAAATAATGCCCGATAAAGCTTTCCAGATCCGCTCTCGGGCCGGGCGCGGCGCGTTCACCCATCAGCGCGACAGCGTCGCTGATGAGCGCAGCCTTTCTTTCGTTGGCACGCACGATCATTTTGTATCTACCTTGTTTGCGGCCTTCCCCAAGCCCGGACGAACCTACACACAATATCTTTCATAAATCTTTCAGTATTTAACCATTGTTTTTATCCGGTCAGCATTGAATATTGTCATTCCAAAGATTTTCAGGCCAATCAATACAGGAAGGAAAGTGCTTATGAACGTCGCCGCCAACGATCTTGATGTCTTCATGCAGGGCCTGATCCGCAGAAATCCGGGAGAAACCGAGTTTCACCAAGCGGTGCAGGAGGTCGCGGGCAGCATCATCCCGTTCATTCAGGACAAGCCGAAATACCTTAAAATGCGCATTCTGGAGCGGCTGGCCGAACCCGACCGGGTGGTGATTTTCCGGGTCTGCTGGGAGGACGATCACGGCAATATAAGGGTTAATCGCGGCTACCGGGTGCAGAACAGCAACGCCATCGGCCCCTATAAGGGCGGCATCCGCTTCCATCCCACCGTAACCCTGAGCGTGTTGAAGTTCCTGGCCTTTGAGCAAACCTTCAAGAACAGCCTGACCGGCCTGCCCATGGGCGGCGGCAAGGGCGGTTCCGACTTCAACCCCAAGGGCAAGTCGGATAATGAGGTGATGCGTTTCTGCCAGTCCTTTATGACCGAACTGCACCGCCATATTGGCGCGGATGTGGACGTGCCCGCAGGCGATATCGGCGTGGGGGGCCGCGAAATCGGTTTCATGTTTGGCCAGTACAAGCGTCTGGAAAATGTCTATACCGGCGTGCTCACCGGCAAGGGCCTGGAATATGGCGGCAGCCTGATCCGCACAGAGGCCACGGGCTATGGCGCGGTCTATATGATGGAAGACATGCTGACCCGCAACAAAAATGGCTTTGTCGGCAAGAAATGCCTGGTGTCCGGCTCCGGCAATGTGGCGCAATATGCGGCGGAAAAACTGATCCAGCTTGGAGCGACCGTGCTGACACTCTCGGACTCCGATGGCTTCATCTACGACAGGAACGGGCTTACCGCCGAAAAACTGGCCCAGGTGATGGACATCAAAAACAACAAACGCGGCCGCATCGAAGAAGCCGCCAGGCTGATCGGCTGCGAATATTTTTCCGGCAAGCGCCCGTGGAGCATTCCCTGCGACATCGTGTTCCCCTGCGCCACGCAGAACGAAATCAGCGGCGATGAGGCAAGGCTGCTGTTGAAAAACGGCTGCATAGGGGTTGCGGAAGGCGCAAACATGCCCACAGTGCAGGAAGGCATTGACGCATTCCTGCATGCCAGAATCCTGTTCGCCCCTTCCAAGGCCGCAAACGCGGGCGGCGTGTCAGTTTCCGGTTTGGAAATGAGCCAGAACAGCGCCCGGCTTTCCTGGAAAGAGGAAGATCTGCAAAAACTTCTACGCGACGTCATGACCGGCATTCACGACCGCTGCGTCCAGTATGGCGAAGAAAAAGACGGCTATGTGAACTATCTCAAGGGCGCCAACATTGCGGGCTTCGTCAAGGTCGCCGACGCCATGCTGGCCTATGGGGTGGTGTAGAGGAGCAACCCTAAACCGCATGGCCCATGGCCAGATATTCCACCGACTGCATTTCCATCAGGCGCGACACGGTGCGGGCGAATTCGAAGCTGCCGTCGCCCGCGGGGTATAGCCTGTCGGGCGGGCCCGCGGCAGAGCAGATCAGTTTGACATGGTTATCATAAAGCGCGTCGATCAGGGTCACGAAGCGTTTGGCCTCGTTGCGGCTGCCACGGTCCATGCACGGAATATGATCCAGCAGCACGGTGTGAAATGTCCAGGCAATTTGCAGATAGTCCGGGCCGCCCACCGCCGCCTCGCATAGATCGGCAAAATCGAAGCGCGCCACGCCGCTGGCTGCCTGCGGGACCAGCAGTTTGCGGCCCTGCACATCCAGCTTCATGGGTTTGCCGCGCGGCACATCGGTCAGGCGCAGCCAGGCGGCATCCATTTCGCGGTCGCTGTCTGGCCCAAGTGGCGTATGATAGACTGGATGGCCGCTAAGCCGCGCCATGCGGTAATCGGTCGGGCTGGCCAGATGCACCACTTCCAGGCGCTGTTTCAGCAGTTCGATGAAGGGCACAAATAATTGCCGGTTCAGCCCGCCTTCATACAACGTATCGGGCGCGCGGTTGGATGTTAGAACCACCACCACCCCATGCTCAAACAGCGCAGTAAACAGCCGGCCCAGGATCATGGCATCGGCCACATCGGACACCTGAAACTCATCAAAGCACAGCAACTGCACCTTGTCCGCAATGGCGCGCGCCACCGGGGCGATAGGATCGTCGCCATTTGATTTTGAGGATCTGGAAATTTCACCGCGCTTGTTGGCCTGGCGCCAGGCATGAATGGCTTCATGGGTTTCCAGCATGAATTGCAGAAAATGCACCCGGCGTTTGCGCGTGATGGGAACCGTTTCATAAAACAGATCCATCAGCATGCTTTTGCCGCGCCCAACCTCGCCCCACAGATAAAGCCCCTTGGGCGCTGGCGGCGCCTCGCGGCCCAGCCATGACAGCACGCGATTGCGCGTGACATGCTTATACTGTTTCAGCGCGTCTTCCAGGCTCTGCAATTTTT
>DAIOWE010000098.1:0-9349 GCA_036758605.1 Pseudomonadota bacterium | reverse complement strand
GCGCCTGCAGCAAAGCCATGAGACGCTGGAACAGGAGGTCGCCCGCCGGACGGAAGAACTGGCGCGCAGAAACGAGCAGTTGCGGACCAGCCTGCAGGAACTGGAAAAAGCAAGGTTCAGGGCGGATGCCTCCAATATCGCCAAAACGCGGTTTTTGTCGCAGATGAGCCATGAGCTTCGTACGCCATTGAATGCGATACTCGGTTTTTCCGATACAATGCGGCAGGAGGTTTTTGGCCCTATTGGCAATCCGGTCTACCGGCAATATTGCGACGATATTTATGATAGCGGCAACTATCTGTTCCAGATTCTCGAAGCCGTGCTGGAAGAGTCCCGGCTGGAACAGGCCGAATATGTCCTGCATGAAGAGGATGTGGATATCCCCGCGCTGATCAAGGAGGTTGTGCAGGAAGAGGCGGACAGGGCAATGGCCAGGCAGGTGGATATGCAACTGCAGATTCCACCGGGCTTGCCCAGGTTGCGCGCCGATCCTGCCGCAGTGTTGCGAATGCTGGCCAATCTGTTATCCAACGCCGTGAAGTTTTCGCCGGACAAGTCGGCAGTACGGGTGATAGCAGAAACTGGCCAAGAGGGGCTGCGCATTGAATTTCACGATCAGGGCCAGGGCATCCCTCCGGAAGACCGGGAGCTTGTCCTGCTGCCGTTTGAAACAGGACATGCCGCCGACACGGCCGGCAAGGGCGGCGCCGGGCTGGGTCTGTCAATCACGCTTGGGCTGGCCACGCTGCATGATGCAAAACTGGAGCTTAAGGCAGGCGACGGGTGCGGAACCATTGCAATTTTACAGTTTCCGCCAGAACGGACCATCGAGGCGCAACTGGCGCAGTGAGCCAGTCAGGCCCGTCCGGACATTACCACGCCACAGCGTCATTGCCCGCAGGTCGTGATTAAAGTAAGACTGACGCATGGATTTTAACGACACATCGAAAAAAACAAGGGCCGACCATGGATTTCAATGACACACCCGAAGAAGCCGCATTTCGCGCCACGGTTCGCGCCTGGCTCGAAGCAAACGCCAGCCGCCGGGTTGAGGGCGAAAACACGTCATCCATTCTGTCAATGGAAGGCGCGGACGCGGAAGTAATCGCGCGTTCCAAGGCATGGCAGAAGATAAAGGCGGCGCAAGGCTATGCGGCCATCAGTTGGCCAAAGGAATATGGCGGCATGGGCGGCACGCCGATGCAGAATGTGATTTATTCGCAGGAAGAAGCGCAGTTCGATGTTTCCAGCGATCTGTTCATTCTGGGCCTGGGTCTGGCGATGCCGACGCTGATGGTGCTGGGTTCACCCGCGCAAAAGGAACGCTTCATCAAACCCGCGCTGTATGGCGAGGAAATCTGGTGTCAGTTATTTTCCGAACCGGGCGCGGGTTCCGATCTGGCCGGTGTGCGCACGCGCGCCGAAAAAGACGGTGATGAATGGGTGGTGAACGGACAGAAAATCTGGACGACGCTTGGCCATATTGCCGACTGGGGCATTCTGGTTGCGCGCACCGACCCGAACAAGCCCAAGCATAAGGGGCTGAGCTTCTTCCTGCTGGATATGAAAACGCCGGGCATTACCGTCAAGCAGATCAAACAGATTTCCGGCGCCAGCAGCTTCAATGAAATCTTCTTTGAAAATGTCCGCATCCCCGACGCCAATCGCGTGGGCAACGAAGGCGACGGCTGGAAAGCCGCACTTACCGTGCTGATGAACGAACGCGTGGTTGTCGGCAATTTGTCGGCGGGCCATGGCGTGGGCGAATTCCTGTCGCTGGCGCGCGACACGCAATTGGCGGACGGTCCGGCCATACGCAATAGTGCGGTGCGCGAAAAAATCGCCGACTGGTATATTCAGTCTGAAGGCCTGAAATATATTCACTATCGCACCCTGACCGCGATCAGCAAGGGGGTGACGCCGGGCGCGGAAAACGCCATCGCCAAGGCGGTCGGCGCGGTTTATGGTCAGGATCTGCCACATTTTGCGATGGAACTGATGGATATGGGCGGCATCATCCGCGACCCCGCGCTGTCGCCGCAGGAAGCGGGCTTTCAGGAAGCCTGGATCATGTCGCCCGCATTGCGCATTGGCGGCGGCACCGATGAAATTCTGCGCAACATCATCGCCGAACAGGTGCTTGGCCTGCCCGGCGATATCCGCGTGGACAAGGACATGGCGTTCAACGCATCGCCGGGAAATAAATAACGCTATCCCAGCAGTCTGGCGAGCACCCCATCAAGCAGCAGCCGTCCGCGCGGCGTGGTTTTGATGCGCTCGCCAGCGCGCAACAGCAGGCCCTCCTCGCATAGCTCGCGTATCGCGTCCGGTGACAGCGGCGCGCCCGCCAATGCGGCATAACGCCTGGTCGAAATTCCATCCAGCAGGCGCAGCCCCATCATCACCATTTCCACGGACTGATCACGGCCGCCCAGCGCATCGCAGGTTTCGCGCGCAGCAATCAACCAGCGCTCGGGCTTGCGAAAATTGGCGGTGGCGTAGGCCGCGCCGTTTTGATACAGCCGCCCATGCGCGCCGGGGCCGATGCCCGCATATTCGCCATAGCGCCAGTACACCAGATTATGCCGCGATTCGCTGCCTGGCCGCGCATGATTGGAAATTTCATAGGCGGGCAGGCCGTGCGTGCCGCATATGTCCTGGGTCAGCTCATACAGATCGGCGGCCATATCGCCCTGCATCGGCGTAAACTGGCCCCGTTTGACCGCCCCCTCAAAGCCGGTGCCGGGTTCAATGGTAAGTTGATACAGCGATAAATGATCCGCCGCCATGGCGATCGCGGCGCGCAATTCCGCTGCCCATTGCGTGGGGGTCTGGTTGGGGCGCGCATAGATCAGATCAAACGACATGCGCGCGAAATGTTTGCGCGCCAGATCCACGGCTTTGCAGGCCTCGTCCGCGCTGTGCCCGCGACCCAGAAATTTCAGATCGGCATCATTCAGCGCCTGTACGCCCAGTGATATGCGATTGACGCCCGCATGCGCAAAACCGGCCAGCTTTCCAGCTTCCACGCTGGTCGGATTGGCCTCCAGCGTGATTTCGGCATCTGCATCCATATCCCATCGCGTGGCGATCCGGTTGATGATGGCGCCAACTGTTGCGGGCGGCATTAAGGATGGCGTGCCGCCGCCAAAAAAAATGCTCCGTACCCGGCGTTTTCCGATTTCATTGGCGGTGGCGTCGATTTCCGCCAGCAATGCAGCGCGCCATTGTTGCTGATCGACGCTTTCGCGTACATGGCTGTTAAAATCGCAATAGGGGCATTTTGACAGGCAGAATGGCCAATGCACATAGACGGCAAAGCCGGGATCAGATTGTTCCGCGTGGGAATCAGCGTGGGAATCAGCGTGTGAAACAGGCATCGATCATCTGCCGGAAGGCATGTGCGCGGTGGCTGATGGCGTGCTTGGCGTCCGGGTCCATTTCGCCAAAGGTGATGTCATGGCCATCCGCCAGAAAAACTGGATCATAGCCAAAGCCTTTTTGGCCACGCGGCGGAAACACCAATTGTCCGTGCACCTCACCCTGGAAACTTTCACAATGCCCGTCCGGCCAGCATAGTGAAAGCGCGCACACGAAAAAAGCGCGCCGGTCTGTTCTGCCGCTACGTTCGAGTTCTGCTTGTACACGGCGCATGGCGAGAGAAAAATCCTTGCCCGGTCCGGCCCAACGCGCGGAATAAATGCCCGGCGCATTATCCAGCGCCACCACGCACAAACCGGAATCATCGGCAAGCGCCACCATGCCGCTGGCCATTGCGGCGGCGCGCGCTTTCAGTTCAGCATTTTCCACAAAGCTTAGACCCGTTTCTTCCGGTTCCGCCAGCCCCAGCGCGCCCGCATTCACCACCTCAATCTGAAATGGGCGCAACAGATCCGCAATTTCCCGCAGCTTACCCGCATTGTGGCTGGCCAGCACCAGCCGGGGTTCAAAACGGGCCGAGCGGTGCATGCCTACAACCCCGCGATCACGGCCTGCTGCATGGCCGTCAAATCCGCAATGCCTTTTTTCGCGAGCGCCAGCAGCGCGGTGAAATCTTTTTCGGAGAACGGTTTTTGTTCCGCCGTTCCCTGAATTTCGATAATGCCGCCCGCGCCGGTGATGACAAAGTTTGCGTCCACTTCGGCCTCGCTGTCTTCGGGATAATCCAGATCCAGCAGCGGTGTACCCTTGTAAATGCCGCATGAAACGGCGGCGACAGAATCCAGCAAGGGTATTTCCCTGATCATGCCGGATTTCTGCATCCATTTGAAACATTGCGTCAGCGCCACATAGCCGCCGGTGATAGCGGCGGTACGGGTGCCGCCATCGGCCTGGATCACATCGCAATCAACCACGATCTGGCGTTCGCCCATGCCCTCGAACTGCACCACGCCGCGCAATGCACGGCCGATCAGGCGCTGAATTTCCTGGGTGCGCCCGCCCTGTTTGCCCGCCGCCGCCTCGCGCCGCATGCGTTCATTGGTGGAACGCGGCAGCATGCCATATTCCGCCGTCACCCAGCCGCGTCCGCCGCCGCGCAAAAACGGCGGCACGCTCTGCTCCAGGGTCGCGGTGCACAGCACATGGGTGTCACCAAAGCGAACAAAACACGACCCTTCCGCCTGGCGCGAATAACCGGGTTCAAAACTGACCTTGCGCATAGCGTCTGGGGCACGACCGGAGGGGCGCATATGAAAATTCCTTATGATTGGGGTGAGGCATTTGTACGGTCTGTATAGACTAAAGCCCGGTTAGTTAGTACCGGCTTTTTCTGCCCGCCATGGTGCCCGCGATGCAATAGCCATGCACCTGCGCCCGCCCGTTTTGCGTTTCGTAGATAAGGTTCCTGAACATCGTCTTGTCTCTCTGCCGGATTTGCGTGAATTAAAGTATAGGGTGCATTTCGAATATACAGCCAAATTCCTGCTTGGCGCAGCCAGCGGCGCTGGTTACCATCGCACGGGAAAAGACAATAATGACGGGAGGATCCGCAAATGACTGAAGTGAACAGGGCGAATTGTTGGGGCGACGATGCGGAATATGATTATGAAAAAATCGTCGATGAGCTGAACCGCTATCTGCGGCTGAAGGCGACGCCCATCGGCATGAAGCGCTTCAAAACGGTTGCCGAGATGGAGGCCATTCCGCGCATCCGCCGCCCCGACCCGAAAGAAAAACTGGCCACCGACCAGATCGTCGGCCAGTGCCGCTGGATCGGCTACACGATTGGCATCACCATGAACAATCTGATGGGCGCGCAATGCGGCGCGGTCATCGGCCTGCATCCGCGCGACGAGGAATGGCTCAGCGGCGACCGCATGAATGGCGTGTGGTACGGAACACTCGAAGACAGCGCCGCGCATCAGGCGGCGATGAGCATGCCCGCCTATGGCGAATATCAGGCGATGGCGGTATCGCCGCTGACCTCGGGGCGGCTGGGCAATCCTGATATCTGCCTGATCTATGCGACGCCGGGGCAGATGATCACCTTCATCAATGGCCTGCAATATCTGGCCTATAAGAAGCTGAGCTTCTCCTGCGTGGGCGAAAGTGCATGCGCCGATTCCTGGGGCAATGCGCTGGCGACGGGGGAGCCTTCGGTGTCGATCCCCTGTTATGCGGAGCGCAAATTCGGCGGCGTACAGGATGACGAGTTGCTGATGGCGCTGCCGCCCAGTTTCCTGCCCAAGGTGGTGCAGGGGCTGGCGGCGCTCAGCAAGAACGGGCTGCGCTATCCCATACCCAATCACGGCATCCAGAAATCACCGCTGGATTCCATCGCCACCAGCTATGGCGGCAAGGGGATTTAGGTGGCCCCTCTTATCCCGGCAGATACAGCCCGCCATTCACATGGATGGTCTGCCCGGTGATGTAGGATGCACCTTCGGAGGTCAGGAACACCATGGTGGCGGCAATTTCATCAGGCTTGCCGACGCGGCCCATGGGTACGGATTTGCCAAGATCCTGTAATTCCGTTCCTTCTATTACGCCTTCCAGCCGGTCATGCCAGATAATGCCCGGCGCGATGTCATTCACTGTGACGCCGTATTTGGCCAGATCCAGTGCGGTGGAGCGGGTAAAGCCGGTGATCGCCGCCTTGGCCGCGGCGTACGGCCCCTGCCCCCTGCCCGGATGATAGGCATAAAGGGATGCGACATTGACGATACGTCCATAGCCCTTGTTGACCATGGCTTCGCTGAAGGCGCGGGTCATGTAGAAGGTGCCGGTTATGTTGACATTCATCACCCGGTGCCAGGTTTTGCTGTCCATCTCCCAGGGTTTGGCCGCGCCCTGAATGCCCGCATTGTTGATCAGATGCGCCACATGAATGCCCCGCGCCTTGAGCGTGGCGGCAAACTCAACAACCGCCTCTTCCCTGGTGACATCAAGCGGAAAGAAGCTGATCTGACTGTGTATTTCCCTGGGCAGGGTTTCCAGCCACGGCGTGTAATCCTCCCGCCGCCGGTCGGTGGCGATGACCTGATGCCCAGCCAGGCACAACGCCTTTGCCGTGGCCGTACCCAAACCGCCCAGCGCGCCGGTTAGAATAGTATGCCCTCTGCTCATGATGTTTCCCCCCTGTTCGTTGTTTTATGTTGTTGGGAACAGAATAGACCCACTGTGAGGCAGGGTGATAGGGGAAAATTGCACGCATCGCGGTTCCCGGCCGGCTGGTGACCGGCCTGTGCCCTGGCGAACCTGATTGGCGCGATCTGTATATTGTCAGCGGTCCGGACCGGGCGGCCGCAAACAGCAGCGGCTGCATCTACCGCCTGAAAATGCCTCTGGCCGGCCGCCCCGCGCCCTGGCCCGCGTCAAGCTTGAAATCAGCGAACGATGGTAATGGCCGCACCGCGCGGCCGCTGATGAATCCTATTTTGCTCTATTAGTCCCTGTCCGGATCAGATGGAATGTTTTCGGCGATTCCGTCTCAGCCGAACAGGGGCGACGGGACCTTGTTCAGAGGTTCCTTAATCAGGAAAAAAGGGTAACGTCCCCATTAATACCCATTAATTATATTAATTAACTATTAACACATTTTTGATAATCAGGAATCCGTGAAAATGTCCGCCAATGTTTTGGTCTGCGATCCTGCGCTCGAGAGCGTATAATTGAAGCCGTTTCGTCCCCATGGCTGATCATTTACATTTCTGGATCTGTGGTTTTTGCTAGGTTTGACAGACGCGCACTGATGGCTAGAAATCGAATGGAAGTCCTGCATGGCGGAATGCAGCCGGTGACAGCGTTTGTGTGGATCCTTCCGGCGTTTGAATGGATCGTTTTGGCCGGTCAGGGAACAGTTCATCCTGTCGCGGGATGGATCGCGGCATTGATGCTGATCAGCGGTCACGGCATCCCACGGCTTGCCCAACACCCCACAGCCCGGATGATTAAAGTCATAATCCCGCAATATTTGTGGTGGTGGCCACGATGACCGGCAATACCCCCCCGGGGGACCCGGTGCAAGAACTGGCAAGAAGGCTGCAGGAGGCGCAACGGCTGGCGCAGCTCGGCTCATGGGAACTGGATCTGACTACAAACAGTCTGGTCTGGTCAGACGAGATCTACCGCATCTTTGAAATCAATCCTGCAATATTCGGGGCAACCTACCAGGCCTTTCTTGACGCTGTGCATCCCGATGACCGGGACGCAGTTGCAACAGCTTATGAAAATTCCGTCGTAAACAAAAAGCCGTATGACATTATCCACCGCCTGCGAATGACGGATGGCCGCATCAAGTGGGTGCATGAACATTGCGAGACGGAATACGGCGCGGATGGCGCGCCATTGCTGTCGCGCGGCACGGTGCAGGACATCACCCTGCGCAAAAGCACCGAGGACGCCCTGCATGAAAGCCAGATAACTCTGGCGGCGTTGCTGAAGACCTCTCCCGAAGCCGTGATCGTTACCGATGAGAACGGACGCATCAAGGAATTCAGCACCGGCGCGGAAGCTATTTTCGGCTATACGCCCAGCGAAGTCATTGGAGGCCCACTGGAACGCCTGATGCCGGTGCGGCTGCGCAAGGCGCATCATATCCACGTGCGGGGATTTGGCAATTCCCCCGGAACCGGACGGATGATGAACGAGCGTTCCGCAATTCTTGGACTGCGCAAGAACGGGGAAGAGTTTCCGGCGGAGGCGTCCATCTCGAAGCTGACGCTGCCGGGCGGCATGATCTTCGCCACCGTGATGCGCGATGTGTCGCAACAAAATGCCGCGCGCGACGAACTGATCAAGGCAAAGCTCGCCGCTGAATCGGCAAGCGAGACGAAATCGCGTTTTGTGGCGAATATGAGTCACGAGCTGCGAACGCCGCTGAACGCCATCATTGGTTTTTCAGAAATGCTGATGAGCAAATCCCAATTGCAGCTTGATGACGCCAGGTGCGCGGAGTACGCCACAGACATCCATGAAAGCGGACTGCATCTGCTCCGGATAATTAATGATATTCTGGATATTTCGTGGCTGGATATTGGAAACGCGCAACCCGCCGAAGAACCATTGACTGTCACTGATATAATTGAAGCAAGCATGCGTATGGTGCGCGGCCGCGCCAGCGAAAGCGGCATCGCTCTCAGCGAGGAGGCCGCGTCCGATCTGCCCAGACTGAGCGCTGACCGCCGACTGCTCATTCAGGCGATGCTGAACCTCGCATCGAACGCCATCAAGTTCACCCGGCCTGGCGGCAGCGTTATTGCCGGGACGCGGCGCGCCCGTGACGGGGGGATCGACTTTTTCGTGCGCGATACAGGAATAGGCATGTATCCCGAGGATATTGCGCGTGTCGGCGAGCCGTTCATGCAGGCGGACTCAACTCATTCGCGCAGATTTGATGGCACAGGCCTGGGGCTTTCAATTGTCAAACGCATTGCGGAAATGCATGGCGGCCGTCTCATCATCGAAAGCATGTTAGGCAAGGGCACTACCGCCACAGTCCATCTGCCCGCCAGCCGCGTATGCATGCCCGAGTTGTAGAGCCAAACTGGCTTATCCGGCTGCTGAACCCCCCTCGCGTCAGTGTTTATTTTAAGATTCTCTTTGCTTGTCTGCAAACGAGAGAGGGATTGAGATATGGGTGAAGAGGGTCGTTCGAACGGCCAGCTTTTCAGCTATATTGATATAGAAAGCCGCTGACCTGCCCCCTTAAACTGCCTCAGTTTAAGGGGGCAGGTCAACAGATATAACCCTGTGGGCGGCGTCACCGAGCTTGTCCGCGGGCCAGCCAAGGCCGGTCCCGGGGACACTTGTTGCAGGGTCCAGGGGCACGGACGCTGACCTTTCATTTTTGTCCCTGGACCCCGGAACCCGGCTACGCCGGAGCGAAGCTCCAGCTTCGCCGAGGCGA
>DAIOWE010000097.1:0-9362 GCA_036758605.1 Pseudomonadota bacterium | reverse complement strand
GAATATGCGGCGTTTCGCTGGGCATGGGAACTGCGCAGTGTCAATGGACGCGGGCTGGATGTCCGTATGCGGATACCTTCCGACTTGTCCGTGCTGGAAAGTACGATCCGCGAAAAAACCGCACAGAAATTCAAACGCGGCAATATTCAGATCAGCCTGCAACTCAGCCGCAGCACCGGCGGTGAAACCCAAATCAAAATCAATCATGAGGCCCTGCAACAGGTGCTTTCCGTGCTGGCCGAAATCGAGAACCAGTCCGGGCTGGCGCCATCCACGGCCAGCGGCATCCTGAATATTCGCGGCGTTGTCGAGCAGGTCGAACATATAGAGACAGAAGAGGAGCGTGAGAAGCGCCTTGCAGCCATTCTGCAAAGTTTTGAAATCGCGCTTGCCGATCTTTTTGCATCGCGCGCCGCAGAGGGTAAACGTCTGCATAGTGTCGTTTTAGGTCAGGTTGATGAAATCGCGCGGCTGACCAGTGCCGCCGAAGGCCGCGCGGGGAATGCGGTTACGCTGCTGCGGCAACGGTTGAGTGAGCAACTCGCTATATTGTTGGGAAATACATCCGCACTCTCCGAAGATCGCCTTGCCCAGGAAGTGGCCCTGCTTGCCACCAAGGCCGATATCCGCGAGGAAATAGACCGCCTGAACGCCCATGTTTCCAATGCGCAAAGCCTGCTGATCGACGCCGGACCTGTTGGCCGCAAGCTGGATTTTCTGATTCAAGAATTTAATCGCGAGGCCAATACGCTCTGTTCCAAATCCCCGGATACGGAACTTACCCGCATCGGACTTGATCTGAAGGTGCAGATTGAGCAGCTTCGTGAACAAATTCAGAATATCGAATAGAGTCGAATATGGCGCGCATAAATCTTCATCGCCGTGGTTTGATGCTGGTGCTTTCTTCGCCGTCGGGGGCGGGAAAAACCACATTGTCGCGATTGCTGCTGGCAAGCGAACCAGACCTGGCAATGTCTGTGTCGGCGACAACACGCCTAATGCGCCCGGGCGAGATCGAGGGTAAGGATTATTATTTTATTTCCGAGACGGAATTTACCGCGCGGCGCGACCGCGATGAATTTCTGGAACATGCCAAAGTGTTTGATAATTATTACGGCACTCCGGCGAATATGGTTGAAGCTGCGCTCAAATCCGCCAGAGACGTGCTGTTTGATATTGACTGGCAGGGAACACAGCAATTAAAGGCGCGGGCGCGTGAAGATCTGGTGTCTGTGTTTATTTTGCCGCCATCAAAACGTGATCTACAACAACGCCTGACCGCCCGCGCGCAGGACAGCGAAGAAATTGTGGCGGCCCGAATGGCCAAGGCATCAGACGAAATGAGCCATTGGCCCGAATATGATTATGTCATCGTCAATGAGGATGTAGACGCCGCACATCAGCAATTGCGCGCCATCCTCACCGCTGAACGGCTGCGCCGCGAACGCCAGACCGACTTGCCGGATTTTGTGAAAAAATTACGCGAGGGCGGTTAATCTCCTATTCGATCAAGATGCTCCATTCCCCCCACCCCGGCCCTCCCCCACAAGGGGGAGGGAGAAGACCGAGGACGCTGAGAGAAGCCCCTCCCCCTTGTGGGGAGGGGTTGGGGTGGGGGAGATGCAGCGAATGAATGATTCAATCAGATTGGATATCACTCTAATTCTTCACTCCGCCGGCTTGAAAGCAACAGCGCGCTGCACGGCTTCGCGTTTTTGATCCGATGTCAGCCGCGCCGCGAGCGTAACCAGTTCTTCGGCGTCAAATTCAAGAAACCCGTTCTTGGCCGACAGATAATACCATTTATAGGCTTCAACGAGATCCTGTGCACCAGCTTCGCCGGAACTGGATAATCGTCCCAGATTAAACTGACAATTTGCGATGTTGCGCGCGGCGCATTTGCCATACCAGAAGGCGGCTTTCTCAACGGATTTTTCAACCCCCGCCCCTGCTTCATAGAAAGAGCCAAGCGCGAACTGTGCGCCCGCATGTCCGCCTTCGGCTGCCAGTGCGTACCATTTTGCAGCTTCTGGAAGATTTTCCGGCTCCACGCCACCGGATTCGTAATAATCACCCAGACGGAACTCCGCCTGATGATCCTGGCTTGTTTCAGAGGCCTGTTTCCACCAGACAACAGCGTCAGAATATTTACCGCTGTCGAACAGTGCCTTGCCCTGATCGGCCATCACCGGGAAGCTTGCCAGTACCAGCAGCCCTGTCAGCAGCCGTAAATGCCGTAACATCTATCTCTCAATCAGCGCACAATCGGCTTGAACTGCATTTCCCTGGCCATACGAATGGCGTCACGCACCTGAACCGGCTCCATGCTGCGGCTCAGCTTTTCCAGCGCAGGGCCGCCAAACTCAATGAAGCCCTGCTGCGCGGCCAGATAATACCACATATAGGCGGCAACGGGATCCTTGGCGATCCCGGCGCCGTCCTCATACATGACCGCTATATTATATTGGCATGCGACCTGCCCACGCTCGGCTCCCGCCAGATACCAGCGTGCGGCCTGTTCCGGTGATTTTTCTACGCCCAGGCCATCGTCATAGAGTCCGCCCAGATCAAAATGGGCCCGCTCATCCCCCAGTTCCGCCGCTTGGATCAGCCACTTCGCGGCTTCTGAAAAATCACGCTCCACGATCACTTCCTTATCGCGCGACACGCCGTCGCGATAGGCCGCACCCACGCGATACATGGCGTTCGCGCTGCCTTTTTCCGCCGCTTCTTTCCACCAGGACATCGCCTCTTCATAATGGCCCCGCTTGAAAAGCCGGTCGCCCTCATCAATATTTTCATCAGGCGCGTTACGTAGCTTACCCGGAGTGTTCGCGGCTATGGCGCCCCCCGCCAGTGAGAAGCCGAGTATCACCGCAGCAAAAATCCTTAAAAATCGATCCGGAAAACTCATGGCAGGCCCCTCCCAACTTCTATCCTTGTTACGACTATTGAAGATAATAATCCCTTGTTCCAATGCCAATAGCGAAACAATTTTTGTTGATGGCAATTCAGGGAGAATCCGTCGCGATCGCCGCACGTGCCCAGATAACCCCGGTTTCGGTCACGATGCCGTCCAGGCGCGCATCCGCGTCACCCACCGGAACCTGTTGCACCCGTTGCGCCGAAAAGCCCAGTCCGATCGCAAGCTTACATTTCCCGGAAACGCGCAAAACCGTCAGGCTGCGGTCATAAAACCCGCCGCCATAGCCTAACCGGCAGCCCTGCCTGTCAAAAGCCAGCAAAGGGGTAATAACCAGGTCCGGCAAGACCTCCCGCGCATTTTCCCTGGGGCCCAGCGTGCCAAACCCTGCAGGCGCAAGGGGGGCCCCAGGCGCCCATTCCCTGAAAATAAGCCGTCCCTGATCCCCCGCAACCACCGGCAGGGCCAACCGCCCCCCCTGGGCCGCGATGCCTTCCAGCAAGGGGCGGGAATCAAATTCATCTTTCAGGGGCCAATAGCCCGCAATCACCCCACCAGAAGGAAGCACGACATTCTTCAGGAAATGTCCGGAGGCAGCAACATATATTTCGGGAGCGGAACTTTTGAACATTTCCGCGCGCTTTTTGCGCTGCTCATTCCGAAGATCAGCTTTTAGGCGGTCTATATCTGCGGAATTATTCTTCACAACAGTTACAATGCTTCCAATCGTGCGGTGATTTCTTCCAGCCTGTCGGCAGACTCTTCAAGCATTCTGGATATAGTTTCGGATACGGATTGATTTTTGGCGGCGGATTTCCTGTCGGGATCGGTTGCTTCGCTCAACTCATCCGCGATCACAATACCCGCCATCAGCAATAATTGCGCATCCGTCAGTTTTACGCCACCGCCCCGAACCGCATTGATTTTTGTATCCACATACTGGGCAAGCTCGCGCAGATGCGCCTCCTCGCCGTCGCCGCACGCCAAATCATATTCGCGGCCATTTATCCGGACAGAAACTTGCGCCATTGCCTGTTATCCTACTTATAGCTGTGTGTTTTAAGCGCTTAGAACTTCGTGCAGACTGGTAATGGTTCCATCCAACCGTTTGGCAACCATCTGCTGCTGTTTGCGCAGGGCATCAAACGATTTGCGCAGGGCTGCATGCTCCGCTTCCAGGGCGGCATGGCGCGCTTTGAGGGCCGTCAGTTCCTTTGCAGTTTCCTGCTGCCGGTCCTGGCGTTTTTGGACGGCGGCAAGTGCGCGTTCCAATCCCGAAATCGCCTGTGTAAACCGTTCCTGCGCTTGTTCGAGCGACGCCATCCGCACTGTCCCCATATCTGACTGATTCCGGCACAGATTAGGCGTCATTCAGCCCCAGAGCAATATCGGCTTGCATGTTCATCCTTCACTTGACGATTGGCCCCCAACATGGTCAATCAGGTGGAAAGATTACAGGGAGCATTTAGAGCGTGGGAACAGCACAAACAGCCGACACAACCGGCCTGCTTTTAGGAACCGTACAGCGCAGCATGGCCAACGCCATCCGCGCCCTGAGCATGGACGCCGTGCAGAAGGCCAATTCGGGCCATCCGGGCATGCCGATGGGCATGGCGGATGTGGCAACGGTGCTGTTCACCCAGTTTCTGAAATATGACCCCGCCGATCCCAAATGGCCGGATCGGGACCGTTTTGTGCTGTCCGCCGGACATGGCTCGATGCTGCTTTATTCCGTGCTGCACCTTACCGGCTATGCCGATATGCCGATGCAGGAAATCATCAATTTCCGGCAATTGGGCGGCCTGTGCGCCGGGCATACCGAATATGGCCATGTGGCGGGGATCGAGACCACCACCGGACCGCTGGGCCAGGGGCTTGGCAATGCGGTCGGCATGGCGATGGCCGAACGCTTGTTGGCGGCGCAGTTCGGTTCTGAGATCGTCGACCATTATACCTACGCCATGGCCGGTGACGGTTGCCTGATGGAAGGCATCAGCCACGAAGCGTTGGGGCTTGCCGGGCATCTGAAGCTGAACAAGCTGATTGTGCTGTTCGACGACAACAGCATCACCATAGATGGCGCCACCAATCTTTCCACCCGCGAAGATGTGCTGGCGCGCATCCGCGCCTATGGCTGGAACACGATCGCAATTGACGGGCATGATCCCGCCGCCATTGCCCATGCGCTGGAGCATGCAAAACTTGGTGACAAGCCAACATTGATCGCCTGCAAAACCCTGATAGGATTTGGCGCGCCCAACAAGCAGGGCACATCGGATGTGCATGGCTCGCCGTTGGGCGACAAGGAAATTGCCGCCGCGCGCGAAGCGCTGGGCTGGACCGCGCCGCCTTTTGAAATTCCAGATGCGATCCTGAAAGCCTGGCGCAGATTTGGCGGGCGTGGCGCCACCCAATCCGCCGCCTGGCGACAGCGATTGGCCGCCATGAAGCCAGAGGCCCGTGCAGAATTTGAACGCCGCCTGTCCGGTAAATTGCCGCAAGGTTTTGACGCCGCGATCAGCACCTTCAAGAAAAAGCTGGCGGAAGAAAAACCCACCGTCGCCACGCGCAAGGCATCGCAAAACACGCTGGACGTGATCAATGCCATTGTGCCGGAAACCATCGGCGGTTCCGCCGACCTGACCGGATCGGTGAATACAAAATCCGCGGGCATGAACCCGGTCACACCAGATGATTTTACTGGACGCTATATCTATTACGGCATTCGCGAGCACGGCGCGGCCGCCGCGATGAACGGCATGGCGGTGCATGGCGGCGTCATTCCCTACAGCGGAACCTTTCTGGTATTCAGCGATTATTGCCGCCCATCGATCCGGCTGGCGGCGATGATGCGCCAGCGCGTTATTCATGTGATGACCCATGATTCCATCGGCCTGGGCGAAGACGGGCCAACGCACCAGCCGGTTGAACATCTGGCCAGCCTGCGCGCCATTCCGGATCTGCTGGTGTTCCGGCCAGCCGACGCAACCGAGACCGCCGAATGCTGGCAGTTGGCGCTGCAATCCGCAGACCGGCCCAGCGTGATCAGTCTGACACGCCAGAACCTGGCCCCTGCCCGGCTGGACTATGTGGAAGAAAATCTCTGTGCGCGTGGGGCCTATGAATTGCTGCCCGCAACCGGCAAGGCGCAGGTCACCCTGATCGCCACCGGATCGGAAGTGGAAATCGCCATGGCCGCACGTGACCTGTTGCAGGCCGACGGCATTGGGGCGCGCGTCGTATCGGCCCCCTGCCTGGAACTGTTCGACATGCAGGAGCAAGACTATCGCCACAAAACCCTGGGCCTCGATACGGTTCGCATATCCATAGAGGCGGGCGCCACCTTTGGATGGGAGCGCTATGTGGGCGACAAGGGCGGCTTGATTGGCATCAATAGTTTCGGGGCCAGCGCACCCTATAAAGAACTCTATAAGCATTTTGGTTTAACACCGCAGGCGGTAGCGCAAAAAGCGCGCGGCCTGCTCGCATAGAAGGGAGAAAAGCACATGGCGTTGCGCGTAGCGATTAACGGATTTGGACGTATTGGCCGCAACATTCTGCGCGGGATCGTTGAATCCGGCCGCAAGGACATCCAGGTTGTCGCGGTGAACGATCTTGGGCCGGTGGAAACCAATGCGCATCTGTTGCGCTTTGATTCCGTACACGGACGTTTTCCCGGCACTGTCGCCACGACCGAAGACAGCATTGATTGCGGCACAGGCCCGATCAGGGTGACGGCGGAACGCGACCCGGCCAAACTGCCCTGGAAAGAACTCAACATCGACATTGCGATGGAATGCACCGGCTTTTTCACCAGCCGTGACGATGCCGCAAAACATCTTGCCGCCGGCGCCAAGCGCGTGCTGATTTCCGCGCCCGCCACCAATGCGGACCTGACCGTGGTGTATGGCGTCAACCATGACAAGCTCACGGCGGCGCATACTGTGGTGTCGAATGCTTCCTGCACCACCAACTGCCTGGCGCCCGTCGCCATGGTGCTGCATGAAACGGTTGGCATTCTGCAGGGCTTCATGACCACCATCCATGCCTATACGGGTGATCAGCCCACGCTCGACACCATGCATTCGGATTTGTATCGCGGGCGCGCCGCCGCGCTGTCTATGATCCCGACTTCCACCGGCGCCGCCAAGGCCGTTGGCCTGGTGTTGCCTGAACTGGCGGGCAAACTGGACGGCACCGCCATCCGCGTGCCGACGCCAAACGTATCGGTAATTGATCTGGTGTTCAACGCCGGTCGTGAAACCAGTATCAAGGAAATCAATGACGCCATTCAGAAGGCCTCAACGGGCAAGCTGAAAGGCGTGCTGGCCGTCACCAATTCCAAGAATGTGTCGATTGACTTCAATCACGATCCGGCATCAAGCACGTTTGCATTCGATCAGACCCAGGTCACCGGCGGCAAACTGGTCCGTGTACTGAGCTGGTATGACAATGAATGGGGCTTCTCCAACCGCATGGCCGACACCGCCCTGGCGATGGGGAAATTTCTGTAAAATGTTGTGGGTCTGATTGGCTCATACCTAGTATGTGAACTGTCACCCCGCACTTGTTGCGGGGTGACGCCTCAGAATTTGTTTACTAACCAAACCTCATCCGGTTCCAAAGATGACCTACCACACACTTGATGATCTGAACGTCACCGGCAAGCGGGTAATCGTGCGCGTCGATATCAATGTGCCGATCAAGGACGGCAAAGTGACCGACGCCACGCGTATTGAACGTGTTGTGCCCACCATCCGGGAGCTTGCCGAAAAAGGCGCACGGGTCATTCTACTGGCGCATTTTGGCCGGCCCAAGGGGCAGATCGTCAGCGACATGTCGCTGGCGCCCGTGGCGGAGCCTTTGTCGAAAGCACTGGGCCGCAAGGTTTTGTTCGCTTCGGACTGTATCGGCCAGGTCGCGCAGGCGGCCGTTCAATCGCTGCATGATGGCGAAATCGTGCTGTTGGAAAACACCCGCTTCCATGCGGGTGAGGAAAAAAACGACAGGGATTTTGCCAACAATCTGGCCGAACTGGGCGAGATTTATGTAAATGACGCCTTCTCGGCGGCGCACCGGGCGCATGCCTCGACCGAGGGCATTGCGCATCTGCTGCCATCGGCGGCGGGTCGCGGGATGCAGGCGGAACTTGATGCGCTGGGCAAGGCGCTGGGCAAACCCGCACGTCCTCTGGTGGCCGTGGTTGGCGGGGCGAAAATTTCTTCGAAGCTCGACCTGCTGGGTAATCTGGTGCAAAATGCCGACTGTCTGATCATCGGCGGGGGCATGGCCAATACATTTCTGGCCGCATTGGGAAAACCTGTCGGCGCATCGCTCTGCGAACATGATCTGGGTGAAACCGCACGCGAAATACTGGCGAAGGCCAAAGCCGCCAATTGCGAAATATTGCTGCCGCATCATGTTGTGGTGGCCAAAGAATTCAAGGCCCACACGCCATCGAAAACCGTTTCCATTGACGCCATCGCCGCCGACGACATGATCCTGGATGTGGGCGGCGATGCGGTGGGCGATATTATCGCCTGGTTTGAGAAAGCCAAAACACTGGTCTGGAACGGCCCGTTGGGAGCATTCGAAATTCCGCCTTTTGATGCCGGCACAAAAGCCGCCGCGCTGGCCGCCGCAAAACTGACAAAATCAGGATGTCTATTGTCGGTTGCGGGTGGCGGCGATACAGTTGCCGCACTTAACCAGGCGGGCGCCGCCGATGATTTCAGCTATGTTTCCACCGCGGGCGGCGCGTTTCTGGAATGGCTGGAGGGCAAAGATCTGCCCGGCGTCAAGGCGCTGGAAACCGCATAATTCAACGCACCCATAGGAGGACAAAAATGGATTTGGACGCATTAAACAAAGTAGCCAGAAAAATGGCCGAAACCGGCAAGGGCATTCTTGCCGCTGACGAAAGCAGCGGCACCATCAAAAAACGTTTCGATCAGATCAATCTTGAATCCACCGAAAACGCGCGCCGCGATTACCGCGAAATGCTGTTCCGCTCGGAAGGCATGAAACATATTAGCGGCGTCATTCTGTATGACGAAACCATCTGGCAGAAGGCCGCCGATGGCACGCCATTGGTGAAGATCCTTGAAAATGCAGGCGCGGTTCCCGGCATCAAGGTGGATGAGGGTACGGAAGCAATCGCCGGAACAGCAGGCGAGCTGATCACCAGGGGGCTGGATAATCTGTCTTCCCGGCTGCCAAAATATTACGAAGCTGGTGCGCGTTTTGCCAAATGGCGCGCTGTTATTGATCCTGTTGCCGGACGCTTCTCGCATACGGGTATTCTGGCCAATGCGCATGCACTGGCGCGCTATGCCAATCTATGCCAGGCAAACAATATCGTGCCTATCGTTGAACCGGAAGTGTTGATGGATGGCGATAATGACATTGACGCCTGTTACACCGTCACCCAGTGGGTGCT
>DAIOWE010000096.1:0-9450 GCA_036758605.1 Pseudomonadota bacterium | reverse complement strand
CCCTTGATGGCAGGGCGTTCACCCAGCAATTTGGCGATCATCGCGACCGGCACATGCCCTTCGATCACATAGCCATCGATCAGGGTCATGTGGCACCCCGTCAATTCTTCCGGCACACCCTGTTGTTGCCGCAAGTCCGCTAATTCTTCTGTGGGAATTACGCTAAGTTCAAAGCCGTTCTGGCGCAGATATTCGGCATAATCCTGACAGCAGCCGCAATTGGGGTCCTTGTACAGGGTTCCCGTTTTAGCCGCATCATCGGCCAGCGCGCGCAGCGGCAGGATAAAGGCGGCGAGAACGATAAGGGTTTTCATTATTTGCATGCTGCGAAGATAAGCAGTGCGCATAACCGCCGCAAGCCCAAAATATGCACGAGCGCTTTGCAAGGACGCGGGCATACCATAGTGTGCGCATGTGTTATTGGGTGCGGGCAGTTATTCTAAAGTGATTTGATGAAGCAAAGCAGTTTTGGGCATTCCTTCCGGCTGGCCTTTTATTATTTCGCGATTTTCATTGTTGCGGGGGTGCATCTGCCGTTCTGGCCGGTGTGGCTGACGGCGCGCGGATTAAGTGCGGGGGATATCGGTCTGCTGACCGGGGCGGCGATGGTGCTGCGCGTGATCACCGGGCCGCTGATTGCATTTGCATCTGACCGGGTGGGGCGGCGGCGCGCGCAGATCATACTGTTTTCCATCTTGCTTGGGGGCAGCTTTGCGCTGTTTTCGTTCGCCCATTCCTTTGGTGTCATCTTTCTGGTCACGCTGCTGACCAGTACGCTGATCCCGTCCATCATGCCACTGATTGACACGCTCACACTTGCCCAGTCTGCGCAGGGACGCGCCGATTATGGCCGGGTGCGGCTGTGGGGATCGATCAGTTTTATCGCCGCCAGCATGGCGGGCGGTTTTGTGCTTTCGCGTGCGGGTGCGGGGATGATTTTGCCGATGATTCTGGCGGGCTGCGCCATCACGGTAGGGGCGGCGCTGCTATTGCCAAAAGAAGCGCCGCACGGCCCCGGTGAAACGCCACTGCGTGCGGGTTGGCGCGAAGCGTTGCATTTGTGCCGTGACCGGCGGTTTTTATATTTTATGGCGGCCGGTTCCTTCATCCAGGCGGCGCATGCGGTATATTACACTTTCGGCACCCTGAACTGGCAGCGCCTTGGCCTTGGCAGTACGCTGATCGGCGCATTGTGGGCGCTGGGGGTGATTTCGGAAATCATTCTGTTTGCGTTTTCCGGTCGGGTCACGTCGCGTTTTGGCCCGGCAACATTATTGGCGCTCGGCGGTGCGGCGGGCATATTGCGCTGGACCCTGACGGCGTTTAATCCGAACGTCTGGCTGCTGGTTCCGCTGCAATGCCTGCATGCCTTTACGTTCGGCGCAGCGCATCTGGCGGCGATGCAGTTTATTACGCGCGCCGCGCCCGCACATCTGGCGGTAACGGCACAGGGGGTTTATGCTGCTGTTTCCACCGGCATTGTGATCGGCGGCGTCACCTATGCGTCCGGCTTCGCCTATTCGGCGTTTGGCAGTCTTGCTTTTTTGGGCATGGCGGCGCTCTGTGCGCTGGGTGTTGTCTGCGCCCTGTGGTTGCGGCGCAACTGGGCGGGCGGGGTGCTGACATAATCAAGCCCCCAAAAATTGGGGGCTTGATATTGCGTGGAATTGAAACGCTTTAAGCGCCCCATTTGCCGTTCAGATATTCGCCGATGCGTTCCAGCGCCTTGACGCCTTCGGGCAGCATGGGGTGAAACAGATGCCAGACATGGATCATCTCGTCCCAGACTTCCAGCGTCACATCGACGCCCGCCGCCTTGGCGTTTTTCTCCAGTGTGCGGCTGTCATCCAGCAGGGTTTCATGATCGCCGACCTGGATCAGCATGGGCGGCAGCCCGCGCAAATCCGCAAACAGCGGGGACGCCAGCGGGGTTTTCGCGTCCTTGCCATTCAGATACAGCGCGGCCATGGCCAACAGGCCGACTTTCTGCACCATCGGATCCTGCGCTGCGCGCGTCGTCATGGTTTCGGAATTGCCGGTTAAATCCGTCCACGGACTAAGCATCGCCACCACTTTTGGCAACGCCACGTTCGCGTCACGCAACGCAACCAATGTCGCCAGCGTCAGCCCGCCGCCCGCGCTATCACCGGAAATGGCGAGCTTTGCAGGGGACAGGCCCTGCGCCAGCAGCCAGCGATATGCTTTCACCGCGTCATCGACGGCGGCGGGAAACGGGTTTTCCGGCGCCATGCGGTAATCAATCACCAGAACCCGCGCACGGCTTGTTTCCGACAACTTGCCCGCCAGCGAACGGTGCGTGACGGGTGAGCCGATCACATAACCGCCGCCATGCAGATATAAAATGGCGTGATCGGCGCGCGCATTCGGGGCTTCCACCCATTCCGCCGGAATGCCATCCACCTTGACAGGTGTGATGCTGGTATTAGGCGGCGTTGGCATCATGCCCATGGAGGCTTCGAATGAGGCGCGCTGTTCCTGGATCGTGGCGTTGGGATTGGCGACGATACCGCGGATCATGTCCACGACCATCTTCAGTTCATTTCCGGCCATGTAATTTTCCTTCTGTGATAAGTTTGTACACGGACATTAAATCACATGCCCCATTTGCCGCGCAGATATTCGCCGATGCGTTCAATGCCCTGTTTGCCTTCATCCAGCATCGGATGAAAGGCATGCCAGACATGAATCATTTTGGGCCAAACCTCCAGCGTACTGTCGACGCCACAGGCCTTGGCCTTATCGTGCAGACGGATGGAATCATCCAGCAGCACCTCTGCGTCGCCTACATGAATGAGCAGCGGCGGCAGGCCGGTCAGATCGGCGAAATTGGGCGAGGCGTGGGGATGCACCACATTGGCGCCCTGCAGATAGAGGTTCGACATACCGCTCAGCCCATCGTCGCCGCCGATCATCGGATCGGCCTCGGCGCGGGTTTTATAGCTGGGATTGGTGCAGGTCAGGTCCGACCAGGGGCTGATCAGAACGCCAGCACCCGGCAGCGGTGATTTTTCATCGCGCAACGCCACCAATGTCGCCGCCGTCAGGCCGCCGCCCGCGCTGTCACCGCCAATGGCGGTCTTTGCGGGCGCATAACCCTGGGCCAGCAGATATTTGAACCCGGCCACGCCGTCTTCGACCGCGGCGGGAAATTTATTTTCAGGCGCCAGCCGGTAATCAAGCAGAAGCACCGCAGCCTTTGAGGCGCGGGAAATTTCCCCCGCCAGCGAACGGTGGGTGTTGAGCGAACCCATCACATAGCCGCCGCCATGCAGGTAAAGGATTGCATAACCGTCTTTCACGCCCGGCGCCCTGATCCATTCGGCATCACGTCCGGCGACGGTCAGTTTTTCCACTTTCACATCGTCTGCAACGGGGAATGAGGTTTTCTCCATTCCTGCGCGGCGCTGCGCCATGGTGACCTTGCCGCCGACCAGGCCCCCGCCAGAGGCCTCGGCATTTCTGCGCATAATGCTGACCAGTTTCTCGATTGGCATCGCCATCGGTTATTCCCTCCCTGTTGGTATTTTTTTCTTCTCCTATCTTTGACCAGACAAGGGCGTATATGCAACAGTGATCTGTTGAAGCAGCAGATAGGGATCAGGCAAAATATGGCGATTTACCGGTTGGGCAATTATGCCCTGGAAACGCAGAGCGAGGATTTCTGGGTTGCGCCCAGTGCGACACTGGTGGGCAGGGTTGTATTGAAAAACAATGCCAGCGTGTGGTTTGGCGCGGTATTGCGCGGCGATAATGAACCCATCACCATCGGTGAAAACTCCAATGTACAGGACAATGCGGTGCTGCATACGGGCATGGGCGACCCCTGTATTGTCGGGCGCAATGTCACCGTGGGGCATATGGCGATGCTGCATGGCTGCATCATTGGCGATAATTGTCTGATTGGAATGGGCAGCATCATACTTGATGGGGCGAAGATCGGAAATAACTGCCTGATTGGTTCCAGGGCGCTTATTGGTCCGGGTAAGGAAATTCCGGATAATTCCGTTGTGCTGGGCGCGCCAGGCAAGGTGGTGCGCCAGGTAACGCCCGCAGATATGGAAGCATTTGATCGCTCCGCCGTGGGCTATGTCGAAAACTGGCGGCGCTTCAAGGTGGGGCTGGCGCCCGACGAACGTCATCGCTAAACTGGATTCACAAAAATAAACCTCACAGGGAGAACCCAATGACAACTTACGAATTCTGCAAGGTCGAACGCGAAGGCAAGCTGACCATCGTCACCATGAACCGTCCGGATGTGATGAATTCGCTGCATCCGCCGGCGAATTTCGAACTGGAAAAGGTCTTTAATGATTTTTCCAATGACCCCTCGCAATGGGTGGCGATCCTGACCGGCGCCGGGGACCGCGCCTTCAGCGCTGGCAATGATCTGAAATTCACGGCTTCCGGCGGCAAGATGGAAATTCCGGCCACCGGTTTTGCCGGGCTGACCGCGCGCTATCACATGAACAAGCCGCTGATCGCGGCGGTCAACGGCGTGGCGATGGGCGGCGGCATGGAAATCGCGCTGGCCTGCGACATTATCATTGCCTCGGACAAGGCGCGTTTCGCGCTGCCGGAACCCAAAGTCGGCCTGGCCGCAGGCGCGGGCGGCGTACACCGTCTGCCCCGTCAGATCGGTCTGAAACACGCCATGGGCATGATCCTGACCGGTCGGCATGTTTCTGCCGAAGAAGGCTATCGTCTTGGTTTCATCAATGAAGTTGTGCCGCATGCCGATGTCATGTCCGCCGCCAGACGCTGGGCCGCCGAAATCATGGAATGTTCGCCCATGTCGGTGCGCGCCTCCAAGGAAATGTCGATGCAGGGCCTGGCCGCGGGCGGCATCGAGGCGGCCTGCAATGGCAGATATGAGGGCATGAGCGCGCTTGCCAAAAGCAAGGATTTTGTCGAAGGCCCCCGCGCCTTCGCCGAAAAGCGCAAACCCAACTGGGCCGATTCGTAAGACTGGATCGGGGGGCGGGCATTGCCCATGACGGAGGGATGCCAGGGCGGATATGACGCACGATCTCTGGATATTGTTCTGGGCCGGTCTTCTGGGCCTTGTGCATCTTTCTGTTGCGAGCTTCGCCTTCAAGGCACAGGTGGGCAACGCCTATTCTGTCGGCGCACGTGATGAAAACATACAGCCAACCGGGATTGCGGCCCGGTTGCACCGCGCGCAATGGAACTTTCTGGAAACCTTTCCGGTCTTTGCGGCGCTGGTGCTGATCGCGCATGTGTCGGGCGAGGCCGGATATTGGAGCCTGCTCGGCGGCCGGATTTATCTTGCCGGCCGTATTCTGTTTCTGCCTTTGTACGCGCTGGGAATTCCCTGGCTGCGCACCTTTTCGTGGAACATCGCCACAATCGGGCTGGTGATGGTGGGGGCTGAAATTCTGGCGTGAAGCATGCTGTTACGGCATTGCTTCCAATGCCCCTTTCTGCGGCGCTGATTTTCTTCTCGCAATCGTGCGTTTGATTTCGTCGCCGGATTGCTCTGTCGCAAGATCAAGCTCATAGCTTTTTTGCAGGTTCAACCAGAATGCGGCTTCCACGCCCAGCCATTGTTCCAGCCGCAGGGCGGTGTCGGCGGTGATCGCCCGTTGGCCTGAAACAATCTGGTAAATCCGGTTTGAGGGAACAAGCAACGCGCGCGCCAGTCCAGCCGGCGTCCTTGCAAGTCCGGCCAGTTCATCGGCCAGTATCCGGCCCGGATGGATCGGATAGATGGGACGTTTCTTGCGCATCGGTTTGCCTCGTTTAATCCGGATGATTTTGGGTTGAAGCATAAGCATAACATATTCGTCTTTGCGAGGAGCGAAGCGACGCGGCAATCCAGAACCACAAATACAGGCTTTTCCATTAGACTCTGGATCGCCGCGCCGCTGCGCGGCTCGCGATGACGGAGGAAATTTTACCGGTTCAGTTAATCACGGAATGACTCTGGCTTGGTGATAGCCGGTAATTTAAATGTTGAATGGCCGTGTTGCGGCGTTGAGCGCGGCCTTTCATACACCCGCTTTGTCATTACCCGGCTTGACCGGGTAATCCAGCTCACACGGTAAAGCCCCGGTTAATGTCGCTGGATTGCCCGGTCAAGCCGGGCAATGACAGAAATTTTATTTCTCGTCAGAGGTCAAATGGTTCCGGCAGGGTCAGGCCCTCCGGCAGGCTAAATGGGGGTTTGCCAGGAAGATAGCGAATTGAGCTAAACTGCTTTTGGGTCAGGCCCTGTACGCCTTGCAACCTTGTATGGCTCATATATGCCATGTCTATTTCGGCCAAAGCTAAATCCGCCCCAAAAAGGTTGGCATTGCTCATATCTGCCCCAATCAGTTTTGACCCGCACAATTTTGCCTCACTCATGTTTGCGCTAACAAAAACTGCGCCAAATGCTGTTGAAAAGCTCAAATTAGCCTCGCTTAGGTTTGCCCCACTCATGTCCGCCACATAAAGATTAGCATTGCTTAGGTCGGCTCCACTCAGGTCTGCCCTGCTCATGTTTGCCTGAAACATCATCGCACCACTCAAGCTCGCTCCTCTTAGGTCTGCTCCTCTCAAGTCTACGGTGCCGAGGTCCGACGCACTTAGATCCACTTGAAACAAATTTGTCCCTCTTAGGTTCGCGCCATTTAGATGCGATCTACTTAGATTTGTCTGTTCGAGATGCATTGCGCTTAAATTAATACCCTGGGCATCTAAGCCACGTAGGTTAGTGTGGCGCAAATCAATATAAAGGCGCATCGGATCGGGTATTTTTCCTTTTTCCGGCAGCAGGCGGCAAATCACACTCAAAGCTGCCCCAATGTCTATCGCCGGTCGGGTATCCTCACGGACTTTTTCTGCCTCCAACTCAGCACCGACTAACTGCTTGCCATTGCTATCAAGTGGCGGCCAAGGAGCATGTTCACGAATGTATGCTGCCAGAGTTTCCAGAATTGAATAGCGATCGCGTGGGCTGTCTGAGGCGATGCGTTCCAGCGCGTAGATCGCGCCCAGCCGCACGGCGCGTTGTTCATGCCCCAGTTGTTCCACCGCTTTGGTGAACCGTTCTGTGACCTGACTGTCAATGGCGGTTTGGGTCATCTGCAACTGGGTGCTGGTGCGAAACCCGGCAAGCACGAAGCCGACAATGGCGGCGAGTACGCCTAGCCAGCCTCCAATGGCGAAGATCAGATTACGCGCGCCCTCACTATCCCGGTCCCAAAAAGATAAATTATCAATCCGCAGATGCCCCTGTTCGGGAGGATGGCGTTGATAGTGGGAGCCGATCAGATCATACAGATATTGCGAAATCAGCAAATATAAGCCTATCGCCAGGATGGCCGATATCCACACACGGTGTCTGAATATCCATTTACCTGCCGCTGCCGTTATGGGTACAAGATACTTCCTGCCAATGTCTTGCCCCGCCCCCTGCAATCTCCCGCGCATCCTCTCAAGCCAGTGCTTCACACCCATCCCCCTCTACCTGCTCCCATGTACCGCCACCATTCAGCCATCTATCCCGCCCAAACACAATGGCGCAACACTTCCGCAAATCCCCTGTTCCCGTCCCGCGCCCTATGCTAGTTTCACTTATTGATAATCTGTCGGGAGTTTTGAGATGAAATTCACCTGGTTCAACCTGATGCCCTGGCCCTATCTGCCGGATGATTTCCGCAAGAAAAACCGCTCTGTATGGGTCGATATTGACAGCACCCTGTATGATCCGGTGCGCGGGCATGATGTCTATAATGATTATCTCGATCTGCTCGAATATGCCGATCAGCTCGGCTTTGATGGCGTGGGCGTTAACGAGCATCATCAGAACGCCTATGGCATGATGCCGTCGCCCAATATCATGGCGGCCGCATTGACCCGCCGAACGAAGAATGCGGCGATTGTGGTGCTGGGCAATTCCATCGCGCTGTATAATCCGCCGGTGCGGGTGGCCGAGGAATTCGCCATGCTGGATGTGATGTGTGGTGGGCGGCTGGTGGCGGGTTTTCCTGTCGGCACATCCATGGACACCAATTACTGTTATGGCCAGATACCCGCACTGACGCGCGAAAAATATCTCGAAGCCCATGATCTGATCATGCGCGCCTGGAAGGAAGACAAGCCCTTTGCCTTTAACGGCCGCTACAACAAATTGGGCCATGTCAATATCTGGCCCAAACCCATTCAGAATCCGCCGCCCATTCATATTCCCGGCGGCGGCTCGGTCGAGACCTATGATTTCTGTCTCGACAACACCTATTCCTATTCTTACTTAAGCTTCACCGGCTATATCCGCGCCAAGGCGCTGATGCAGGGGTATTGGGACCGGCTGACGGAGCGCAATGAACCCGATGAATCCCCCTATCGCGCCGGATTTGCCCAGACCATTGTCGTGGGCGAAACCGACAAGGAAGCCGAAGATCTGTACAGGGAGCATATTGACTATTTCTATAATCGCTGCCTGCATGTGCATGCGGGCTTTGCCGATGCGCCAGGCTATCGCACCATCAAGACCATCCAGACCGGCGCCCTGTCGCAATATGCGCCGAACATGGGCGATCTATCCAATCTGAGCTGGAAACAGTTGCTGGATGATGGCTATGTGGTGGCCGGAAGCCCGGATACGGTGCGTGAAAAGCTGGAACATCTGGCGAAATCGTTGCGGGTTGGAAATCTGTTCTGTCTGATGCATGTGGGCGATATGCCAAAAGACAAATGCATGCATTCCAGCAAGCTGTTCGCCGAAAAAGTCATGCCGAAAATGCGCAATATTTTCCCGGAATATGACAATGACACGCGCTTCTGGGCGCAACCGCTGGCCAAACGCGCAACGCCCGCGCCGGTGGATGCGGCGTTGAAAACACGTATTACAGTGCCGGGAGAATAGACCATGAATTTGCGTAAAATCAAAACCCGGCACACCGAAACCCATGTGCTGGAAGGCGGTTCCGGCCCCGATCTGCTGTTCCTGCACGGGGCGGGCGGCATTACCCTGGAAGATCCGTTTCTGAATGCGCTGGCCGCGAAATATCATGTTTATGCGCCATTGCTGCCGGGTTATGGGGCATCCGATGAATGCACCGAAATCCGCGATATGCTGGATGTTACCCTGCATAGCTGGGATGTCGCCGGGGCGCTGGGTCTGAAAAAGCCGATCCTGGCCGGGCATTCAATGGGGGGCATGATTGCGGCTGAAATGGCGGCGATTGCGCCCAATGATGTGGACAGGCTGTGCCTGATCTGTCCCGCTGGGCTATGGCTGGACGATCATCCGATCCCGGATCTGTTTGCCATGCTGCCTTATGAACTGCCAGCCTATCTGTTTCATGATGCAGTTGCCGGTGGCAAAATGATGACGGCGGGCATGGATTTTTCCAATCTCGACTTCCTCAAGGCGTTTCTGATTCAGAATGCGCGGCAAATGGGCATGGCGGGCAAGCTGCTGTT
>DAIOWE010000095.1:0-9615 GCA_036758605.1 Pseudomonadota bacterium | reverse complement strand
AAAGTGTAACCCATGTGTCCGGTACAAAATGTCACCTATGTCTCGGGTCGCTCAGGGGATCTGGGGCGCAGGCGATCTGGCGCTCGCCGAAGCGGGGCTGGCGCTTTGCTACAAAAGAAATTTCCGGATTTGCCAAAAGCTTTGCAATTTCAGGGTGCTGAAATATAGTGTCCGCAAGGCCGGATCATGAAAAACAGAAACCTTGCCATAATTCTCTCACTTGCCGTCTTCATCGCCGCACAGGCCCTGGGGATTGTGCATGCGGCTGCCTATGGGCCGGGCAAGCACAAGCATCACGGCCAGGCCTGCGATATTTATCTTTCCACGGATCAGGCGAAGTCCGCCGCGCCCCCGCCATCGCCCATTCTGCATGTTCCTGGCTATAGCGGCTTCGCATTTGTTCTGCCCGTTTCCATTGTGCTTTCGGGCGAAGAATATCCTTCGGCCTTTCCCCGCGCGCCGCCTGCCACTCTCCTTAGCTAGCAAACCATTTTGATCGTAACGCCCATTCGCGCCCCACGCGGTGGGTGGTTGCTTATCCTCTTGCTAATCTTCAAGGAGAATATCATGCGAAATCCATCCTTCGCGGCTGTGGCTGCGTCAATCACCCTGCTTTCCAGCACTACCGCCACCTATGCAGCTTCGGATACAGACATCCAGGCGATGAAAGCGGAAATCCAGTCCATGCGGCAAAGTTATGAAAACCGCATCGCGGAACTGGAAAGCAAGCTATCGAAAATAGAAAACCAGAAACCAGCGGCTCAGCAGGCCGTCGCACCGGCGCCTGTATCCGCGCGCCAATCGGCCCGCACCATCCGTGACAACAGCTTTAATCCCTCCGTCGGTTTGATTCTTAACGGCAAATATAGCGGCTTTTCCGAGGACAATTCCGCATTTGCCGGATTTGCTGTTGGCGAAGAAGGCGAGCGGGGAAAGCAGGGCTTTGGGCTTGATGAATCCGAGTTCAACTTTTCTTCAAATGTGGATGACAAATTCTATGGCAGCGTTACAGCGGCCATCGTCCGCGAAGGGGGCGAGGACAAGATCGAACTGGAAGAAGCCTATGTCCAGACCTTGCCCGGCATGGGGCTGCCCAAGGGCATGAACGTCAAGGCCGGGCGGGCGCTTTGGACGCTGGGTTATCTGAATGAGCATCATGCGCATACCGATGATTTTGCGGACAGGCCATTGCCTTACCGCGTCTTTCTGAACAGTGCGTTCAATGATGACGGGGCGGAAGCTTCTTACGTGCTGCCCACGGATTTCTATTCGGAGATCGGCGGCGGCGCCTTCCGCGGCGATGATTATCCATTTGGCGGACCAAGCGGCGGCGGCTTTGACGCCTGGTCCGCCTATGCCCGGGTTGGCGACGATATTGGTGAAAATCAAAGCTGGCGGTTTGGTGTCTCCATTCTGTCCGGTGATGCGGGCGGACGCGGCGGAAACGAGGATGCCGTAAACTTTACCGGCGACAGCGATCTGTATGCGGCCGATCTGCGCTACACATGGGCGCCAACCGGCAATCCGCGCGCGCAGGAAGTGTTGTTGCAGGGCGAATATTTCTGGCGCAGCGAAGACGGCGCCTATGAGGATTTCGGCGCTGGAACCGGCGCCGTTCCATTCGACGACAACGCCCAGGGATGGTATGCGCAGGGGGTTTACAAGTTTTTGCCGCAATGGCGGATCGGGTACCGCTACAGCAGGTTGAAAACGCCGGATGTTCCGCTTGGCCTGTTAGGCAGCGCACTGGATTCCAGTGGCTATAATCCGGACGCCCATGCCGTCATGGCTGACTGGACGAACAGCGAGTTCAGCCGGGTGCGCCTGCAATATAATCATGAGGAGCTGACGCGGGGGCAGAACGATGATCAGATCTTTCTGCAATATATCATGAGCATTGGCGCTCATGGCGCGCATAAATACTGAGCGGGGGAATGACCATGAAACGCATTTTTCCCGCTTTATTTTTCCTGGGGCTGATGATCGCCGCCCCGCCTGGTGCGCAGGCAAAAGTCAATCTGTTCGCCTGTGAACCGGAATGGGCGGCGCTTGCACGCGAACTGGGCGGTGACGACGTCGAAATATTCACGGCCACCACCCCCCGGCAAGACCCGCATCATGTGCGCGCCAGGCCCAGCCTGATCGGGGCCATGCGCCGGGCCGATCTGGTGATCTGCACCGGCGCCAGCCTGGAGGTTGGCTGGTTGCCCATCCTGTTGCAGAAGGCGGGCAACGAGAACGCGCAGCCGGGCGGCGCAGGGTTGCTGCTTGCGGCGGAGCTTGTTCCGCTACTGGAAAAGCCCGTGCGGCTCGACCGCGCCGAAGGCGATATTCATCCCGAAGGCAATCCGCATGTGCATCTGAACCCGCACAATATCGCGCTGATCGCACAGGCGTTGACGGACCGGTTGAAGTCAGTTGATGCGGCCAAGGCCGATGCCTATCAGGCGCGCTTTTATAACTTTGCTGCAAGGTGGCGAGACGCCACGCAACGCTGGGAACAGCAGGCGGCGGGGCTGAAAGGCGCCACCATTGTGGTGCACCACAAAGCCTTTACTTACCTTCTGGCGTGGCTGGGGATACAGGAGGCAGGCGTGCTGGAACCCAAACCAGGCATTCCTCCAACGGCGTCACATCTGGAAGCGCTGCTGCAAAAGCTGACCTTGGTTCCCGCGCGTCTGATCGTCCGTACCCCCTATGATCCGGCGGACGCGAGCGTGTGGCTTTCGCAAAAAACTGGCGCGCGCGCCATTGTGCTGCCGTTCACCGTTGGGGGTGATGCCGAAAGCGGCGATCTGTTCGCCCTGTTCGAGCGGACCATTGCGCTGCTGAAGGGCGCCAGCGGTGCTTAGCGCCGAAATGGCCGTGATCGTGGGGCCAGCGTTCGTTGCTGGCCTCATGATCGCAGTGACCCATGCGCCACTTGGCATTGTGGTGCTGCGGCGCGGCATTATTTTTATTGATCTGGCGATAGCCCAGATCGCAGGGCTTGGCGCTGTTGCGGCTGGTTTGTTCTGGGGTGAGCCGCCATGGTGGGTGGTGCAGGGGGTGGCGCTTTCCTGCGCGGTTACGGCTGCGCTTTTTTTCCACCTGGTGGAGCGTTTTTCGCCGGACCGCCAGGAAGCCATCATCGGGTGCAGTTTTGTCGTGGCGGCGTCAATTGCAATACTATTGCTGACCGGGCAGCCACACGGCGATGAGGCCATTGAACAACTGCTTTCGGGGCAGCTTCTGTTCGTTACCTGGCCGCAAATCGCCCTGCATGCCCCGGTTTATCTGGTCATTCTTGCGCTGTGGTTTCTGCGCCCGCAGACACGGCAGGGGGTCTGGTTCTATCTGCTGTTCTCGGCGGCGATCACCTCATCGGTGCAACTGACCGGCGTATTCGTTGTTTTTGCCAGCCTGATCGCCCCGGCCCTTGGCGCCGCTCGCCACGCCGGAACCCGCCGTGAACTGTTTACGGCATACGGTATTGCGCTGATTGGGTTGCTGTCTGGCTTTGGTGTGGCCGTCGGGTACGACCTTCCGCTCGGCCCGGTGCTGGTGTGCAGTTTCATGCTATCGGCCCTGTTTGCGGGATGTAGGGGACAGGTCTTGAGATGACGGTCTCTTGCTCTATTCTGCTTCGCTGAAAAGTGGATAACATATTGATATCATTGTTGAGTGAGCCACGGACAAAAATCAAAGAGGGCGTAAAACTGTCATGTCAAGACCTGACCCCGTTTTTTTAAGACCTGACCCCGTTTTTTTGTGACCCCGTTTTTTTGACCCCGTTTTTTGCGTTTTTTGTTTTTTGTTGATTTTGGTGAATCCGTTTTTGCCTGACTGACCCCATTCTTTTGTGATTTTCTTTCAGAGCGTACTGGTGTTCCTGACGCAGCACATTGGTGCGGGTATCCCATTAACTGGCTGATACGGAGCATGGGCTGAACAGAGTTTTAATAATTTTGATTGACTCAATATTTTTATCCAGTATACTTTCTGGATGATGACATCCTATGAAAACATACTTCGAAAGAACAAATTAAGCCTGACTTCGGTGCGGTTGGCTGTGTTGGAGGCGTTGCACACGCATCCTCATTCAGACGCAGCAACTGTTTTCGAGATCGTTCACAAGAAAATCAAAACCACATCCAAGCAGGCAATTTACAATAATCTGAATGCGTTGGTGGAGCGCGGAATTATCCGTGAAATCAAACCGAAGGGGCAGCCATCTTTGTATGAGGCAAAGGTTGGAGATAACCATCACCATATTATTTGCAAAAACTGTCACAAAATAATGGATACGGATTGCCATACTTTCGCACCGTGCCTGTCGCCGATGAATGATCACGGCTTCGTTATTGACGAAGCCGAGGTCACTTTCTGGGGCATCTGCCCCGCTTGTCAAAAAGCCAGCAACCCTAAAAGGAGAAAATCATGAGCAAATGCCCTGTGATGCATGGTGGAAATACTGCGGTTGGCAAATCCAATATGAATTGGTGGCCTAATGCTCTCAACCTTGATATTTTGCATCAGCACGATACAAAAACTAATCCGCTGGATAAGGGATTCAATTACCGTGAAGAACTGAAAAAGCTGGACGTGCAGGCGCTGAAGAACGATCTGAAAGCGTTGATGACAAACAACCAGGAATGGTGGCCAGCGGATTGGGGCCACTATGGCGGCTTGATGATCCGCATGGCATGGCATGCGGCGGGTTCATATCGCATTGCCGATGGGCGCGGCGGGGCTGGCACAGGCAATCAGCGATTTGCACCGCTTAACTCCTGGCCGGATAACGTCAATCTGGATAAGGCGCGCCGTCTGCTGTGGCCGATCAAGAAAAAATACGGCAATAAAATAAGCTGGGCGGACCTGATGATTCTGGCTGGCAATATGGCCTATGAATCCATGGGGCTTAAAATGTTCGGCTTTGGTTTTGGCCGTGAGGATATTTGGCATCCTGAAAAGGATATTTACTGGGGATCAGAAAGAGAATGGCTGGGTAAAAGTCGCTACGAAGATAAAACCAGCGAGTCGCTGGAAAACCCCTTGGCTGCCGTTCAGATGGGCTTGATCTATGTGAACCCGGAGGGTGTTGACGGCAAGCCCGACCCACTCAAAACCGCGCATGATGTGCGGGTTACATTCGCGCGCATGGCGATGAATGATGAAGAAACCGTTGCCCTCACTGCTGGCGGACATACGGTGGGCAAGTGTCATGGCAATGGTGATGCAAGCGTGCTTGGTCCGAATCCTGAAGGCGCAGAACTTGAAGAACAGGGCTTTGGTTGGCGTAATCCAAAGGGAACCGGCAATGGCGCAGACACCGTATCGAGCGGGCTTGAAGGCGCGTGGACAACCAATCCCACCAAGTGGGATAATGGCTATTTCCACCTGCTGTTTACTTATGACTGGGAACTTAAGAAAAGCCCGGCGGGTGCACACCAGTGGGAGCCTATCAACATTAAGGAAGAAGATAAGCCGGTAGACGCGAATAATCCATCTGTCCGCCGCAACCCGATTATGACGGATGCGGATATGGCAATGGTAAAAGACCCTATCTACAGGCAAATCTCCGAGCGTTTTTACAAAGACCCTGCGTATTTCTCTGATGTGTTTGCGCGAGCATGGTTTAAGCTGACGCACCGCGATATGGGTCCAAAAGCCCGCTATATCGGTCCAGACGTTCCCAAAGAAGATTTGATCTGGCAAGACCCCGTTCCCGCCGGAAATAAAAGCTACGATGTGAATGCGGTGAAAGCAGCAATTACGAAAAGTGGTCTTACCATCAGCGAAATGGTCGCGACAGCCTGGGACAGCGCACGAACCTTCCGTGGTTCCGATATGCGCGGTGGCGCCAACGGCGCACGCATCCGCCTTGCCCCGCAAAAGGACTGGGAAGGTAATGAGCCGCAACGTCTGGCTAAGGTGCTATCCGTTCTTGAAGGCATTGCAAGGAATGCAGGTGCAAGCGTGGCGGATGTCATTGTACTTGCAGGCAATGTCGGGGTTGAACAAGCGGCTAAGGCGGCAGGGTTTGATATTGCCGTCCCATTTGCCACCGGCCGTGGCGATGCTACCGATGCCATGACGGATACGGAATCCTTTGAATCGCTCGAGCCGCTTCATGACGGTTATCGCAATTGGCTCAAAAAAGATTACACGGTGAACGCCGAGGAACTTATGCTTGACCGCACCCAGTTGATGGGTTTGACAGCGCCTGAAATGACCGTTCTTGTCGGTGGGATGCGCGTTTTGGGAACAAATCACGGTGGAAGCAAACATGGTGTGTTCACCGACCGTGTTGGTGCTCTGACCAATGATTTCTTTGTGAACCTGACGGACATGAAGTTCAAGTGGGAGCCGAAAGGAAATAACCTTTACAACATCGTTGATCGCAAGACGGATAAAACGGTGTGGACAGCAACGCGGGTTGATCTTGTGATCGGTTCAAACTCCATTCTCCGCGCCTATGCCGAAGTTTATGCACAAGACGATGGCAAAGAGAAATTTGTAAAAGACTTTGTCGCCGCATGGACAAAGGTAATGAACGCGGATCGTTTTGACCTGATATCATAGTGATTATAGAGTCTTGTGGATACGTTATGTTTCCACAAGACTCAACACTGTCGAATCTTGTAACATTCGACCTCTGTATTTCAGTGCTTCGCAAGCCCCTTTAACTTACGCCCCCCAGCCTGCACTCACTTCATGATTTCGGCCTTGTTTGTCGGAGCGTGTCCGTTTAAGCGGACCATTTTTTGACTCGATTTATTGATGACTTTAACAGTAGTCTACCGGTACGCAATGCGACTGCTGGGTAAAGTGGCGCGTCAATGCTTTTCAACAGGGAGTGGATCACATGGAAGTAGGTTTTTTCGCGATGCCGACCATCGGCAACCGCAGTGAGATCGAGGGCCGCATGGCCGGCAAGCGCACCGATCTGTATCAGCGCATGCTGAAAAATCTGGCGCAGACCGCGCAATATCTGGACGAGCACGGCTATTACGGCATGGGCTTTACCGAGCACCATTTCCATATTGAAGGCGAAGAAGTTTCGACCAATCCGATCATGCTGGACCTGTATATGGGCCTGCACACCAAGCGGATCAAAGTGGGCCAGTTGGGCAATGTGCTGCCGTCGCAAAACCCGATCCGGGTGGCCGAAGATATCGCCATGCTGGACCAGATGACCCAGGGCCGCGCCTTTGCAGGCTTCGCCCGTGGCTATCAGCCGCGCTGGGTGAATGTGCTGGGCCAGCAGCATAAGGGTCAGGAAAACAGCAACGACACCGAAACCTATGAGGCCCTGAAACGCGAACTGCATGAAGAGCATTTCGAAATCATCATGAAGGCATGGGGCAATGACACATTTTCCCATCAGGGCAAACACTGGAAAATTCCGCCAGCGGATATTCACTGGGCCGCTCATGAGGTGACACGCGAATTTGGACAGGGCGTGGATGCAAAAGGCATTGTGACTGAAATCGGCATAGCGCCGCCAACCTACAACAAGCGCATCCCGGACCTGTTCCAGCCGTTCAGCTTTTCCGAAAAATCGATCAAATGGGCGATGTCCAAGAACATGGTGCCGATCTCCATCGTCTGCGATGTCGAAACTGCGAAGGGGCAATTACGCGCCGCGCAGGAAGGCGCCGCCGAAGCGGGCATCAAGCTGAAGCTGGGCGAACGCATGGGCATGACCCGCGACATTGTGGTCGCCGACACCGACGCCGAAGCCGAGGAACTGGCGCGCAATGCCGGTGCATTCCTGTGGACCAAATTTTTCCAGCCATTTGGCTTTAACGCCGCAATCACCCGCCCCGGCGAAGATCCGTTCACGGTCGAAAACACCTTTGAAAGCATCCGCGATCGCGGCCTGATTATTTGCGGCAGCCCTGACACGGTGAACCGCAAGCTGGAGAAACTGTTCAAGGAACTGTCCTGCGACTATTTCTGGACCATGACCTATCAGGAACTGATCCCGCAGAAAAACCTGATGCGGCATCTGGAACTGCTGACCACCAGGGTGCTGCCGAACTTTACAGACAAGATCAAATAGTTCTCATCACCAGGGCCGACCGGTGTTGGCCCTGGTTCCCATCCTTGCGTTTCCCCTGGAACTGGTGTCGAATAAATAAAAATAACCAGCAGGGAGGGTGATGTCATGACCAGTGAAATCGTACTTCGCAACGCACGGCTGATTGACGGGACGGCGGATCAGCCCCGGGATCGCATGTCCATCGTGATGAAGGATGGGCGGATCGCTTCGGTGACGGATGGCGATGGCCCGGCGGGGGCCGGTGCGGAAGTGATCGATTGCAGCGGCAAGACCGTAATGGCCGGGCTGATCGACACGCATGTGCATTCAACCTTTGTAGACCGGACGGACCTGACCCTGTTTCTTGCGGCGGGCGTCACCACGGCGCGCGATGTGGGTGGCAAGCTGGACAAGGTGCTGCGGTTACGTGGCCAGATAAATTCCGGTGAGGTGGTGGGGCCGCGGCTTTTTGTCTGCGGGCCGCTGCTGGATGGCGAGGCGCATAGCTTTGAGGCTGGCGGACTGACCGAGATGCTGGACAATATTCCCAATCCTGCCGCAGCACCCGCCAAGATCGCCCACTTGCTGGATTCAGGCGTGGACGGAATAAAAATTTATTTCACCATGCAGCCCGAAACCGCAAGGGCGGTGATCCGCGCGGTGGACAAACGTGTGCCGATCACTGGCCATCTGGGCTACACCACCGCGATGCAGGCAATTGAGTATGGCATTGACGGGCTGGAGCATATCTGGATTTCTCCGTACCAGGACATTTGTTCGCTGGAGATGCGGCTGGCCCCGGGGGCGTCCATGAGTAACCGCAGCTTCTGGACCCATACCCTGAAGGGTTGGGAGGAAATGAACCTGAGGGCGCCCAATGCACAGGCATTTTTTGGCGCCATGGTGGAAAAACAGGTCAAGATGGGAACCACGCTGGATCTGTTATGGACCGCTTATACCGGCCTGGAAGGGGCGCTGGCCGATCCCGATCGTGCCTATATTCCACCGCATTGCCTGGCGCGTCAGGCGGCGCAGAACAAGAAGGTCAAGGCGGGCAAGGAATGGGATATTCATCCTGGCTACTGGGCGCCGGGCGAAGGCCGCAAGGCGCTGGACAAGCAGTTGGACGCGGTGCGCATGCTGCATGAACAGGGGGGCGTCGTGGTCGGCGGCACCGATTGCGGCGGTCTGAACTACCCGCCGCCGGGATTTGCGCTGTTGCGCGAAGTGGAACTGCTGGAACAGGCGATGGGCAGCATGGCGGCGCTGAAAGCGGTGACGGTCAGCGCCGCGCGGGCGGTGCGCAAGGAGCATGAGCTGGGCAAGGTCAAACCCGGCTATCATGCTGACCTGCTGGTGCTGGACAAGGATCCGTCGAAAGATGTGCGCGGTCTGCGTTCGCTGCGCACGGTGTATCGCGGTGGCGTGGCCTATGATCCGAAGGTGCTGTTAGCCGCGCGTCCGGTTCGGGACATGGAACTGATCCCCGCATAGCATTTGTGCAAAAAAAAGCCCGGAGCGGGATGCTCCGGGCTTTTTTTATATGTGACGGGGTCAGCTCAGAAAGCGTAGGAAACCGTCGCGGCGGC
>DAIOWE010000094.1:0-9620 GCA_036758605.1 Pseudomonadota bacterium | reverse complement strand
TTTCCCGGTCCTTTCCTCGAAACGGCAAACCGCAGGAAACTGCGGGACGCAAAGCCACCGGCCTTACCTTTACCCCTGATTCAAGGGGTGGAATATGGTAGCGGGGTTCCCGAAAGGAGTTATGATATGACGTTTTCGCATTCATCGGGCGCCGCCCAGACAACGTGTTCATTCGAGACATTGCTGGAAACGCTTGATCACAAGCGGTCGCGCGCTCGTGCGCAGAATGATGGCGCGCCTGATGCCAAACTTAGTTATCGCGCAGCCCCTGATGGTTCGGTGACGATGGGCACAGACCCGCTATCAGGACAGGTTGTGCTGATCGTGCAGAATGGGGATCAAAGCTGGGAAATTGCCCTGCCCCCCAGAGTTGCACGGTTTGCAACGACAGACCCCCTGAACAGCCTTGCCGCCGCCAAGCGAGTCGCAGAGGCCGCATTCGGCGCCTATCAGGCGAACTGCCCGGAATAGAACTTCAGAAAATTTCCGCCATTTTCGGGAAACACTGCTTGCCGCTTGGCAAGCGGCGTTAACTCAGCTAGTTTGCGCCCACTCGCGGCCAGAGCGGTTTTCCACTCCCCTTTTTCAAGGCAGGAACACAGCCTTCGCGATCACGGAGAGGTGCCAGAGTGGCCGATCGGGGCGGTCTCGAAAACCGTTGTGCGTGCGAGCGTACCGTGGGTTCGAATCCCACCCTCTCCGCCACTTTCAAGTCGCGAACCGAAACCGAGGCCCCGATGTGGGCCTTTTTTTGTTTCAAAGGGGTTTAGCCGAGGCGGCCGAATCTCGGAGACTGGCGCAGTCCTCATTTTCGGTCTCTGAATGGCCCTCCGTCTCAAACCGAGCGAACCTCGGCCGAATTGGTTCGGCCGGAAAATATCACGCAATCTCGATGACTTGATATTTTCGAACTACGCCCGAGTTGTAACAGGTTTCCACGCCAGCCAGGATTAAAGGGGACGCTAGATTAAAGGGGACGCTTAGATTAAAGGGGACGCTACCCTTTTTAGACTTAAGCGCTCCCCATATCCGTCATTGCGAGCGCAGCGTGGCAATCCAGAATCCCAAGGACAGGCCCTACCGTGAGACTCTGGATTGCCACGGCGCGTTCGCTTCTTCGCTAAAGCTTCGGAGGGCAAGCCGCGCCTCGCAATTGTGTGTTGTGGATGTGCTAAAGAATGGGTGTGGGCAAACTGCGTGATTACGCTCATGCATAAACATGGTAGATGACGGCGAAGGGCACTGCGGATTGCATGGCGCAAAAAAAGGTCCGCCCTGTTGCTCTGGGGGAGAGGGAAGGGCGGACCGTCAGTTCCATGTGAGGATGATGACGCACAATCAGAGAAAGGGCGGCATCATGGGCACCAGCATCCAATCGGGCTGCCGATAGATAGTATTAAATCATATTATTTTTCTAATGACTATTATAATTTTTGGGTTTGCGGTGTTTTTTTTGATGTAATGAAACGGCCTGATGAACGGACCCCTTATGTCATTCCGGGCGCAGCCCGTTGTGTCATTCTGAGCGAAGCGACCAGGCTACGCCGAAGCGAAGCTTCAGCTTCGCCCAGGCGAGAGGATCTCCCGCGCGGGAATTCCGCCGATGGGGATCCTTCGGGCTGCGCCCTCAGGATGACGAAAGGGGACGGCTCAGGATAAGCCGCCGGACAATCCGCCTTCGCCCCCCCTATGCCAAGGCTTCGGCGGGGGACGCTACCCTTTTTTCTGGAGAAAAAGGGTAGCGTCCCCTTTAATGCTTGAAAAAACAGTCAGCCCTTGGCATTGCAAAAAACTGTCATGTCAAGACCTGACCCCTTTTCTTTGACCCCTTTTCTTGCTTTTCTTTGCGCTTTTGTCATCCTGAGGGCGCAGCCCGAAGGATCTCAAGCGCAACATGCCGATGGGGATCCTTCGCTGCGCTCAGGATGACAAGGGGGTGGCTCAGGATGACAAGGGGGGCGGCTCAGGATGGTCAAAAGGGGCGGCTGTGGCATGCAATTTGACGCCCAGGGCGGACATGACCTTGAGGATGGTGGCGAAACTTGGATTGCCCTCTCCGGACAGCGCCTTGTACAGGCTTTCGCGCCCCAGTCCTGTGTCGCGGGCCAGTTGGGACATGCCTTTGGCGCGGGCTATGACGCCAAGCGCATGGGCAATGAAAGCGGCGTCGCCGTCCGCCTCGGCAAGGCAGGCATCCAGATACGCAACCACATCCTCACCGGTTTCAAGATGCCGGGCCGAATCCCAGCGGCTAAGTTTTATCTTGCCCATCCTCACGCCTCCTTAAGTTGCCGCGCCAGTTTCAAAGCGGTTTTGATGTCGCGGGATTGCGAGCCTTTGTCGCCACCCGCCAGCAGGATCACCACTTCCATGCCGCGCTGTGCGAAATATACGCGGTAGCCCGGCCCGAAATGAATCCGCATTTCCGAAACGCCTTCACCCACCGGCTGGCATTCGCCGAAGTTACTCATCTCTGCGCGGTCGATACGCGCCTGAATGCGCGCCCTGCCCGTTCTGTCCGCCAGCCCATCAAACCAGACATCAAATTGTTCAGTGGTATGAATGATCTTCATGGGCATATGTATAATATAGGATACATAATGTCAAGCCCGCCAGCCGGACAAAAAAAACCCCCGGGTCGCCCCGGGGGTTTTGAGAAAGCGTTGAGGCTTTGCTTACGCGGTGATGTCGCCGAAAGCGATACCGGTCAAGGCAACGCCCGTCAGTTTGATAACATCCGTGTAACCAGTGCCTTCCGTATCAGACACGAGATAGCTGTCGCTGCCTACTTGTCCAACATAGAACTTGACCGTGCCATCCAAAGCTGTATTTGCGGCTGTTAGCAAAGTCGCCAGGTCAGCGACGGCAGCACCAGCTTCAACATAGTTCGTTGCGGAACCTGCAGCGCCAACTACAGTGTTGCTGATTTTGTCAGTGCCAGAAACAAAGTCAGTAATAGTATCTGTAACTGCACCGGCGGTTGTATCAAGGTTGGCTGTTGAGAATACAAAGGTATCAACGCCAGCCCCACCCGTTAGGCTGTCTACTCCAGCACCACCAGTGACCGAGTCATTACCGTCACCGCCGGAGATGGTATCAGCGCCCGCAAGACCCGAGAGCGTGTCATTACCTGCTCCACCCGTGACCACATCAGCCTGGGCAGTAGCAGTAAGGACGTCATTGGCAGAACCGCCCGTGATCGAGATACCGTTTGTCGTTGAATTTGTGAAATCCAAAGTCAGAACGCCAGTCGCCGCAGAACCATTCACCGATGTGTTAATCAATGCGGCAGTAGCGGTGCTCGTGATCGTGATAGCAGATGCGCCGGAAAGGTTCAATGCGGACCAGTCATCATGCGCAAAAGTGGTAATGGAGGTCAGGCCCGTACCGGTTGATGCCGTCAAGTTGATGGTTTCAACATCGGCAGCGGCCAGCGTACCAATTGCGACGGCCGCATTAGTGGAACTGGTTGTGATGGACACGGTGTCCAGCTGGTTAACTGTGGATGCCCCCTTGACGCCGATATTGAGGTTACCTGAAGCAACCGTGGTGATTGCGGCCGCTTGCGTAGCGCTCACATTTGTGAACGTTGCGTTGCCGCTGGTGCGAAGCGCAACGATACCCGCAATGTTAGCCATGTCAATATCGGTAGCGCCCGTAGATTGCAGCACTTCAAAGTTGGTGTACTTCGCGCCGCTAGCAGCGGTTAGCTGGCCATTGGCCGTGAAAGTGACGCGGTCGCCGGTGCCAGCTCCGGCATCAACGGCTGCCCCGGTGCTCAAAACTGCCCCGGCCGTCACGAGATCATTGCCTGAGCCACCCTTGAACACCATGGCGGTGGAAGTGCCAAGTGTAGTCGTAACCCCGCCGCTGGACGTTGACGCATCGACGGTAACGGTCGCATTGTTCAGTACGCCCGTCGCCACCGCACCAGAATTGCTGATGGTGAGTTTGGTCGCTGCAACAGCGTTGAGGTCCGTTGTTACCGCACCCGCGCCGGATATTGTCACCCCGCCAGTCGTAACGCCGGCTGCGGTGACCGCACCGGTGGTGAGACCCGTTGTTGCCGCAATCGCCAGACTTGTCGACGAGGCGGCAGCCGTAATGGCGCCGATGACGTTGGCTGCGCCGGTTGAATTAACGGTAGTCGCCAGAACACCGGTACCCGTCAACGTCACCGCTGAAGTTCCCAATGTACCGCCAGAGATGTTCAGTGTCTGGGCGGTAGCCGCAGCCACACTGCCAAAATTGGCTGCCGCAGCATTGACAACGGAGCCGTCACCCTTGATGCCAAACTGGCCGCCAGACGCAAGGTTGGTGACGGTAATGGCCGCGTTCGACCGGTCAGAGTTAAACGTAGTCAGACCGTTAATCAAAGACAGATCGCCAGCGGTGATGGCATTACCAACAGCACGCGCATTCAGAACTTCAATGCCAGAAATTGAGGCGGCAGGCAAAGCCGCGCCTCCTGTAAAGTTCGTGTAGTTGAGCGTATCCGTACCCCCCCCGCCGTTTAAAGTGTCTGCCGCGGTTAGAGTGGTATCGGCACCAGTAAATGTATCGCCGGCAGTCGTACCGGTGAAGTTATCCACAGCAGTAGTGAGGGTAAAGGTCGACCCGCCCGCGCTGCCCGCCGATCCCTGGATCGCGGTCAGGTTGGTGGCGATCTTCTGGGTTGCGGTGGCGGCGTCCTTGGTCACGCCGGTGAGGGCGGAAGCGGCCAACGCCGAGCTGAATACCGCATTGTTGTCAAGAAGGTTCTGGGCGAAGGTTTTGGCGACCAAACCCTTGTTGGCGACCACCAGCGCGTCATCGCCCTGCGCGCCGCTGATGATGTTCTGAATGATGCTGCCCACAGGGACACCCGCGTTCAACCGGCCCACCCAGAAATCGGAACCGGCGGTGTCGATCACGCGGTTGAACAGGTTGAGATAGAGGCTGGCCAGGAAGCTGGTGGGGGAACCGACCAGCGGCGCGGAAAGGAAGCCGTACAGGCTGGTGGCTTCGGGAACCTGTGCGAAGCTTTGTGCGATGCCCGCCAGCGCCGCAGGCGTTTGGCCCAGCGCGGTGTACTGCGTCACCCAGAAGTTCAGGCCCGCCGGATCCGGCGCGCGGTTGAAATAACCGACATAAAGATTTGAGATATCATCAATAGCAGCCATGTTAAGCTTCTCCTAAGGTTTTGAACCGCCTGACTGTTCAGGCTGCTCACTGTGACCCCCTGGTCATCCAGAGGGCCCGGGATTTCGTTTGCATTTCTGTTGCCCGCCCCGGCCGCCGATGCCATGGCGCATCGCCATTTCACCAACCCGCACCGGAAAACCCCAGGCATTAGAACTTTTTAGTACTTTAGCGCTTTTTAGTGCTTCCGCATTCAAAGAACTTTTTAGCGCTTCCGCATTCGAATACAAGCGATTCGTTAAAAATGCCTGCATCACCTGCGCCGGGATACCCCCATTACAGACGCATTCCAAAGTACAGTGACTTGGTAATAGTCGCATCGGCGCGCGCCGTCAACCATGTTTTCCGCATCGGGCCAATATAATTCCGGCGTTGTGGCCTTTGTGTGACAGGGATCACGGGACGGAGGGCGGAGTGCCGTCATTGCGAACGCAGTGACCAGGCTATGCCGAAGCGAAGCTTCAGCTTCGCCCAGGCGAGAGCAATCCAGAGGCCATGGTATTAAAGGGGACTGGTATTAAAGGGGACGCTACCCTTTTTAGGATTAAAGGGGACGCTTCCCTTTTTCTTACGGAGCCTCGACTTCAAGAGCTTCGACTGTCAAGGAGATTCGTATCTCCCACATTCGTCATCGCGAGCCGCGAAGCGGCGTGGCGATCCAGAGTCTTACGGGAAGGCCTGTGCTTGGGACTCTGGATTGCCACGCTTCGCTCGCAATGACATTCAGCCCTAATTCTTCGCCTTGTCGACCAGCCGCGACTTGGCGATCCAGGGCATCATGGCGCGGAGTTTTTCGCCCACATCCTCGATGCCGTGCTGGCCCATGCGGGCGCGCATGGCCTTGAAATTGGTCTGGTTGACCTTGTTTTCCAGCATCCATTCGCGGGTGAATTTGCCGGTCTGAATGTCGTTCAGCACGGCCTTCATTTCGGCGCGGGTGGCGTCGGTCACCATGCGCGGGCCGGTGACATATTCGCCATATTCCGCGGTGTTGGAGATCGAATAATTCATGTTGGCGATGCCGCCTTCGTAAATCAGATCGACGATCAGCTTTACCTCATGCACGCATTCGAAATAGGCCATTTCCGGCGCATAGCCCGCCTCGACCAGCGTGTCGAAGCCGGCCTTCATCAGCTCCACCAGGCCGCCGCACAGCACGCTCTGTTCACCGAACAGATCGGTTTCGCATTCCTCGCGGAAGCTGGTCTCGATAATGCCCGCGCGGCCGCCGCCAATGGCCGAGGCATAGGACAGGCCGATGTCATGGGCGTTGCCGCTGGCGTCCTGGGCCACGGCAATGAGGCAGGGCACGCCCGCGCCGCGCAGATATTCCGAGCGCACGGTGTGGCCCGGGCCCTTGGGCGCAATCATGAAAATGTCGAGATCCGGGCGCGGCTCAATCAGATTGAAATGAATGTTCAGCCCATGCGCGAACGCCAGCGCCGCGCCTTGTTTCATATTGGCTTTCAGGCTTTCTTCGTAAATGCCGGACTGCAATTCGTCGGGCGTCACCATCATCATCACATCGGCCCATTTGGCGGCGTCGGCGGGCGACATGACCTTCAGCCCGTTGGCCTCGGCCTTGGCGGCGGTGGCAGAGCCGGGGCGCAGCGCGACCGCCAGTTCCTTGATGCCGCTGTCTTTCAGGTTCAGCGCATGGGCATGGCCCTGGCTGCCATAGCCGATGATGCAGACTTTTTTGGCTTTGATCAGGTTTACGTCGGCGTCGCGGTCATAATATACGCGCATGGGTCTGGTTCCGTTTGTCTAGAGGTTGGATAGGGAATTATAGCGCTTCCGGGCCGCGAGAGATAGCGGCTATGCCCGTGCGCGACACATCAATCAGGCCCAAAGGCCGCATCAATTCGATATAGGCGTTGATCTTGGATGGGGCGCCGGTCAGTTCAAACACGAAACTGTTGAGTGTGGTGTCCACCACCCGCGCACGGAAACTGTCCGCGATGCGCAAGGCCTCCATGCGTTTTTCGCCCGTGCCCTTGACCTTGATCAGGGCCAGTTCGCGTTCCAGCGGTTCGGTTTCCACGGTCAGGTCCACCACCCGGTGCACCGGCACCAGCCGGTCAAGCTGCGCCTTGATCTGTTCGATCACATGGGCCGTGCCCGAGGTGACAATGGTGATGCGCGAGGTATGTTCCTGGGCGTCCACCTCGGCCACGGTCAGGCTTTCAATATTATAGCCGCGCCCGGCGAACAGGCCGATGACCCGCGCCAGTACGCCCGCTTCATTATCCACCAGCACCGCCATGGTGTGGGTGCGGATGATTTCCGCCTGTGCAATTACCGGATCATAGGACATGGTTACACCAGCATCTTTCCGGCGGCCGACACCGTTTGTTCGCCCAGATCGCCCAGGATCATATTGTTGTGCGCCTCGCCAGACGGGATCATCGGGAAGCAGTTTTCGGTTTTATCGACGCGGCAATCAAACAGCACCGGGCGCTTGACGCTGATCATTTCCTTTATCGCATCATCCAGTTCATCGGGTTTGGTGGCGCGAATGCCGACCGCGCCATAGGCTTCGGCCAGTTTCACAAAATCCGGCAGCGAATCCGAATAGGAGTGCGAATAGCGTCCGCCATGCAGCAATTCCTGCCACTGGCGCACCATGCCCATATATTCATTGTTCAGAATGAAAATCTTGATCGGCAGATCATATTGCACCGCCGTCGAGATTTCCTGCATGGTCATCTGCACCGACGCCTCGCCGGCAATGTCGATTACCAGAGCGTCGGGATGCGCGATCTGCACGCCCAGGGCTGCGGGCAGGCCATAGCCCATGGTGCCAAGCCCGCCCGAAGTCATCCAGCGGTTGGGCTGCTGAAAACGGTAAAACTGCGCCGCCCACATCTGATGCTGGCCGACCTCGGTGGTGATATAGGTGTCACGGTCTTTGGTCAGCGCATAGAGCCGTTCAATCGCATGTTGCGGCTTGATCAGGTCTGTCGAATTTTTATAGGCAAGGCAATTGCGCGCGCGCCATGTGGCGATCTGATCCCACCATGCCGCCAGCGCCGCCTTGTCGGGGCGCAGCACTTTGGCTTTCCACACCTTGATCAGATCTTCCAGCACATGCGCCACATCGCCAATGATGGGAATATCCACGCGCACATTTTTATTGATCGAGGAAGGATCAATATCGATATGGATTTTTTTCGAATGGGGCGCGAACGCATCCAGACGCCCGGTCACCCGGTCATCGAAACGCGCGCCGATGCAGATCATCACATCGCAATCATGCATCGCATGATTGGCCTCCCAGGTGCCATGCATGCCCAGCATGCCCAGCCATTGCGCATCATCAGCGGGGTAGGCGCCCAGACCCATCAAGGTTGAGGTGATGGGAAAGCCGGTGCTGCGCACAAATTCGCGCAGCAACTGGCTGGCCACGGGACCGGAATTGATCACACCGCCGCCGGTGTAAAACAGCGGCTTCTTCGCGGTGGCGATCAGTTCGGCGGCCTGCTTGATGCGTTCGAGATCGCCTTTTACGCGCGGCTTGTAGGTGCGATGCGCCACATTGACCGGGCCAACATAATTTCCCAGCGCAAACTGCACATCCTTGGGAATATCCACCAGCACCGGACCCGGACGGCCCTTGGTCGCGACATAGAACGCCTCGTGCAGCACGCGCGCCAGATCGTTCACATCCTTGACCAGATAATTATGCTTGGTGCAGGAGCGCGTAATGCCCACCGTGTCGGCTTCCTGAAAGGCGTCGCTGCCGATCAGTTTGGTCGGCACCTGGCCGGTCAGCACCACCAGCGGGATGGAATCCATCAATGCATCGGTCAGGCCGGTAACGGCATTGGTCGCGCCGGGGCCGGAGGTGACCAGCACCACGCCAGGCTTGCCGGTCGAACGGGCATAGCCTTCGGCGGCATGGGTGGCGCCCTGTTCATGGCGCACCAGCACATGTTTGATGCGGTTTTCCTGACGGAAAATTTCATCATAAATCGGCAATACCGCGCCGCCGGGATAGCCAAATATGACTTCCACGCCCTGATCCTGCAACGCCTTGAGGACGATTTCCGCCCCGGTGATTTTTTCGCCGTTCATATTCTTTCGTCCAAATATCGGATAAAAAACCCCTCACTGTCATTCTGAGCAAAGCGAAGAATCCCCATCGGTGGAATGCCGAATCTGGCGCGGGAGATCCTTCGCTTCGCTCAGGATGACAATGCCGATTTTTCTGATACCGCCCGTGGAAAAGACAAAAAACTGAATATTTATATAAGCTTAATGCATTTTCTCAGGCCGTGAGCGGCGCACAATAGCGATTGTGGCTTAATCGGTCAAGCCTGATTTTATAATTAATGAAAAGATTTCCTGAAAAAGTCTTTCCGAATCTTGCGTATCTGCCTTTTCCCACGCAATCATCTGATTTCTGATCCAGGTGAGCTGGCGCTTGGCATAGTTTC
>DAIOWE010000093.1:6033-10166 GCA_036758605.1 Pseudomonadota bacterium | reverse complement strand
AGGTGATGCGGCCCTTGGTCAGATCATAGGGCGTCATTTCCACCAGCACCTGATCCCCCGCCAGCACGCGAATGCGGTTCTTGCGCATCTTGCCCGCAGCGTGGGCGATGATCTCATGCCCATTTTCCAGTATAACCTTGAACGTGGCGTTGGGCAGCAGTTCGCTCACCGCGCCAGGCATCTCGATCAGTTCTTCTTTAGCCATGCATCTCCCAAACTTTCTCCATGTAAATGGATGTGAACAGGCAGAAAGCAAAAATCGGCGATAAAATCAAGGTAATCCTGTAAGCAGCCGCAAATCAGCGCGAAATAGGAAAATCCACGTCTGCAAGAATTTTCTCAATACTTGCATTAAATTCTGCTTTTAAGACGCTTCCTCTCTTCGGTAATTTTAGCCGCCAACGAATCATATCACCAATTATAGGGCTGATGTCATTGTGCTTAGCGCCGAATCGCATGAAACCACCTTGATGACTTCCCAAGTCGCGGTTCCCGGTGTCCTCAGAGGGGAGGTATTCACCCAATCCAATAAGGCCATATTTAACGCGCTCGTCATTCGTCATAGAATAATATTGCCACATGGGGTTATCGTGACTGAAATCGATGTCGGTAAGACCAGCAAATAAAGTGTCCACCAATTCGTGCCCATCATCGGGTCTGCGATTACTGAAACATAAGTCGTAAACTAGCTTAGCGAGCGCCTTAAGAACGACGGGTTGTGCAGCCACCGTTTTTTTTCTTGATAGTTCTTCACCAAAGCCTGGAATGGCCTGTACAGCAGTCCAAAAACGATAAGCCGTGTCCAGCTTATCCTCTATCATTGATGGTATTGCGCCGCTAATATTGGTGCGGTTGAGGAGGAGAATTGCATTGATGCTCACCAAATCTTTCCTGGGCAATCCCCCGTCATCATCGTCCCAGTTCTTCACCTCTTTCTCAATTACGTGTAGGCCCAACTGGTCGATCAGTCGCTCTTTGATAAAGAGGTTTACTGGGTTCGAATTATCGAATTGCAGTGCTAAATTTGTGTCAACCTTCTTGCCCAGGCGGTTAAGATCGTGAAACAACTGCCGTTCTTGGTCTGAACTGAGGCCAAGATGTACTTCAATCAGTAATGAACAATATGTACGAGCAACCTCAAAAGCCTCTTCCCAGACTGACACATCTTCGTCAGGAATTAGATCTCCATCTCCAAAACTAACAAGGTTGCCTTTTTTTGGGTAAGTACGTGAACCGCGCACATTCTCCAAGAAGTCGAATACCAGTTGCATCGCCTTCCTACGGTGTTGGCCATCAATCACCCACAGAACGTGTCGTTGGGCCAAAAAAATCTTAAATGCAGCAGTTTCATTGGTGCGGCTATCAAGCATGCGCTCTGCGCGAATGTCAGCGCCACGTATATTACATTCGCGGATGTTAACCACAAGAGGCTGTAGGGACATATAGGGTTGCATACCAAGGCGTTTTCTCATGCTGGACAACGCATTACTAGGTTCCTTTTTCTGGAGTTCACGCCGTTCCATCGCGGCGGAAACCAGCCCCTTTAGGATATAAACTGCGAGCTTATAGGCATGCACGGGATCAAGTTTTCTCTGTGCAACTGTAATGCCATCACGGTCAGGATCGTTAGCTACCTCTGACATGCTGTAGAATTCATGCATTGGCATCTGCATCATGAAAGTACGGTTGCCAAGGTTGTGCCCAATGAAGACCTTCATTGGCTTTTCAGAGGTATCCCCACCGTCAAGAACATCATCCAACGTGCCAAGTGGCGCGGGCATTCCATTTTGACTAGGCATCATCACTTCAGCTCCTTAAGGTTAATCAGAAGTTAAATATATCATCCGGGATTAATATTTCAATAAAAAAAATTAAAATATTTAAATCCAGGTTTATTTTTTTTACAATCCTGGATGATATTTATAGCCGCAGATAAGGGTGGCTTGTCTGCCCCCTACCCCTTCGCTGGCGCCAGCGGCCCAAACCGATCCTTGATCTTGGCCATCAGGCGGTCGCGAACCTGGCGGTAGGCATCCAGCATCTGGTCGCGTGAGCCGGTGGCCGCCGTCGGGTCGGGGGTGGGCCAATATTCCACATCAACGGACATGGTGCGGGTCATTTCCATCGCGCGGTGCTGCGCCTCGGGCGTCAGGGTGATCACCAGATCAAACGAGGTGTCTTCCAGATCGTCAAAGGTTTTTGGTTTATGTTTGGCGATGTCGATGCCGATTTCATCCAGCACTTCGATAACGAACGGATCCAGCGCCTGTGCGCGCACGCCCGCTGAATCCACATAAACGATATGGCCGTACAGATATTTCATCAGCGCTTCGGCCATGGGCGAGCGCACGGAATTAAAGTTGCACGAAAACAGCACCGCCGACGGCATCTGCGCAGGCGCGAACGGGCCGGGCGCTGTATCGGGCGGCGCGCCGTTCATGCGCGTCAGGCCCGGATATGCAGTACACAGATCAGCGTGAACAGCCGCCGCGACGTATTGGTATCAATCTCGATCTTGCCGGCGAGGCGTTCGCGCAGCAGTTCCGCCCCGTCATTGTGCAGGCCGCGCCGCCCCATATCAATGGCTTCGATCTGCGATGGCGGCGCATGCTTGATGGCGTCAAAATAGCTGTCACAGATCGCGAAATAATCTTTCACGATGCGCCGGAATGGCGACAGCGCCAGCATCACCTTGCCAAGCGCGCTATCGTCTTCGCGCCGCACATCGAACACCAGACGGTTATCCACAATCAGCAGATGCAGGCGGTACGGACCATGCGGACTGCCCACCGGCTCAAAAAAATTATCTTCCAGCAGATCAAAAATCGCCACGCGGCGTTCATGATCGATGTCCGCATTGAGACGCACAATATTGGCTTCGTCCAGCACAATGTCGATGACCTTGTGCGTTGGCGCGGCCTGTTCCCGCACGTTCATGTTTTACCGCGTGCATTGAGGCGGATGGAGATGGAACGCCCATGCGCCTCCAACCCTTCGCTTGATGCAAGCGTGGCGACCGCAGGCGCCAGCGCCGCCAGCGCATCGGGCGTGCAACCGATAATGGTGGTGCGTTTCATGAAATCGAGCACTGACAGGCCCGAGGCATAGCGCGCCGCGCGCGCCGTGGGCAGCACATGGTTGGGCCCTGCAATATAATCGCCAATGGCTTCGGGCGTGTGACGGCCCAGGAAGATGGCCCCGGCATTGCGCACCTTCGCCATTAATGCTTCCGGATCATGCACCGCCAATTGCAGATGTTCGGGCGCGATGCGGTCAATCAGGGGCGGCACGTCGTTCATATTCTGTACAAGGATGATGGCGCCATTCGCATCCCAGCTTTCTGCGGCAATGGCGGCGCGCGGAAGGGTTTGCAGATGCACGGCGATCGCGGCCGCCACCGCATCGGCAAAAGCGGCGTCATCGGTCAGCAGGATGGATTGCGCACTGACGTCATGTTCAGCCTGGGACAGCAGGTCGGCGGCGATCCAGGCTGGATCATTGGCCCCGTCCGCCACCACCAGAATTTCCGACGGCCCTGCAACCATGTCAATGCCAACGGCGCCAAATATCTGGCGCTTGGCGGCCGCCACCCAGGCGTTGCCGGGACCGGTGATTTTATCGACGGGTTTGATGCTCGCGGTGCCATAGGCCAGTGCCGCCACCGCCTGCGCGCCGCCGATGCGGTAAATTTCATGCACCCCCGCAAGACGCGCCGCCGCCAAAGTCAGCGGATTGAATTTACCATCAGGTGTAGGCATGACCATGACGCGGCGGGGCACGCCCGCCACCCTGGCCGGGATGGCGTTCATCAGCACCGAGCTGGGATAGGACGCGGTGCCGCCGGGCACATACATGCCCACCGCGCCCAAAGATGTCCAGCGATGGCCAAGCCGAACTCCGATATCATCCGTGTACAGATCATCGTGCGGCAGTTGACGGCGGTGATAGGCCTCAATCCGCCCCGCCGCCAGTTCCAGCGCATCGAGCGTGGGGCGGTCACAGGCGGCAATGGCCGCGTCAATTTCCGCCGCACTAAAGGCAAGCTGCGCCGGCTGCGCCGTCAGACGGTCAAAGCGCGCGGTATATTCCAGCAACGCCGCATCGCCCCGCAAAGCCACATCCGCAAGAATGCC
>DAIOWE010000093.1:0-5933 GCA_036758605.1 Pseudomonadota bacterium | reverse complement strand
AGGTCCAGCAACTGTTCGGGATTGGCCTGATTTATGTTGCGGTGACGCACAGATGTGACCCCATCGAAATGCACCGCACAGCGCACCCGTTCCGGCGTGCGCGGCCCCAGCCACCCGCCCAGACTTGGCGCCGCTTCATTTTCCCAGCGGAAGCGGTTGAACATAATGGCGAAGCGCCGCCGTTTCTGTTCATAGGCCGTATCAGCAACACGCCCGATTGCATCCTGCAGACAGGCGGAAATCACAGCCAGATCTTCCACATCCAGAGCGGTCAGTTTCAGCGGTTTTTGCACGTCAGCTCCAATGATCTAGTCCCGGATACGGCTGATATCGGCGCCACAGGCGCTGAGCTTGGCCTCAATCCGCTCATAGCCGCGATCCAGATGATATACCCGATTGACGGTGGTTTCATCCTGCGCCGTCAGGCCGGCTATCACCAGAGAGACCGAGGCGCGTAAATCCGTCGCCATCACCGGCGCGCCCCGTAACACATCCACACCGCGCACCAATGCCGTGCCGCCATGCAGATTGATATTGGCCCCCATACGCATCAGTTCCGGCACATGCATGAAGCGGTTTTCGAAAATGGTTTCGCTGATCATCGATGCCCCGTCAGCGGTAATCATGCAGGCCATGAACTGCGCCTGCAGATCGGTGGCGAATCCCGGAAAGGGGGCGGTCATGGCGTCCACGCCTTTCAACCGGCGGGACGGATCGCGCCGGACGCGCAAGGTGTCTTCGGTACTGTCAATCTGCGCGCCTGCCAGAACGAGCAGATCCAGCAGCGCGCCCAGCGTATACGGACTGGTCTGGGTCAGCAACACATCGCCGCCCGTTGCCGCCGCCGCCAGCGCATAGGTGCCAGCCTCGATCCGGTCGGGCAGCACGACATGATCCGCGCCATGCAATTTGGCGACGCCCCGGATGCGGATGGTTTCCGTTCCTGCCCCTTCGATCTTCGCGCCCATGGCGATAAGGCAGTGGGCCAGATCGCCGATTTCGGGTTCACGCGCCGCATTTTCCAGCACGGTTTCGCCGTTTGCAAGGGCTGCCGCCATCAGCAGGTTTTCGGTCGCCCCCACAGACACGATGGGAAAACGGAAATTGGCGCCCTGCAGACCCTTTGGCGCCTGAGCGTTGACATAGCCCTGATCCAGTTCGATCTTCGCACCCATGGCCTCCAGCCCCTTCAGGTGCAGATCGACGGGCCGCGTGCCAATGGCGCAGCCCCCCGGCAGTGACACCCGCGCCTGACCATGGCGGGCCAGCAACGGCCCCAGCACCAGAATACTGGCGCGCATTTTGCGTACCAGATCATAAGGGGCGACGGAACTGGTGATTTCAGGCGTGCTCAGGGTCAAAATGCGCACGCCGTCCTGCTTGCGCAGGGTGATCTCCGCACCATGCTCGCTCAAAACCTCGCTTAGGGTGGTAATATCGGCCAGATCGGGAATGTTGCGCAGGGTCAGCGGGTCCGGGGTCAGCAGCGTGGCTGTCATCAATGGCAGGGCGGCGTTTTTGGCGCCGCTGATGGCGATCTTGCCCGAAAGCGGCCTGCCGCCGCGCATAACCAGCCTATCCATTGGGTTTCTCCGGTTTTTGCTCCTTATCTGCCTCAGATGAAGGGACCGTTTTACCAGCAAAGGCTTTACGGCGGCGCAGATTGGCGCGCAAGGCCTCGGCCTGACGGGATTCGCGGTCCGTTTTACTGGTGATGTTCCGGCTGGAATTGTCTGGGTTTTTCATATTTACAGTTTAATTACAGGGGTAGGCGGGAGCGCCAACCTAGCGTATAGCATGCCCGCCCCGTTACGGCACCCCCCTGTTGCAACCATTAAGGGCTTAATGGACAAAATGACGATCCCTGATCTGCTTCTGGACGGCTACCGCCAATTCAAGGACGCGCATCTGGCGGAACAGGCCGCATTATACCGCCGTCTGGCGTTGGGTGGCCAGTCCCCAGGCATTATGATGATTGCCTGCGCCGATAGCCGGGTGGACCCCGCCACCATTTTCAGCGCGGGACCGGGCGAGCTGTTTGTGGTGCGAAATGTCGCCAATCTGGTGCCGCCTTATGAAGAAAATGGCGGCTATCACGGCACGTCGGCGGCGATCGAGTTTGCCGTTGAAAATATCGGGGTGAAGGACATTGTGATCATGGGCCATGGCCAGTGCGGCGGCATTGCCGCCAGCCTGTCGGCGCGCCCCGTTGGCCAGTTCATTGCCCCCTGGGTGGATATGATTTCCGAAACCCGGGATAAAGTCCTGGCGGACAATCCCAACGCAGACGCCGCCACCTTGCAGCAGGCGCTGGAGTTTGGCGCCATCGGGCACTCGCTGCAAAATCTGCGCAGCTTTCCATTTTTGCAGGCAGCCGTGGATGCAGGGCGCGTGCGCCTGCATGGGGCCTGGTTCTCTATTGCCAGCGGCGAGCTACGCTGGCTGTCACAGGGCAATCAATTCGAAAAAATCTTATAGGCTGCATTGCGCGGGGCAATCGTCTCGGATAGGTTGCCGTCAAACTTTACGGAGCAGCGCCCATGTCATTTCTTGCCAATTCCCTTTCACGTATCAAGCCTTCGGCCACCATGGCGGTCAGCCAGCTTGCCCGTGAATTGACGGCGCAGGGGCGCGACATTATTGGCCTGGGCGCGGGCGAACCGGATTTCGACACGCCCGACAATATCAAGGCGGCGGCGATTTCCGCCATTCAGCGCGGCGAAACCAAATACACCACCGTGGATGGCATTCCCGAACTGAAGCAGGCGATCTGCGCCAAGTTCAAACGCGAGAACGGTCTTGAATACAAACCCTCGCAAATCTCGGTTGCGCCAGGTGGCAAGCCGATTATTTTCAACGCGCTGTTTGCAACACTCAATCCCGGCGATGAGGTGATTATTCCCGCACCCTATTGGGTGTCCTATCCCGACATTGTGCTGATGGCGGGGGCAACACCGGTATTTGTGGAAACCAGCATTGCGACCGGCTTTCGCGTCACGCCCGAAGCGCTGGAGAAAGCGATCACGCCAAAGACCAAATGGCTGATTTTCAATTCTCCCAGCAACCCATCGGGTGCGGCCTATAGCCATGCGCAGATCAAGGCGCTGACCGATGTGCTGGTGCGCCATCCCAATGTGTGGACACTGGCCGATGATATGTATGAGCATTTGCTGTTTGACGGCATGAAGTTCGCCACCATCGCCCAGGTAGAGCCAAAATTATACGACCGTACACTGACGATGAACGGCGTATCCAAGGCCTATTCCATGACCGGCTGGCGTATTGGTTATGCGGGCGGGCCGGAAATTCTGATCAAGGCAATGGCGAATGTGATGTCACAATCCACCTCCAACCCGTCTTCGATCAGCCAGTGGGCCGCGGTCGAGGCGCTGAACGGACCGCAGGATTTCATACCGGAACGCGCGAAAATATTTCAGCAGCGCCGCGATCTCGTGGTCTCGATGCTCAACCAGGCAACCGGCATTCAATGCCCGATACCCGAAGGCGCGTTTTATGTTTATCCAAGCTGTGCGGGCTGTATCGGCAAGAAAACCCCGGATGGGAAAATGATCGCAACCGACGAGGATTTTGTCACGGCATTGCTGGCGGCCGAAGGCGTGGCTGTGGTGCAGGGATCGGCCTTTGGCCTGGCCCCGCATTTCCGGATATCCTATGCGACATCCACCGAAGCGCTGACCGCGGCATGCGAGCGCATCCAGCGGTTCTGCGCGAGCCTGCGGTAGATTTCACAGAGACAAGGCCGCTTACTCGGCGGCTTTGTCTTCACGCTGATAGACATCCTCGAAGCGTACGATATCGTCTTCGCCAAGATAGCCGCCTGATTGCACCTCAATGACACTAAGCGGCAGCTTGCCGGGATTTTCCAGGCGATGGCGGCAGCCCAGCGGCAGATAGATGGATTCGTTTTCCGCCAGCAGAACAATTTCATCGTCGCGGGTTACGCGCGCCGTGCCGCTGACCACGACCCAATGTTCGGCGCGGTGGTGGTGCATTTGCAGGGAAAGTTTCCCGCCCGGTTTCACCATCAGATGTTTGACCTGATGCCGGTCGCCTTCGCCAATACCTTCATAAAATCCCCAGGGCCGGTACACCCGGCGATGGGTGGCATGTTCATCGCGGTTGCGCAATTTAAGTTCGTCCACCATTTCCTTGACCAGTTGGGTCTGGTCACGCGGCGCCACCAGCACCGCATCCGTGGTTTCGATGATCACCAGATTTTCCACGCCAATGGCGGTGACCAGCCGACTTTCGGAGCGGATATAACTGTCGCGCGAACCGCTGGCGATGACATCACCCTGCAGCAGATTATTGTGGGCGTCCTTTTCACCGATTTCCCACAATGACGCCCACGACCCCACATCGCTCCACCCCATATCCACGGGAACCATGGCCACATTTTCGGCATGTTCCATAACCGCATAATCGATGGAATCGGATTCACATGCGCTGAATGCGCCCGCATCCAGCCGGAAAAAATCCAGATCATGCTTGCCTCTGGTGACCGCTGCGCGGCAGGCCTCCAGCATGGCGGGACGCAAACGGCCCAGCGTCTCCAGAAACAGGCCAGCCCTGAACATGAAAATGCCGCTGTTCCAGAAATATTCCCCGGACTTCAGATAATTTTCTGCCGTCGCCAGATCCGGTTTTTCCACAAAGCGATCAACCTTGTGCGGCGTTATCGCGCCCTCAAGACCAGAAATTTCCGGTCCCTGTTTCAGATAACCAAAACCGGTTTCGGGTTTATCCGGTTTTATTCCGAATGTGACGAGATGGCCTGCCCGCGCCGCCAGGGCGCCCGTTTCAATGGCCCTGGTAAACGCATCCAGATCCGCAATCGCATGATCAGCGGGCATCAGCAGCAAAATGGCCTCCGCATCGCGCGCCTGCAGGCATAAGGCCGCCACGGCCGCAGCAGGCGCCGTGTTGCGCCCCACAGGCTCCAGAATTTGCAGGCTGGGGGGAATGCCGGCTTCGCGCAATTGCTCGGCGATAATGAAGCGGTGTTCGTGATTGCAAATGATTACGGGGCCGGGAAAGCGGCTGGCGTCGCCAAACCGCAGGGCGGTTTCCTGTATCATGGTATGGCCCGATATCAACGGCTGAAGCTGCTTGGGATGCTGACTGCGCGACACAGGCCACAGGCGGCTGCCCGAACCCCCGGACAGGATCACCGGATAAATCCGCCCGCGCGTCCCCTTAATTTCGGTCATATCTGATTATTCCTGTACGCATGAATCATTATATCGCAAACCGTTAAAACATCGCCACCCTACAATGGCACGCACACGCAATAGGGCAAGATGTTTTACGGATCCATTCCGGGACAAATTGTGACGCCCGTCACAAATATGCTGGTTGAATCCAAATATAACTGGCCCGTATAGCTGAAACCGGAATAAATTGTTAAGCGACTGTTAAATAGATATTAATTATTGATATTACATTTCCGAATCACGGCACACTGTCCGTGCACCTTTAATTAAGTGTTTGATTATAAGCTGTTTTTACCTGGCGTGGCTCTGGCGTGGCGGGTTGGCGTGGTTATGCCATCGGTCGGCGTCTTTGTGACGCGGGTCTTTTTGGTGGGCAACAGGCAGGGGTTATGACATGGCGTTCAAGGTAAAATTCTGGGGGGTTCGCGGCAGCATTGCGTGCCCCGGCGCCAACCATATTCAATATGGCGGCAATACAAGCTGCCTGGAAATTTCCTGCGGCGGCGAACGGATTATTTTCGACGCCGGTACCGGCATGCGTAATCTGGGTCACTGGCTGCTGAAAAAAAACATCAAGCGCGCCACCATCCTGATGTCGCACACGCACTGGGATCATATCAGCGGGTTTCCGTTCTTCGCGCCTGCATTTCATCCCGAATATGAATTTGAAATCATGGCCGGGCATCTGCGCAGCGATCT
>DAIOWE010000092.1:0-10486 GCA_036758605.1 Pseudomonadota bacterium | reverse complement strand
CCGGGCTTGGTCCAGGCCTGGATAATGAAGTCGTGTGCTTCGTTGAACATTTCACGGTTGTAGGCGGGATTGGCATTGTTGAAGTACTGCTCGGACCCCGCGCCACGCACCCAGCCTGTTACCAGACGGCCACGTGAGATAAGATCAATCTCAGCAAGCTCTTCCGCCATGCGCAGCGGATGCTTGATCACCGGCAACGGATTGCCGATCAGCACGATTTTGACCTTCTTGGTGATGCGCGCCAGAATCGCCGCTTCAACGTTCAGCACGTTACCCATGCAGAACGGGTTGCCGTGATGCTCGTTCAGGGCGACGGCGTCAAACCCCTGTTCTTCCGCGTAGCAGGCTTCATCCAGAAAATGGTTGTAATCGTCGGAGCCTTTCTGGCGGTCAAAATGTGTGTTGGGCACCGCGAAGAAAGCCTTGTTCTTCAGAACAACGTCTTCCTTGATGTGACGATAAGGACGTTCGGTAAAGTACGCTATTTTCATGTTCGTTTCCTCTGTCTCGTGTGGCTCAGAGTCGTATAAAAATACTACCCCTGCGGATTTAGCTGGCCAGGAACTGTTTCAGTGCGGCAATAAATTCTGCCGGTTTTTCGATCTCGGGCCGGTGACCCGCATCCTTGATTTCAACCAGCTTGGCGCTGGGAATGGCCTTTTGATAGGCCTCCACGCAGCCGCGCGGGGTGAAATTATCCTTCGTTCCCCAAACCAGCAGCGTCTTGATGCCAGTCACGCCCTGCAACAGATATGGCAGGCTGGGGTTGAACATGAAGGGTTCCCATCCGATACGGGCCGTTTCTGCGCGGGCGTCTTCGAAGTGTTCAAATTGCTCCGGGCTCATTTCGCCGCCGTAAATTTTCAGGAACTCGGGTGTGCTGAACGGATCGGCCACCGTCGCGCGCAAATGGGTGCGCATGGACATTGCGATGAAGTCGGCGATGAAGCCTTTTTCCGGCTTCAGGCCCATGGGGCCAACCAGCGCCATATGGCCGAAAATATCGGGATCGGACGCCGCCATTTCAGCCGCGATATAGGCGCCTGCGGAAAAAGCCACCACATCCACCTGGCCCAGCTTCAGCTCGCGCAATACCCGCGCATAATATCCGCCAAGATCACGATAGTTGCGAATCCAGTCGATGCGCGGTGATTTATCAAATCCGGGCTGACGCGGAATAATAAACTGGCGTTCACCCGCCAGCGCGTCATTCCAGCCCATCCAGCCGGGGTACCCCAGTTCGTCATGCAACATAAGCAGCGGCTTGCCTGATCCACCACGGACGATAGCAAGCTCAGATCCTCCTACTTTTTCAATCTTTTCAGTAACGTTAGCCAATGAACCTTCCTCCCTGCTGATGTACTCCGGAGCTTTACCCCGGCTAGTGTTACGGATCATCAGATAGCAAAAGCGGCCATCCATCCCCGCCGATTTCGAAGCTATAATCTCTTATACGGAATTGAACAGATTTTCGAATGAATGTTCAACTAAAAAATAATACTCGATCTATCAATAAGTGCAAATCCGCTGTTTTCTTAGAGAATATCGCGATAAAAAAGCCGCCGTGCACCGCCGCATCTGTCAGCTTTTAGTCCCCGTCGCATTCAGATCGGACCAATCCCGCTTGACGCCCACAAGCAGTAAAAACGGAGCCGCAATAAAGATCGAGGAATAAGTACCGATAAAAATTCCCCAAATCATCGCGAACGTAAAGCCACGAATCACTTCACCGCCAAAAATGAACAGCGCGATCAGCGCCACCAAGGTGGTAAACGCTGTCATGGTGGTACGGCTAAGCGTTTCATTGATCGCCAGGTTGAGCAACTCATCCAGCGGCATTTTCTTGTATTTACGCAGGTTTTCACGCACCCGGTCATACACCACCACCGTATCATTCATGGAATAGCCAACAATGGTCAGGATCGCTGCAATGATCGCCAGATTGAATTCCAGTTGCAGCAATGAAAAAATGCCGATGGTCATGGCCACGTCATGCACCAGCGCAATCACCGAGCCGATGCCAAACTGCCATTCAAACCTGAACCACACATAGATCAGCATCGCAGCGACCGCGAGCAGTACCGCCATCACGCCGGCATTGACCAGATCACTGCTGACCTTCGGCCCTACCAGTTCTATGCGGCGGTATGTGACAGGCGCGCCATAATCCTTGTCCAGCGCGGCTTTAACATCTGTAACCACTTTTTGCTGCGCCAGCTCGCCGCCTGCGCTTTGTTCAATGCGGATCAGAACCGCATTATCGTCGCCAAATGTTTGCACCGCCACATCGCCCAGCCCAAGGCCCGAGACAATCGTGCGGATGCGTCCGACATCGGAAGCCGCCTCTGTGCCGATTTCAAGCATTGTGCCGCCGCGAAAGTCGATGCCGTAATTCAGGCCCATGGTCAGATACAGCACAATAGATGCAAGCGTCAGCAGGCCAGAAAGGACAAAGGTGATATTCCGCATACCGATGAATGGAATATTGGTTTGTTGCGGAACGAGTTTCAGACGGAACATAAACGCTCTCTTTTCTGCTTAAACGGCAATCTGCTTTGGTTTGCGATAAAGCAGATATTGGGTGATGATGAATCTGGTGACGGTTACCGCCGTATAGACCGATGTCATGACGCCGATCATCAGCGTCACCGCAAAGCCGCGCACCGGCCCGGACCCCACCTGAAACATGATCGCCGTTGCAATGAAGGTCGTGATATTGGCATCCAGAATGGTGCCATAGGCGCGATCAAAGCCCGCCTGCACCGCGCTTAGCGGGGTTTTTCCGTTACCTATCTCCTCGCGGATGCGCTCGTAGATCAGCACGTTCGCGTCCACCGCCATGCCCATGGTCAGCACGATGCCAGCAATGCCAGGCAAAGTCAGTGTGGATTGCAGCAGCGTCAGCGCGGCGCTGATCAGAATGATATTCATGACCAGCGACAGATTCGCGAACAGGCCAAACAGGCCATAGGTCAACACCATATAAGCGGCAACAGCCACAAAGCCGATGATGGCCGCATTTCGCCCGGTTTGCACGGAATCAGCCCCCAGCTCGGCGCCCACCGTGCGTTCCTCAATCACCAGCAGCGGCGCAGGCAATGCGCCCGCGCGCAGCAGGATCGCCAGATCATTGGCTTCCTGATAGGTGAAATTTCCGCTGATTTGACCAGAGCCACCCAAAATCGCCGAGCGGATCACCGGCGCACTGACCACACGCCCATCCAGCACAATGGCGAATGGTTTTCCGACATTCGCCTTGGTGACTTCTGCAAATTTCTTGCCGCCCACCGTGTCAAAACGAAAATTAACGACAGGCTCATTGGTCTGACTATCGGTTGAAGGCTGCGCATCAACCAGATTTTCACCGCTGACCATGATCTGCTTGCGCACCACAAATTCGGGCGCGCCTTCTTCATCCGAGGGCAGAATATCAGAGCCAATCGGCATCCGCCCGGCTTTGGCTTCGGCTGCGGAAATCGTCGGATCCAGCAGGCGGAAGCTCAGTTTCGCCGTCTTGCCCAGCATTTCCTTGAGCCGTTCAGGATTATCCAGCCCCGGCACCTGCACCAGAATGCGGTCCTCACCCTGGCGCTGGATGGTCGCCTCCTTGTTGCCCAGTTCGTCAATGCGGCGGCGCACGATTTCGATGGATTGCTGCACTGCTGAGGAACGCCGCCGCACCAGCGCATCATCGCTCAGGCGCACTTCTATCAGTTGCGGTTCCGGCGTGCTTATATCCAGTTCCGGCGTCTCGCCGCCAATAATGCCCAGCACGGCCACGCCGCCGCCGTTCAGTTCCTTAATCAGTTCGCGCGCACTTTCGAATTGCCCGGCTTCGCGGACCTGGATCTGGAGCACCCCATCGCGGATGCCCAGTTTTTTGTAGCCGATTCGCTCCTTGCGCAGCGCGGTGCGCACTTCTTCGGTCAGCGATTGCAGCCTTTCGTTAATGACGGCCTGCACATCCACTTCGAGCAGAAGATGCGAGCCGCCCTGCAGATCAAGACCAAGATTGATCCGCTGCTTGGGCATCCAGTCCGGCAAGCGGGCCAATGTGGCGTCGCTCAGCAGATTAGGCGCGGCAAAGTACGCACTGCTGATCAGAAGCATAAGGATAACCGCTATTTTCCAGCGGGCGAAATACAGCATTATAAATCCCTAACCAGGCGTGATCATTTTGTATCGGATGTGGCGGGTTCACCCTTTGCACGCACGCCGGTCAGGGTGCTGGCCACAACGCGGACCTTAACGCCGTCGGCAATCTCGACCAGCACTTCGCCATCGTCCTGCACTTTGGTGATCTTGCCGACGATACCGCCAGCGGTCACGACCGTGTCCCCCCGGCGCACCGCTGCAATCATCGCCTGATGCTCCTTCAGGCGCTTTTGCTGGGGCCGGATCAGGAAGAAATACAGAATACCGAATACGAGTACGAGCGGCGCGGCGGCCTCGATGAAAGAGGTGGCGCTGGCAGCGGTTTGGGCAAAGGCTGGACTGATGAACATTTAAGACTCCTTAAGCATCGCGCCGGACTATAACGATCCCGGCTGAACTTGCAAACCATGGGTTGACCACCCACCCATCTTATCCTCATGTTCGGAAAATCCCGCCCATTATCAGGTAAAAAATACCATGAGCATTGAAAAACTGACCCCGGTCCTGTTACGAATCGCGGAGGCGCTGGAACGGCTTAGCCCGCCCAGCCCTCCTGCCCCCAGCCTGACGGAGGCAGACGGCTTTGTCTGGCACGCCAATGGCGAACGGCTGGAGCCGGTACCCAATATCAGCCGGGTTCCGCTGGAATTGCTGCGTGGTGTCGATCATGTCCGGGATTTATTGCTGGAAAACACCCAACGCTTTGCGCAAGGGTTGCCCGCCAACAACACCTTGCTATGGGGGGCGCGCGGCATGGGTAAAAGCTCGCTGGTCAAGGCCGTGCATGCCGCCATCAATGCGAAAACACCCGGCGCGCTGGCGCTGATTGAAATTCACCGCGAGGAAATCGACACTTTGCCGCTCCTGATGGGGCGTCTGCGCGAATCGCCCCGGCAATGCCTGCTATTCTGCGATGATTTGTCGTTCGATGCTGCGGACACCAGCTATAAATCGCTGAAAGCCGTGCTGGAAGGCGGCATTGAAGGCCGACCGGCCGCAGTGCTGTTCTACGCCACGTCCAACCGGCGTCACCTGATGCCGCGCGAGATGATGGAAAATGAACGCTCGACCGCCATCAATCCATCCGAAGCGGTGGAAGAAAAAGTTTCTCTTTCCGACCGCTTTGGCCTGTGGCTTGGTTTCCATGCATGCAGCCAGCAGGATTATCTGGATATGATCGCAGGCTATGTCGCGCATTACAGACTGCCCGCCATTGAGGCAGAATGGCGCGCCGAAGCCATTGAATGGGCCGCCACCCGTGGCGCACGTTCCGGCCGCGTCGCCGCGCAATATATCCAGCATCTGGCGGGCAGGCTGGGGCAGAGGCTGGGTTAAAGCACTTTGTGATCAAGTTGAAGCGCGGCCTCTGTGCCGTCTTTGCGAGCCGAAGGCGTGGCAATCCAGGAGTCAAGGGCGAAAGCCTGAGTTTGTCACTCCTGGATTGCCACGGAGCTTACGCTCCTCGCAAAGACGCTACTGATGTTGATTCAATCCACGCACAAAATGTACTACCCGCCCACCAGCAGTGGTTTTGGATCAACGGCTTTTGTGCCCTGGCGGATTTCGAAATGCAGTTGGTCCTGGTTTACACCGCCGCTACGTCCCGCCTTTGCAATTAACTGCCCGCGTTTGACCGTGACGCCCTTTTCCACCAGCAGCTCAGAATTATGCGCATAGGCGGTGACCCAGCCGCCTTCATGCCGGATCAACAGCAGATTGCCATAGCCGCGCAGGCCATTGCCCGCATAGGACACAATCCCGTCCCCCGCCGCCATGATCGGGCCATTCGGCGGCATGGCGATATTGATACCATCATTGTGCAGCCCGTTCTGCTTGGGCCCGAAATCCGACAGGATTGGACCTTTTGCCGGCCACAGGAAGCGCACCACCCTGGATTCACGCACAGGCGTTGCGACAGCAGCCGCAGGCAGCGCCGCCGTTTTTTTCTCCACCTCTATTGGTTTGCGCACGGGTGCAGGAGGCGGCAGCGCCGGAACCGCACCGTCCTCCATAGAATGCGTGCTGCTCTGATCCTCGCCTGAATCGGGTGTTGGATCTGCAGGCCGGGCAATGGTGGGCACAGTCTTGTTCATCACAATGGCATTGGGCGGGGATATTTTCTCTGCACCTGCAGTCTGCTTAACCTCGTCCTCACGTTTTTTTGCAGGAGCGGAAACGGGAGGCGCCAGCTCAGTTGACGCGATCTGATTTTGCGCACTGGCGGCAGGGGGCGGCGGCGCGTCCGGATGACCCGGCAACCGCAAAACCTGTCCCGGTTTGATGATAAAGGGCGGCGCCAGATTATTGGCCTCCACAAGGGCCTGTAAAGCCGTCTGGTGATAGCGCGATATGGCATAGAGCGTATCGCCCGGCTGCACGACGACACTTCCCTTCCCATGCGTTGCTGCAGGATATTCAGGAACAGGCGCGCCAGCCCCGCCTATGATCACCGGCGCGGGCGTGCCACGCGGCGCGCACGCCCAGAGCCCCGACGCCAGCACCATAGCCAGAAAAACATTAATTCGAATGCGGAGCATGTTTCTCCCACTCGCCCATTTCATTACCTACCCCTGCCGGGACGGCAGGCCATCTACCGCAATTCCGGGCACCATCGGCACGAAACGCACAGGCAGTAATTCTTCCGTATCATAACCGGATTCGCTACGGGTAATGCGCACAATATTCTGCGTGTCAAAGGTTGGTCCGATCGGGATCAGCATAAATCCCCCCACCGCCAACTGTTCCAGCAGCAAGGGCGGTGGTTTCGCCGCCGCCGCCGTCACCAGAATGCGCTGAAACGGCGCCTGCTCGGGCCAGCCTTTATAGCCATCGCCAAGCCGTGTCGAAATCGTATGCAGACCCAGCTCCCTGAAACAGGCCTCGGCGCTATTCAGCAGCGAGCGATGCCGCTCAATCGTATAGACCCTGCGGCACAGCATCGCCAGCACCGCCGCCTGATAGCCGGAACCCGTGCCGACCTCCAGCACCACCATGCGCTTGTTCAGCTTCAACTCCTGGCTCATGAAGCCGACAATATAGGGCTGACTGATGGTCTGGCCCTGGCCGATGGGCAACGCAATATTTTCATACGAACGTTCGCGCAGCGCCTCTGGCACGAATATCTCGCGCGGGGTGCGTTCAATCGCCACCAGCACAGCCCGGCTGGTTACGCCCTGACGGCGCAATTCCATGATCAGTTTAATCCTGGCCGGTTCCAGATCGCGCATGCCCGGCGCCCTTCCTGTTTCTATCAGGCTGCAAACTCCCTGCGCAGCGAACACAATGTCTGATCGTGGGTTAAATCCAGATGCAGCGGCGTCACCGAAATATTGCCCGCATAAATCGCGTGCAGATCGGTGCCCGCTGACGGATTACTGCGGATGCGCTGAAACCCGGTCCAGTAATAGGGAATGCCGCGCCGGTCCACCCGCTTGTCCATTTCCAGCAACGACTGATCGCGCCGCCCCTGGCTGGTGATTTCCACCTTCAGTTTCTTGGCGGCTTCTTCATCGGGAAAATTGATGTTGATCAGAACATCTTTGGGCCAGCCCGCCTTGATCAGCCTACGGATGATAGGCGGCGCATGGCGTTCGGCGGTGGCCCATTTGACTGCCGGTGAATCACTGAACCCCCATGTCTGGCTTAACGCGATGCTGGGAACCCCCAGAACCGTACCCTCCATCGCCGCCGCAATCGTGCCGGAATAGGTTACGTCATCGGCAATGTTGGCGCCCCGGTTGACGCCCGACAGCAGCAGATCCGGCAATCCGTCTTTCATGATTTCGGCAATCGCCAGCACCACGCAATCTGTGGGCGTGCCTGCAACCGCATACTTGCGCGCACTGATTTTACGCAGCCGCAAAGGATGGTGCAGGGTCAGTGAATGCGACGCGCCGCTCTGTTCGGTTTCCGGCGCGACAATCCAGATATCATCGGTCAATTGTTTTGCGATGCGTTCCAGGCATTTCAACCCCGGCGCATTGATACCGTCATCGTTTGACAGCAGAATGCGCGGCTGTTTGCTGGCGCCCCTGATTGCAGCTTTTGCCATACTATTTAATCACTTCCCGTCCGCCCATATAGGGACGCAGGACTTCCGGCACAATTACCGAACCATCCGCCTGCTGATAATTTTCCAGTATCGCCACCATGGTGCGCCCCACAGCCAGACCAGAACCATTCAGCGTGTGCACATAAAGCAGGTTTTTGTCATCGCCGGGGCGGTAGCGCGCCTGCATGCGCCGCGCCTGAAAATCCCCGCATTGCGAACAACTGGAAATTTCACGAAACGCATTCTGCCCTGGCAGCCACACTTCCAGATCATAGGTCTTGCGCGCTGCAAATCCCATATCGCCGGTGCATAACAGCATCACCCGGTAATGCAGGCCAAGACGTTTCAGCACTTCCTCCGCGCAGGCGGTCATGCGTTCATGCTCGGCATCCGCATTTTCGGGCGCAACGATGCTGACCATTTCCACCTTGGCGAATTGATGCAGCCGGATCATACCGCGCGTATCGCGCCCCGCCGCCCCCGCCTCGGCGCGAAAGCAGGGCGTGAACGCGGTGAAGCGCAGCGGCAAATCAGCCTCACTCAAAATGCTTTCGCGCACCAGATTGGTCAACGGCACTTCGGCCGTGGGGATCAGCCACATATCATTGGTCGTGCGAAACTGGTCGTCAGCAAATTTCGGCAATTGCGCCGTGCCGAACATGGCGTCGTCGCGCACCATCAGCGGCGGGGATACTTCCGTGTAGCCAAATTCGCTCGTATGCAGATCAAGCATAAACGCCGCCAGCGCACGTTCCAGCTTTGCCAGCGCGCCTTTCAGCACCACAAAACGCGCGCCTGACAGCTTTGCCGCCGCCTCGAAATCCATCAGGCCCAGGGGCTCACCCAAGTTAAAATGTTCGCGCGGCGCAAAGGAAAATTGTGGCGGCGCGCCATGTCGGCGCACTTCAATGTTGGATTTTTCATCCACGCCACGCGGCACATCCATCAGCGGCAGATTGGGAATGCCGCCCAGCAGCGTATCCAGTTCCACCTGAATTTCCCGCTCGCGCGCCTCACCATCCTGCAAACGCTGTTTGAGATCCGCCACCGCGTCAATCAGCACCTGTGCCGCCGCATCATCACCCTTGGCCTTGGCCGCGCCGATCTGTTTGGAGGCGTCATTGCGCGCCTTCTGCAATTCCTGAAGTTCCGTGACAAAGGCGCGGCGTTGCGCATCCAGCCGCAGCACTTCGCGCGACATCGGGGCCAGCCCGCGCGACGCCAACCCCGCGTCAAACTGTTCCGGGTGGTCGCGGATGAATTTCAGATCGTGCATGCGCTCATTTAATCCTTGCAGGCGATTCGCTTATTCGGCTCTTTTACGCTCAATCATTTGCACCAGAAAGATCGAAATCTCATACAGTAGCAGGATCGGCACCGCGAGAGTAATCTGGCTGATCGGATCGGGCGGCGTCAGCACGGCGGCAACCGCAAACACGCCCACAATCGCATAGCGCCGCTTTTCGCGTAAGGCGCTGCTGCTGAGAATGCCCACACGGCCCAGCAGGGTCAGCAACACCGGCAGTTGAAAACACAGTCCAAAGGCAAAAATAAACGTCATCACCAGGCCGAGATATTCATCCACCTTGGCCTCAAACTGAATGGGCAGGCCCAGCCCGCCCGCGCCCCGCTCAAAGCCCAGAAAGAAATTCAGCGCCAGCGGCATGACCAGATAATATACCAGCGCCGCCCCCATCAGAAACAGCACCGGCGTCGCCGCCAGGAATGGCATGAAAGCGCGCCTCTCATTCTTGTACAGGCCGGGCGCCACAAAGGCGTAAATCTGCACGGCAATAAATGGAAACGAAACGCACAGCGCCGCAAACATGGCGACCTTGACATAGGTGAAAAATATTTCCTGCAAGGCCGTGGCGATCAGCCGCTTGTTGCCGCCCACTGTTGCATCCGCATAGGGCTGCACCAGAAACGCATAAATTTCTTCCGAGAAATAATAGCAAACACCGAAGGCCATCGAAAAACACACCATCGACTTGATCAGGCGCGAACGCAATTCAATCAAATGATCAAGCAGTGGCGCGCTGCTGGCCTCTATCTCGTCCTGGCTCATGCGAAACGGCCCCTATCAAGCCCGTGGCGCAGGCGGAATATCCTGTTCAATTTGTGTATTGGCGACTGGATCAGATGGCTTGCCATCGATGCGAAACGGGTCCAGCGGTTGCCGGAAACTGTCAATATCCTTGCGCAATCCGTCAAGTTCCGCCTCGCGTCCGATTTCTTCAATATTATACTGAAATTCCCGCGCCATGCGCCGCGCCCTGC
>DAIOWE010000091.1:0-10540 GCA_036758605.1 Pseudomonadota bacterium | reverse complement strand
TGGTACCACCGCCTGGATTCGAACCAGGGGCCTCTTGATCCACAATCAAGCGCTCTAACCAACTGAGCTACGGCGGCATTTACCTGCAAATTGAAACCGGATGTTTCAGGCGCCGCGCAACTTATCCCCAAGGCGCGATAAATTCAAGTAAAGGCTTATCGCCAGCGTAACCCGGCTGATCCCGGACGCGAAAGCAGTCTTGCGGCCATTTCCTCATCTGCGCTGGCGCGCGCCATCTGCCCTATCTGGCGATATAATCCGGCGCGGGCGGCATAGGCCGCCGCCTTGCCCGGGGCATTCTGGATGGCGGCGTCAAGATTGAGCAGCGCCTCCTCCAGGCGGCCCTGCGCCCCATAGGTCTGGCCGCGCGCCAACAGGCCCTCCGCATGGCCCGGATGCACCCTGAGGGCATGGATAAAATCAATTTCGGCCGCCTTGTAGTCGCTGCTCCCCGCATACAGGCGGCCACGGCCAATCAGAGCGTCCGCATCATCCGGGAATGCGGCCAACACCTGTTCATAATCACGATGCGCCGCCGCCACATCCCCGGACAGGGCATGCGCCAAAGCACGGCTGCGGTAGAGGTTCAGATCCAGCGGAAAGCGCCGCACCAGCATATCAAGATCAACCAGCGCAGCGGGAAAGTTACCCCTCGCGATATTGACCAGGCTGTGGTCGAACCGCGCTTCGCGGCTATCGGGCTGGTGCTTTAATGCGCTATCATAATCAGCAAGCGCTTCGGGCAAATATCCCAATAGCTGACGCACGGCGCCCCGGTTGATATAGGCGCCCACATGCAGCGGCTCCCGCTTCAGAACAAAATCATAATCGTTCAGCGCCGCTTGCAGCCGCCCGATCTGCCGGTTGGCATTGGCGCGATGATAGGCAATATCACTGCGCCCCCCGGTTAATCGCCAGGCTTCGTTCAGATCGCTGACCGCCTGACGCGGACGCCCGATCAGAACGTAAAGCCGTCCGCGCGCGTAAAACGCATCCGCCGCCACAGGATTGAAATTCAGCGCCGAATCCAGATCCTCGATGGCGCCTGGATAATAGCCCGCACGCACCCGCGCCACGGCCCGATTGACCAATGCTTCGGCGGAAACCGGGTAAAACAGATAATCCGGGCGAACACCCTGCACGGGACCATCAAAATCACCGCGCACCGGATAGGCTGTGACACGATCCAGAAGCCCGATTTCGGGCTGGTCTGTACGTAGCGCAATGCCAGGTCCACCCCGCGAACAATCTGCATAAAGCAGGCCGGTATTCAAATCTTCACCAGTGCATTCACCGCGCAATGGCGAAGGCGCATCGCAGCCTGCAAGCAGGGCGCTGACGATCAGTAATATGATCCGGCCTGCATGCATCATCAGCGGTCCTTTGTTCGCAGCGCTAAATTTCCGGAATCTGTATCCCATTTTGTCGGCATGCCGCGATCAGTGTTGCGCGCAACAGACAGGCAATCGTCATAGGGCCAACGCCGCCCGGCACGGGGGTAATCGCGCCAGCAACCCCTAGCGCTTCGGCGAAGTTTACATCGCCCACAAGCCGGGTTTTGCCTGCACCCTTTTCTGGTGCTGGCAACCGGTTCACGCCCACGTCAATGACGGTGGCGCCGGGTTTTATCCAGTCACCGCGCACCAGTTCCGGTTGGCCCACAGCCGCAATCAGAATATCTTTGCTGCGGCACACGCCGGCCAGGTCACGGGTGCGCGAATGCGCAATGGTAACCGTGCAGTTTTCCCGCAGCAATAATTGCGCGACAGGCTTGCCAACAATATTGGAACGCCCGATCACCACGGCTTCCAGCCCCGACAAATCAGGCCCGCGCACATCCTTGATCAGCAGAACGCAACCTACCGGGGTGCAGGGCGCCGGGCCATCAAGACCACTTGCCAGCAGCCCCGCATTGATCAGATGTATGCCATCCGCGTCCTTGGCGGGATCAATGGCGGCCAGCACTTCGGATTCTGACAGATGTTTGGGCAGCGGCAACTGCACCAGAAATCCGTGTACGGCTGGATTGTCGTTAAATGCACGCACGGCGCCGAGCACATCCTGAAGAGAAGCGTCCGCAGGCAGTCTGGTTTCAAAACTGCGCATGCCTGCCTCGGTTGCCTGCACCCCCTTGTTGCGCACATAAATCTGGCTGGCGGGATCATCGCCCACCAGTACGACGCCAAGCCCGGGCGTCAGATTGTGCGAATTTTTCAGCGCCGCGACCGCATGCGCCAGATTGGTGCGCAAGCCTTGCGCATAGGCTTTGCCGTCAATGATGCGCGTCTTGCTCATTACTCCTCATCTCCTTCCATGCTGCGCCCAGATGCGCCAGCAGCCTGTCTGGATCACCCTTGATCAGCACGATCTTGTTGCGGCTGGTCGCGCCCGTTTTGATACTCAGATGCGATTTTGGCACATCCCAGACTGTGGCCAGCAGATCGAGCAGTGCGGCATTGGCATTGCCCTTTTCCGGCGCCGCTGTGACCCGCACCCTTAGCGCCCCGGCCCCGTCCGCCCGCTCAACCGACCCTTCGACAAGATTTCGCCTTGCATTGGGGATGAGCCGGATGAAAACCCGCACGCCATTGCTGACGGGCAGAAAAGGCGAAGCGGGCGGCAACGGACCCATCAGATCAGATGAGCATCATTCGCGCCAGATCATACAGCAGTTTCTGCAAAAACATGATCCCCAGCAGCAGCAGCACCGGCGATATGTCGATGCCCCCAAGATCGGGCAGGATACGGCGAATCGGGCGCAGGGCCGGTTCCGTCAGGCGGTAGGTAAAGTCCAGCGCCATGGCGACAAAACGGTTGCGGGTATTGATGACTTCAAAAGCCACCAGCCAGCTTAAAACCGCCCCGATGATGATTACCCACCAGTACAGGTTCAAAAGTTCGTTGATTAGCCAGAAAACTGCTTGCATGGTGCGCCTTGTTCTGCCGGTTGTTCTGTCAACATGTACCCGCGCCCGGTCCATCATGCAAGGGCCGAACAGCTTGACATAAGACGCCGCCGCCCCTACAAAACCTTCCATGACCCCTGTCTGGCGCGCGATGCGTTCCCGGCAGGGCAGATTGGCACGGGGCTGTAGCTCAGTTGGGAGAGCGCGTCGTTCGCAATGACGAGGTCAGCGGTTCGATCCCGCTCAGCTCCACCAGCCTACGCTCTGCGAGCTACGGCTCGGCAAGCCATTGCCGAGACAAGCGAGGCCGAGACAAGCGAGCAGCTAAGCGGAGACCGCCGCGGCGGCCCTGCCCGCATGGCGCGGCTTACGAAGCTGCTTCAAGCGCGGCGCGCGCGGTTATCCATGCCCCTACGACCACTGCCTGACCCGTCCGGTGTCAACATGGACAAAGCCCGAAGCCGGGTAATAGCCGACGCCCCCCGCACGCAGGCTGAGTGCGGCGCGGCGCAGGTCGGCCAGCTTGCAGCCGGGTAGCGCGATGTCGATGGCCTTGCCGCTCATATGCAGGCTGCGGTTGGCGACGCCGCCGCTTTGGGCGCGCAGCCTTGCATTGCTTGCAGGCGAGCGGTAGCCGGAGATCACATGAAAGGTTTCGCGGGTCTCGATCCTGCGCTGTAGCGCATATAGCAGGTCGAGCAATCCGGGATCGATCCGGCTGATTTCATTGGTGCGATGGTCGCGCAGCACATGGTTTATCTGCCCCAGCGCCTCGGGGATGAATTTTCCTTCAGCGAAAAATTCCGTACGCAGTTTTTCACCGGTGTGCAAATTATAGAAAGAAAGCGTTTTGGCCTGCGCCGGGGCGTCGCCATAGGCAAAGGCGCGCCCGGACAGAAGGCTGAACGCACAGGCGCCGCCAAGCCCTAACAGGCTGCGGCGATTAAGGGGCAAAGCCTGGCCCGGCGATTGATTCTTTCTTGTTTCCTGCATGCATTCCCTGAAACTGGTTAATAGATTATCCGGCGCAGATCATTGTCCAGGACGCCTTTTAACAAGAAGTTACTCTGGCGCGTCAAGTTTTAATGCATTGCGCAGCAAGGCGTCGCGGCCATATATGTCATCCCGGAACTGCAACGCACCCGCGCCGTCGACCCATGCGGTGCGGTAAATAATGTGGACTGGCAAGGGGCTGGAAAGTTTAACCACCCCGGTTTTTGCGCTGATCATGGCATCCGCCAGACGCGCGGCCGGCCAGTTAACATCATTATCCAGGGCAAACAACGCCAGTTCCGCCGCCTTCGCAACACGGATGCAGCCGGAACTGAAAGCGCGGCTATGCTTGCCGAATAGTTCCTTATGCGGTGTGTCGTGAAGATAAATGCCAAATGAATTGGTCAGTGAAAAACGGACCCCGCCCAGCGCGCTGAGCGGCCCAGGATCCTGCCGGAAACGGAAGCGTAAATTGTCTGGCGTGACGGCGCGCCAGTTGATTGTATCGGGATTAAGCTCCCTGGCGTCCGCGCGCCAGCCATCAAAGACGCGAAACCCCTGCTGCCTGAGATAGGCGGGGTTGGCTTTAACCTTTGGCAATACATCCAGTTTCGCAAGTCTTGGCGGCGGCGTCCAACTGGGCGACAGCACAAGGTTGATAATCTGATCACTGAATATCGGGGTCCGGCGATATTCTCGTCCAACGACAACCGGACTGCGCAGAACAATTTTATTCTGGTTTACCGCAATCAGCTCAAAGCTGGCAATATTGACCAGCACATATCGCGGTCCGAAATCATCATCAAGCCAGCGCAACCGCTCCATATTGAGTATGATCTGTTTGACGCGCTCCGCCGGGCCAAGATTAAGCGCGCGACGTGTGTCCCGGCCCGCCACGCCGTCCACATCCAGACCGTGCCGGGCCTGAAACGCCTTGACCGCAAGATCAAGTGCAGCATCGAATTGATCATTGCTGGGCAGGCCCCCGTGCAGATCGCCAAGCAGCGTCAACTGCCGCCGCAATGTCACGATGGCGGGCGCCTGTTGCCCCTTTTCCAGTTTGGGTCCATCCGGTAATTTTGGCCATACGCCGGTTCCTGCCAGCAACCGCATCCGCGCCAGTGCATCGCGCAACTGTGTATAGCCGCGCGTGGATGGCGCCAGCCCCCTCAGCCAGGCAGCAAAGTCAGGGGCCTTTAGTCCCTCACGCAGGGTCTCAAGCGGATCGGTAAAAGCTGGCGTGATCTGCAGTTCCGGATCGATCTCATAGGGCCTGCGCCGACCATTACGGATATCTGCAATATACCGCAGCAAAGCAACCGACAACAGCACATCGGCCTCAGCAAGCTGGCGCGCCGGGGCATTGGCGGGTGGCAATGCGCGCAGCCCGGCGGCATAATCGCCGGGGCGCAGCCCCTCCTTGCCAGCATTTGCCAGGACATTTTGCGCCATAACGGCTTTGTCCCGCCAGCCACGATCCGTCCGCCACAGGGACGCCCCCTGCCGTTCGGCGTATAACTTCCGGGCCATATCTGTATGCACGGGCGAGATATCATGCGGGATTGCGATGACGTCACTGATAAGCGCGCGCGTGTCGCGCGCCACCGGATCCTCGTCCGCATGGGCCGACATCGGCGCGACAAGAGCGGCAAAAAGCGCCAAAATCAACACGCGAACAGATCGCATTATGCAGCCCTATACGACAGAATGCCCGGCACTTTGCCGTCGGCCCGCCGCTGGCGGTAAATGCGCCACGCATATTTAAGGCTGGCTGAAAACCACCATGAGGCCGCTGAAGGATAAACCATTAATTGCGCCAGCGCAGTATCAATCGGCGCAGGGCCGAATCAAAGCCGCGCTGACCATTGTTTTCCATGCGGCAGTTCAGGCCGCCCTGACCTCGATCTTTTTCTCGGGCTTCACGGCTTCTGGCTTTTTGGGAAGGGTCACTGTAAGCACGCCTTTGCTGAAGCTCGCTTCGATCTTGTCGGCATCGACTTCATCGGGCAGGGCGAAGCTGCGTTCAAAAGAGCCGAAGCTGCGCTCATGAAGATAGTAATCCTTTTTCTTTTCCTCTTTCTCGTCGCGTTTCTCGCCCTTGATGGTCAGACTGCCATTGACCAGCTTTACCTCAACATTCTTTTCATCCATGCCGGGTAATTCCGCCACGACCTGATAGGCTTCGTTCTTGTCCACGATGTCAATAGCCGGGCTGGCGCCCCAGCTTAACCCGCGCCGCAGCACCGGTTCGATGTCCTGAAACGAGCGGCGCAATGGCGCGCGCCAGAAATCCCGGTCGAAATCTTCGAATATCCGGTCAATTTCACGGCGCAGGCTCTCAATGGGATGCCAGGTCTGAAGCCCGGATGATTTTTTCTCCGTATGTACAGGCAGTTTGGATGTCGGTTCGGTCATGTCCGTTTCTCCTGTTAGGGGGTTGGAACTACAAGATAAGTACTGCGAGCCGCGTCTGCCTTGACCGAAATCAATTCAATATCAGATTTTTTTCGATACCCTGCCTATACTGGGAAGGGTTCTGTTATGAATAATGCGACGACAATCATCCGCAAGGGCGGTTCTTTCGCCACACCGCCCAACCTCGGCAATACGGCAGCGTGTTCTGCCCGATGTTTTCGGCCTTCGGGCCGGAACCCATTCGCACATGGATGGAACGCGGAGACGCCGCCGTGCCTGTCACCACCCAGCAGCTTTTTGAGCGAAAAGTGGCGAACTGGTGGCGGGAGCTGCCATCGCTGAAACACATCATTTCGTCATCGCCCTGCACAAGTCGCTCAATGTCGAAATTCCGGAAAGCGATTATCCAAAGCTCGCAACGCTAAACGACGCTGTTGCTTATTTACTGCAGAAGGTGAACAGATGAACAGAGCTTCTGGTTATCGCTACTTTGCTTACAATCAACCAAACCCCCTGCGCCACTCTCCATCAACAATATCTTTGCGGTTTTAAATGAACGGTAACTGATAAACTAAGGAATATCCCATGACGGTTGGATCGCCTCTTATAGCGCACGTTCAGGAAACTGGCGAGAGCGCCTATGCTGTTTCTATCTCCGTATCCGGCCATACCATCAAGGGCGATGAACCGGTTGCCTCGGGGGGCGGCAATTTGGGACCTGCGCCCTACGACCTATTACTCGCCGCGCTGGGCGAATGCACTTCCATGACCGTGCGCTGGTATGCCCTTGCACAAAAATGGCCGCTTACGAAAGTGGAGGTTAAGCTGTCACATCGAAAAATTAACGCCTCCGATTTGCCTGAGGGTGCTGGCAAATCTGGCAAGATCGACTTATTTGAAAAACAAGTGATCTTACATGGCGATGCGCTGACGGAGCAACAGAGAAGCAAGCTGGTAGATATTGCAGCCAAATGCCCAATTCAGCTCACCTTGCAATCGGATTTGGTAATACGCTCCGCAGCCTGAACAGTTCAGAAAGCGAGCGTTTCGGCCCGTTCAGGGGTCGGCTCAAATTTGGCCCTTAGCGCCTGCCGCCACCCATTCCACCGCTACCCAGGCTACAGGCGGTATGTCTGGCAGTTTCACGCCACTGGTCAAACCGGATGATGGTTGCCAGTCAGATGCACGACGCTCGCCTGGGGGCCCCTTTCGCCAAGTTCCTCGGTGAAACGCACCTTATTCCCAACTTCCAGCTTATCAAAACCCGTCCCTGCTACGCTGTTGCGATGAAAATACACCTCGCCGCCGTCCGGGGTTTCGATGAAGCCATAGCCTTCATAATAGAATATGCGGGCGATACGGCCATGCGGCGGCGTCTCATGCGCCTTGACGTTATTTTCGATCTTGCGGTCCTTGTCCTGCAATTGACGGCGCGCGGCCGCGAAGGCGTCACGGATCGCAACATAGACATCTTCATGCGCATGACCGTTGACGGGATTGCGTTGTACACTGACTTCGCCGCCGCCCGGCAGGGCCATGAAAATTCTTACATCGTACAGGCCCCCCTGACGCTTGTGTTTACCTGGCGCCGTGATGGCGACGCGGCACGAGGTGATGCGATCATGGAACCGCTCCAGCCTGTCGATTTCTTTTTGAACCCGCGCACGCACGGCGTCCGAGGGGTCCATGCCGTCAAATGTAATTTCATAGGGGACTTGCATTCTTTGGGCCTCCAGCAGAGGTTGTTACTTTGGCTGTTTGTTCTGCATTTCTGTTACCTGCTTGCGCAGGGCCTCGATTTCCTTTTGCATGCGCTGCACTTCCTGGGCGTTCATCATCATCATGCCGCCTTGCGCATCACCGGGACCGGTTCCATGCCACATGCCGCGCATTGGCGTCATCTTGCCATCCTTCATCATATCCCAGCAGGGATAGACCGGCGTGTTTTGCGGCGGCGTGCCTGGTTGCGCAGCTGTGTCAGCAGCGCCAGCGGTTAGCGGGAGCGCCAGAATGGCGCTGGTTGCCAGTATTTTCAGAATGTTATTCATCCTCATGCTCCTGCCTGTGATGTGAACCATTAAAACTCCGCCAACATACATATAATCATTACGAGGCCTGGATGGCTTTGATTTTAATCAATTCATTTTTCCGGCACCGGTCACGCTGAAATTTATGAATTTGAAAGGCGCACTAACAAGCTTGCCGCAAAAAATCTCCCGAATGCAACGATTACATCCGGGGGAAAGGGAAGGGGGTTGGGTCGACATCTCTCCGCAACATTGCGAAAGAACGTTTTCAGGCTAATTACAGTTACCAGCAAATGGTATGATCACAGTCAATTCCCTGAAGATTATTTTATAGTTGACGGATTTCCCCTGCCGGGCGCAACCTGTGAACCATGCGTAGAAACTGGCCTTTGGGGGACAACATGACTATCGCGTTGGATACGCTTCGGGCGCTTCCCCTGTTTTCGGATATCAGCAGGGCGGAAGGCGACCTGCTGGTTTGCAACAGCCGGATCATCATCTGCAAACGCGGACAGTTTTTGTTCATGCACGGGGACAAGATCACCCATTTTTATGTGATCTGCCGGGGCGCCATGCAGATCTTCCGTGAGACGCCGGGAGGACACGAAGTCACCAGCAATATTCTGATAGCCGGGGACAGCATCAATGCCGATGAAGTGGTTGCCCGCCAGGACGCGCATCAGATGAATGCCCGCGCAGTGGAAGATTGCTCACTGCTCGAAATCCCTATTTCCTGGATGCGCGAACATATCAGGGATTTCGATCATATGGCGGAGAAGCTGCTGGCAAGCATCGCCGACCGGCTGCATGGCGCACAGGTCGAGGCGGAACAGCTTACCACCATGTCCGCATCGCAGATGGTCGCATGCTATCTTCAGAAGCTCTGTGTGCTGTATAATTTCGACCCGCGCGGGTTTGAATTGCCTTACACGAAAACCCTGATCGCCTCGCGTCTGCGGATCAAAAAGGAAACTTTCTCGCGCACGCTGCAAACCCTGCGGGATCACGGGATTACGGTTGCCGGCGCGCACGTCTCCATCCAGGATATGCGCAAGACCGATAACTTTACGTGCGGTGAATGCTCAATGGCTGATGAATGCGGAACACACCGTGTGCTGCATGAAAAGCTGGATAAGCGCATCCGGCACAGCGGCTGACCAATTCCGGAATATTTATTTCCAGCATATCATTTCCGGCGGTTTACGGGCGGGTGGCGGCGGCGTGGCGGCCGGATAGCCCAGCAGAATTGGCGCATGGGCCGTCATTTCCACTGGAATATCCAGCAGATTCTTCCATTCAGGTGTATTGAGCGCCGGCACGGCAAGGCCGATCACGCACGTTCCAAGTCCGGCGGCGCATGCGGCAAGCATCAGATTTTCCGCCGCAAGCCAGCAATCGGCAGCCACGAACGGCCCCAGCGGCTTGCCGTAAATAACAATCAGCGCGCCCGCATTATAGAAAACATTGTATGACGGATCGCTGATTATATTTACAAAACGTCGTGCCAGCCCTGAATTTTCCTCGCCTTGCGCCTGCAGCCATATTGTCCGTTTGGCGGTTTCAGACAGGCGGTCCAGCAAGTGCCGGTCCTGAATAACAGCAAAAGCCCACGGCTCCTCATGCATGGCGGTGGGCGCCTGGATGGCCGCATACATCAGCATATGGATGCTGGCCTCGCTGACTTTTTCGGGCGCGTAATCACGTACCGAGCGGCGATGATAAATTGCGTCCATCACGCTCATCGGATTATTTGGGTGATTGGGCGCAAACGAAGATTTATTCATGTCCTGAGCTTTTCATGCGTACAGACCGCCGCGTTCTGCTGGAAATATCAAAAAATACGGATGGCGCCGACATAAGTAATTCTTCCCAGCGACAAAAGCAGCCTAATACATGATCTGGTCTGCGGATTTGATCCGGGTCAAATAAAATCCTGCAACAGTTTCAGACGTCGGCCTCCAGCCGGATTACGCCGGGATGCGCGCGGCATGCCTGCCGTAACCTGTGTGCCAAGTAATTCAAGGCCCGCCGCCCTGGCGCCTGGCGCCTGGCGCGCCTCATATCAGCGTTGTATCTTAAAATGCCGTAATCGCGCCGCATTCAGAATGACGCTGACCGAGCTTAGCGCCATGGCGGCGGCGGCAACAATCGGGCTTAGCAGGATACCTGAAATGGGGTACAATATGCCTGCTGCGATGG
>DAIOWE010000090.1:0-10541 GCA_036758605.1 Pseudomonadota bacterium | reverse complement strand
CTGCTGGCGACGGCGGGCGCCTATGTGGTGGGAAGCCGCGCCTATCATTACAAGGATGACACCTCGATCCGGGCAATACCGAAAACCACGCCCACACAAAATATTCATTTCGCACATATTACCGAAAATTATCTGCCCGATCCCAGGCGCGACCCGAATTGCGTATTTCCAATAGACGCACTGCGCACACTGGAAGCCGAAGGTTTTATCGGCGGACTGGCGGATGATCTGTTTTCCTGCATGGGTGGCATATATTCGCAACGCCGGGTGCATGCGGAATTAATTCCGGCGCTCAGCGAAGCGTTCCGCAAACAGAAAGTTGATGCGGTGCTGCTGGTGCCCATGTGCCCCGTCTGTCATCAAACCGCAACCCTGATTGCCCGCCATCTGGAAGCGCAAGGCACGCCCACCATGGTCATGGCCAGTGCGCTGGATATTGTGAAGGCGGGGCGCGCACCGCGCATCAGCTTTGTCGATCACCCGCTGGGGCACACAGTTGGCAAAGTATTTGATCGCGCGGGGCAGTTGGATATTGTACGGCGCGGCCTTGCCGGGCTGGAGACCATGACCCATGCCGAACAGGTGGATATGCAACCCGTTCGCTGGGCTGATACCGAGGAATGGAAGGCCGAGGAATGGCGTAAAGGCGGCGCGGGCGGCAAGGATGAACGCAAGCCCCGCGATGGCACGCCACAATACCAGACAGAACAGGACCGTATTCTGGCAGAGGGGCGCTAAGTCCATTTGCCAATCCGCCTGCTGGCGACGTAAACTGCCCGCCAGCAGGTGAAACAAAACCAATAAAATAAAAACAGGGGAGCACACAGCATGAGCGGTGAACAGACAGGCGCACTGGCGGGCATCCGGGTTATCGATATGGCGACGCTGCGCGGCGAGATGGCGGGCAGATCGCTGGCTGATATGGGGGCCGAAGTGCTCAAGATCGAGCCGCCAGAAGGGGCGGCCGCACGCTTTGAACCGCCGTTTCGCAAAGGCCGCGAGGGCGACCCGGAAGGCTCGCTCTATTGGGCAGCAATGGGCCGTGGCAAGCGCAGCATTATAGTTGATCTGACCAAACAGGCCGAACGTGACCAGTTGAAGCAACTGATCGCGGGCGCCGATGTGCTGATTGAAAGTTTTGACCCCGGCCATATGAAAACCCTTGGCCTGGATTACGCCGCCATGAAGGCGCTGAACCCCGCGCTGATCTATGTATCGATCACGCCCTATGGCCAGACCGGGCCATTCGCCATGGACCCCGCCACCGATCTGACGATTGAGGCCGCCTGTGGCCTGATTAATTTGCAGGGAGATGGCGACCGTCCGCCGCTGCCGGTCGGCTTTCCCCAGGCCGCCTTTCACGCGGGCATGGTCGCCGCCGCCGACACCGCCATTGCACTGAATGAGCGCCAGCACTCCGGCCTTGGGCAGCATCTGGATGTATCCATGCAGACCGCCATGATGCTGACGCTGATGAATGCGCAAAGCTTCCCGACCGCTGAAAAGCGCGACATACCGGGCTTTGGCATGGAACGCAATCTGCCCAAGCCGCCAACTACGCCGGGGCTGGAGGTGCCGGGGCTGGTAACCGTCGCGGATGGATACGTCACCAATCTGATGGGCGCCGTCGGCCCGACCGTGCGCGCGCTGGGCGAAGTCATCAACTGGCGCATCGAGCTTGAAGGCCCGCTGCCGAATTTGCCGGACATTGACTGGAACAAATGGCCGCAGGAACGCAAGGACGGCAAGATCACCATGGAACAGGTGAATGAAGGCGCGCAGATTGCGCTGAAATTCCTCAGTACACGCAATAAACAGGAGATTTTTGAGCGCGCGCTGGAACATGGCCTGCTGAATGTGCCGGTTTACACGACCACCGATCTGCTCGCCGATGCGCAGCTTGAATCGCGCGGCCTGTGGGAAAAAATTGATGGCATCCCCTATCCCAAGCCCTGCATCCGGCTGTCGCGCACCAAAACCATTACCCATCGTCCGGCCCCAAAACTGGGCGAAGCACAGGCGCTGCTGAATGGCCCCGCGCGCAAATCGGCTGCGCCTAAAGTGCCCGCCAGCCCGCGCGGCAAACCCTTTGCGGGCATCAAGGTTGCCGATTTTGCCTGGGTTGGTGTCGGCCCGATTATCTCCAAGGCGCTGGCGGATAATGGCGCCACCGTGGTGCGCATTGAAACCTCCAAACGGCCAGACGTGCTGCGCATGGCGGCCCCCTATTTCAACCGCGAGTTCAATTTCAATTCCAGCCAGTTCATGGGCAATTTCAACACGTCGAAACTCGGCATGGCGCTGGACATGTCCACCGAGGATGGCCGCGCCATTGCCAAAAAAATGGTCGGCTGGGCGGATGTGATGCTGGAAAGCTTTACCCCCGGCACCATTGGCCGTTTTGGCCTGGACTGGGAAAGTGTCAGCAAAGACCGCCCCGACATGATCATGCTGAGCACCTGCCTATATGGCCAGACCGGCCCAAGGCGGCATTTTGGCGGCTTTGGCAATCAGGGCGCGGCGCTGGCCGGGCTGCATGGCATTACCGGCTGGCCGGACCGCCCGCCCGCAGGCCCCTATGGAGCGTATACGGACTTTATCACGCCGCGCTTTGGTGCGCTGGCGCTGGCGGCCGCCATCTATGAACGCAGCAAAAGCGGCAAGGGCCAATATGTCGATATTTCCCAGGTCGAGGCGGGCATTCAGTTCATCGAACCCCTGATGCTGGACGCCGCTGTGAATGGCGTCACGGCCCCGGCGCCTGGTCTGGACAGCCTGTCGCAATGTCCACATGGTGTCTATCAGACCGCAGGCATTGAGCGCTATGTTGCGATTTCAGTTGATAGCGCGGCGCAGTGGCGCGCGCTCTGCAAATTTGCCGGGTTCACGCAATTTTCCGATGCGCGCTATGACAATGCGAAAGAACGCCTTGCCGCTCGCGATAAAATCGAAGCCGCGATGCGCGATTTCTGTTCCGGCAAGCCGCCTTTCGCCTTCGTGACGCAGTTACGCGCGGCTGGCATACCCGCCGCCGTCGTCATGCGCGGCAGTGATCTGTACGAAGACCCGCAGCTTATTCATCGCGGCTATTTCGTCACCCTGAAACATGGCTTCATGGGCGACATGCTATATGATGGCTACCCAACCCTGTTCTCCGAAACCCCTGTAAAACTGAACAAGGCCGCACCCATGCTGGGCGAGGACACGCTTCATGTGATGAAAGAGATCCTCAAATACCCCGAGGAAGAAATCACCCGTCTACAGAAAGCCGGGGTTTTTGTCTGAGAACCCTGGCCGCTCAATTCCCGCCAGAGGATTCGTCTATGGCATGATGATTTTAAGTTGAACTGTTTTTTCCATCGCTGTCATTACCCGGACAAGCCGGGCAATGACAAAGAGAGGGTGAAATGTGATCGGACCTAAAATCATCATACTCTAACAGTGGTCCAGCCATGGCTGGGCCACCGCTTCCTGTGACACGCGGACAGCCAGCCACGCACCACAAGCGCGCTTCAGAAAAGCATCGCGGGGTGATATTTTTTAGAAAAACAGCTTCTTATCCTTAGCGATCCCCCCGGATGCCCGCTTAACTTTATATTAAAGTTAACATGATTATTTCGCCCATTACGGTGCGTCGGTTTTTGGACGTGTTCACCATACTGGACCAGAACGGTATCATGCTAAAGGTCATGACGATTGTAGGTACGCGGCCTGAGATAATCCGTCTTTCCAGGATTATGCCCGCATTCGACAAGCACTTCTCACATATCATTGTACACACGGGACAAAATAATGATCCCGGCCTAAAAGACATATTCTTTGCCGATTTGAATTTAAGACAGCCTGACCATTTTCTTCTCCTCGATAATGCGACCATCGGAAAAATGCTTTCCGGCATGTTCCAGGAGATTGAAAATGTCATACTTAAAGAAAAACCTGATGCCGTGCTCATACTCGGCGATACGAACAGCGCACTGTCCTGCATCATTGCCCGCAAGCTTGGCGTTCCAATTTATCACATGGAAGCCGGCAATCGCTGTTTTGACAATGAAAGCCCAGAAGAAACAAACCGGCGCATCGTTGATCACACCTGCGACTTTAACCTTGCCTATACCGAATCTGCCCGCCGCAATTTGCTGCGCGAGGGCCTGCATCCCAGCCGGGTCTATGTAACCGGTTCACCTATTAACGAGGTTATTCAACATTACCGTAATAACATCCATGAGAATAACATCCTGGAAAAGTTGGGATTAGGTCATCGCAAATATTTTGCAGCCAGTATACACAGGCAAGAAACGGTAGATAATATTGACCGTCTCACGGACATATTTTCCGCATTCAGACAGCTTCATGAAACATATGGATTGCCCATTATCCTGTCCACCCACCCGCGCACAAAACAAAAACTGGGTCAGTTTGGCATCGCCCTGCCAGATTGCGTAATTTCCGTAGCGCCCATGGGATATTTTGAATGGTGCCGCCTGCAAATTTCAGCCGCATGCGTAATCTCTGACAGCGGCACGCTTAGCGAAGAAGCGGCGATACTAAACTTTCCCGCTGTGACGCCTCGCAAGGCGATGGAACGCCCAGAAGCCCTGGAAAGCGGCAGCGTTATCATATGCGGCATTTCACCCGGGGCAATTGTGCCGTCTGTCACCATGATGATGACCCGTTCCACGGCCATTGGCCGGAAAATACCAGATGAATATGAGGTTCCAGATGTGTCGCACCGTGTCGCGGCATTGATCACAGGAACATGCCGGCTATCACGAACATGGCCCCATTGAGACGGAAAAGGAGCTTTTAATGCCGCGCGAAGATTGGGAACGAAATACCCTGGAGAAAATTTTTTCGCCCGCCGGGCTGTGGCCTGAGGGCCATATCAATGCCGTGCTTGATGTTGGATGCGGCCTTTCTCTCAAGACGCAATATATCCAGGCTGACATCCGGGTGGGGCTTGATATTTACCGGCCCTATCTGGAAAAAATTGACGCCAAGGTCCCCTATATCTGCATCAATGCGGACGCGCATCAGATCGACAGCCTGTTTCTGCATAAATCATTCGATATTGTCACACTGCTCGACATTGTTGAGCATCTCGAAAAACCAGACGCGCTGGCACTGATCGAGAAGGCAGGCAAGCTGGCCAAACGCGCCGTTGTCATTGAAACCCCGCTAGGTTTTCTACCGCAGAACATGGATATTCTTGGGTTGGGTGGCGATCATTTTCAAACCCATAGATGCGGATTTGAGGCCGAGGAACTGGAGGCCATGGGATACGAAGTCATAATTCGCTCCTATCAGTTGGCCAATGTCAAACGGCATACCAGCGAGGACTCGCCGACCCATATTCAAATGATCGACGCCATCAAGCGTTACGACAGAGGCTGAACATTTACAATGGATGTAAAATCGCCTGCTCGCCAATATAGCACGGATCTGTCTGACAAAACCATTCTGGTCACAGGCGGAACTGGAAGTTTCGGCGGTGTCGTGGTCCGGCGCATGCTTGCGCGCAACTGCCGCGCGGTTCGCATCCTTAGCCGGGATGAAGCGAAACAGTACGCCATGCGCGAAGTCCTGGATGATCCACGCCTGTCATTTTACCTGGGCGACGTCAGGGATCGCGCAAGCGTGGACCTTGCCATTCGTGACGTCGATCTGGTGTTCCATGCGGCCGCACTGAAACAGGTTCCGAATTGCGAATCCTTTCCCGATCAGGCCGTATTGACAAATGTACTCGGCAGCCAGAATGTTCTTCGTTCAGCAGTTGAGCATCATGTCGAAAAAGTCGTTTGTCTGAGTACAGACAAAGCCGTTCATCCAGTAAATGTCATGGGGATGACCAAGGCATTGATGGAAAAAAATGTTCAGGCATTATCAAAAAGCATCTGGTCGGACCATAAAACGATATTATGCGCCGTTCGCTATGGCAATGTACTTTACTCACGTGGTTCCGTCGTTCCATTGTTTATCGATCAGATCAAACGCGGCGCCCCCATAAGCCTGACGGTACCGGAAATGACCCGATTTTTGTTGCGGCTTGATGACGCGGTCAGTCTGGTTGAAACCGCACTCCTGTCGGGAACCCCTGGAGATATATTTATCAAAAAATCCCCGGCGAGCACAATTGCCGATCTTGCCGAAGCCGTGCGCACCCTGTTCAAAAGCAATGTACCCATACGCATTGTTGGCGCACGACCGGGTGAAAAATTGCACGAAACACTTGCCACATCCGAAGAAATTCAAAAAGCGCAGGATATGGGCGAAGCGTTACGCATTCCCATGAACCCGACAGACCTGATCGACCCCAGCCCCGAGCTTTCAAAAGCCTACGCGTTTTCAGACTATACATCGGAAAATACCCGAAGATTATCCCTGAACGAAACCATCTCGCTTCTCGCAAGCTTGCCGGAATTGCAAAGCGCCCTGGTCTCCGCATGAACAGACTGCTGCTGATCGGCGGAAGCGGAATGCTTGGGACGGCCCTGCATTACGTGCTTTCGCAAAAGCACGCGCTTACTACGCTGGAGAGAAGTCAATTTGACATTGTCAAAGGCCACTGGGACGCACTTTCCGTAACCGGCTTTGATTATGTCATTAATGCCGCCGGCCTGATTAATCGCCGTCAGGATGACGCTGCCCACTTTTATGCAATTAACTCGGTTTTTCCCCATGTGCTGGCCGCACTCTGCGCGCGCAGCGGTGCGCGTCTCATTCATTTTTCGACTGATTGCGTTTTCGATGGCCATCAGGCGCCCTATTTCGAAGATTCCCCAGTAAGCGCCGCGGACCTGTATGGAAAAAGCAAATCGCTTGGCGAACCGAATTTGGCGCTGGTAATCCGTACTTCGATAATCGGTCCTGAAGCCAGGAATTTTTATAATCTCCTCTGCTGGGCATTATCTCAAAATCACATAAATGGTTTCACAAATCATATGTGGAATGGCGTGACAACACTGGAAATCGCACGCCTGGTGGACCGTATCATTTCAGAATCACTTTATGTCGAAGGCGTACGGCATATTTTTTCTGATGACTGCTCAAAATATGAACTGATCAAAATGATATGCGGCATTTTTACACATAAAGCCCAAATAACCCCAATTTCCGCCCCAGCACCACGAGACACGAGGCTACGAACAAAATACCCGGAACTTCATCGGACCATTGGCGTCCGCTCCATGGAGCGGCAGTTAAAAGATTTACTGGCAGTAACGAAGCCGAATGGCCATTGGATAAATTACAGGAGCGTCATTGCATGAGCGGTTCACATCCACGGGTGTCCATAGTGATCCCGAGCTATAACCATCTGCATTATCTTCCCAAAGCGCTTGATACTGCGCTTGATCAGACATTTGAGAATTTTGAAGTTATTGTGGTGAATGACGGATCGACGGACGACACAAAACAATGGCTGGACGCCTATCAACATCCGAAATTGCGCATCATTCATCAGGAAAATCAGGGACCGGCCGGGGCAATCAATACCGGCATCAAGGCGGCCGCAGGTGAATATGTCACCTGGATGTCGGCGGATAATTATTGCGCAAATTATTTTGTAGAGGCGTTCGTAGCCGCTCTGGACAGCAATCCGGAAAAATCTTTTGCCTATTCTCCCTATTACGTCATCGATGCCGAAGACAAAATTACGTCAATTTATTTTGCGACCGTTCTGGCCCTGCGGGAACTTGTCACCCGCACAGGGCACCATCGCGGCAACGCCAGTTTTATGTACCGCAAGTCCGTTCATGCCGAAATCGGAAAGTATGAGGGATGGACTTGCGATTCAGATATGTGGGCAAGAATTCTCGAACGGTTTGGCGCCGTCTATTTGATCGAGCCTGTATACTTTTACCGCATCCACGATGCCATGGCGACGCAGACCAAACAGACTGAAATCACGGGGGAATGCCAAAAAATTCTGCAAGATTTCATGCAACGCAATAATGGCGGCGTGAGCGAAAAATTGTTAAGCCGCCTTTATCCGGGATTGAATAAAGCCCCCCAGCTGGTTCCGCTCGCCCTTACCGATTTCGCATGCAGGCTTTACAATAATGGGATGAAAACGGAATCGCTTACCTATCTAAAGGTCACGCTGTCCATGTACGGGATTGACGATCTCCTGCGTCCGCTAATGAATTTTATCTCCCTGTCTCTGGCAAGCGGGATGGATCCGCTGCCACATATCAAAGAGAGTATCAGGAGTAACAGCCTTCTGAACGATGAAATGAAATCCGCCATGAACGAGGCGGCCAGCGCCATGACGGCGCTCTACAGGCTCAAGTCGAAGCCATGTATATTTTTGCTGGAACATGAAACCATGCCGTTAAAATACGACATGCCGGAAATATTTTCCTTCACAGCCTGGAAAAACGGTGCGGTAACGGCTCCGCTACCGGCCCTGTAGCAGCAGCACGGCGCATATATTCCATCGCCGGAATATTTTTTTAGCCCTGATAACCCCGCGCATTGGCGTCTGTCGGCGATATCACTATTGGCGCCATCGGCCAGAAAATATTAAACATGGGATCGTTCCACCGCACCACACGCGCCAGTTCCGGCTCAAAGAATCCACCCATATGATAGAGCAGTTCCGTGTCATCGGTCAGACTGATAAAACCATGCGCAATGCCGCCATCGATGAACAGCGCCTTGCTGTTTTGCGCGCTTAATTCCACCGCTTCCCATTTGCCGAAAGTTGGCGATCCCGTGCGCACATCCAGCGCCACATCATAAATGGCGCCGCGAATGCAGCGCACGACTTTTGGTTCTGGCGCCCGCATCTCCTGATAATGCATGCCGCGCAATGTGCCGCGCGAAATATTATGCGACAGATTGGTTTGCACCGTGTGAAACGCAATACCGGTGGCGGCCAGTTCGCGTTCGCAAAAGCTGCGCATAAAGCCGCCGCGCTCATCGCGCATCCATCCGGTTTCGATAATGCTCACGCCCGCAATGGATGTAGAAATGGCGCGCATCGTCTTAATCCAGTATCCGCAGCATCGGGATGGGTATTACGAACTTCCCGCCCCATTCCCTGATGCCAGACATATTCTGGCAGATTTCATCCGCCAGATTCCATGGCAGGATCAGCACATATTCCGGCCTTGCAGCAAAGATCGCGTCCGGCGCATGAATGGGAATGCGGCTGCCGGGCAGATAGCGGCCCTGTTTATGCGGATTACTGTCCACCACAAATTCAATCTGGTCCGCCGTGACGCCACAATAGTTCAGCAGCGTATTGCCCTTGGCCGCCGCGCCATAGGCCGCAACTTTTTTACCCCGGCGTTTCGCATCATTGAGAAAATCCAGCAGCGCCTGTTTCACTTTTCCGGCGCGCGCGCCAAAACCGCGATAGGTTTCCAGAACATCCATGCCCGCATCCTGTTCACGCAGGCGCAGCGCCATCAGCCTTTCACTGGTCTCATGTTCCGCCTGCGCGTGACAGGCATAGACCCGCAGGCTGCCGCCATGCGTAGGCAAGCTCTCTACATCAAAAGCCCGTAACTGATGCGCCGTCAAAATCCGCTCCACCGTGCCCAGCGAATAATAGGAATAATGTTCATGATAGATGGTGTCGAACTGGTTTTCCTGGATAAGGCGCATCAGATGCGGAAATTCAATCGTCCACACGCCATCGGGTTTCAGCAGCACCGCAAAGCCCGCGACAAAATCATTGATGTCCGGCACATGCGCCAGCACATTGTTCGCCACCATCAGATCGGCGTCATGGCCAAGCGCCTTTAACCGCGCTGCGGCATTCTTTCCAAAAAATGCAACCTCCGTTGCAACCCCTAATTCCTTCGCCACTTCGGCCACATTGGCTGCGGGATCAACCCCCAGCACCCTCATCCCCGCCGCGACAAAATGCCGCAAAAGATATCCGTCATTGCTGGCAATTTCGACGACCTTACTGCTGGTATTCAATGCAAAGCGTTCGATCATCGCCAGCGCATAAATCCGCGCATGCTCAACCCAACTGGCGGCATAAGAAGAAAAATAGGCATAATCGCTGAAAATTTCTTCCGCCGGAACGGCTGCGTCCACCTGCACCAGAAAACATGCGCCGCATACACGGGCATGCAGCGGATAGGATGCGTCCGGTTTCGCAAGCATGGAAGGCGCAACATAGGAATTGGCCAGCGGGGTGCTGCCCAGGTCAATGAAACTTTGTGTCAGAGCCGCATTACAGAACCGGCAGGATAATTGCTGTTCGGGCATGGCGCGGATCATGCCCAGACTTTCCATGACGGATTACCTTCCGCCCACAAACGTTCCAGCAATTGCCTGTCGCGCAGCGTATCCATGGGCTGCCAGAAACCGGAATGTTCATAGGCCGCCAATTGCCCATCACGCGCCAATCCTTCCATCGGCGCTTTTTCCCAGAAGGTGGCGTCATCCTCAATGCGATTAATCACGCCGGGATTAAGCACAAAAAATCCGCCATTGATCATGCCGCCATCTCCGGGCGGCTTTTCACTGAATGTCAGCGCCTTTCCGCCCTGCACGTCCAGCGAGCCAAACCGGCCCGGTGGATG
>DAIOWE010000089.1:0-10568 GCA_036758605.1 Pseudomonadota bacterium | reverse complement strand
TGGCTGGGCGGTTCATCCGCCAACTGAATAATATATTCGCCCAGATCGGTTTCCACCGGACGAATGCCGTTCGTTTCAAGAAACGGGTTCAGATCAATTTCCTCAGCCACCATGCTTTTGCCCTTGGTCACCATTTTGGCGTTGACCGAACGGCACAGTTTCAGAATGATGTCGCGCGCTTGCTGCGCATCTTCGCACCAGTGCACCATGCCGCCGCTGGCGAAAACCTGCGCCTCAAAGCGTTCCAGATACACATCCAGATGATCCAGCACATGGTCCTTGATGCTTGCTGCCTGATCGCATAGCGCGTCAAATTCCGGCAGGCCCTCGATCGCCTTGCGGCGCTTGACGCCAAAGCCCGCCTCGGCCGCGCCCAGCGCGCGCTGCAAATCCGCATCCAGCAAGGCTTCGGCGGCGTTATCGTTAAAGGCGGCGGGGCGGCGCTGCATTTATTTCTCGGGCTCCGCAATGGCGGGCGTTTGAACATCCCCCGCCAATATTTCCGCGACATGCCTGAAGTGTAAATTCATGCCACGGCGCGCCGCGCGTCCCGCCAGATGCATCAGACACCCCAGATCGCCGCCGGCCACAATAGTGGCGCCGGTGGCGGAAAATCTATCCAGTTTCTTGTCTGCGATGGCCGTGGAAACACCGGTATATTTCACACAGAACGTACCGCCAAATCCACAACAGGTTTCGCCGTCGTCATTTTCTATGACCGGTGTTTGCAGCAGTTTACGCGGCTGCGCCTGAATGCCCAATTCGCGCAATCCTGAGCAGGCGTCGTGATAAGTAATTTTCTCACCGATCCCAGAGGCAGGTTTGTAATGCATCACATCGTGCAGAAACTGTGTCAGTTCAAAGGTCTTGTCTGCAAGCGCGCGCGCCTGCGCCAGCAATGCAGCGTCACTGGCCAGCAATTGCGGATAGTGGCGTTTGATCATCGCGGCGCATGAACCACTGGGAACCACCACATAATCATAATCGCTCAGTAGACGGAGGGTTTGCACGGCCAATGCCGCCGCGCTTTTTTTATCCCCAGAATTATAAGCCGGCTGTCCACAACAGGTCTGGGCGGCGGGCGCATCCACCGTGCAGCCCGCAGCTTCCAGCAATGCGACCGCCGCAAAGGCGGCCTGCGGGCGAAACAAATCCACCAGACAGGTGACGAACAGGGCGATGTTTGGATTAATGGGCGGCATATTTTAGTTTTTCTCCCCAACGGCCTGTTCCGCGACATCACGCGGCAGCAATATAAACATACGCCCGTCGCTATTCATGCGCCCGGCAATTTCCGCCGCCTGTTCGCCGAAGCCCCAGAACACATCGCCGCGCACCGGGCCGCGAATGGCGCCGCCGGTGTCCTGGGCCACCATCAGGCGCTGTAAGGCTTCGCCATCGGGTGTCACGCTGTCCAGCCAGACCGGAACCCCCAGGGCGTGAAAGTCGGGATCGACCGCAAGGCTGCGCCCGGGCGTCAGCGGTACGCCCTGCGCGCCGGGGGGCCCAAGTGCGGGATCGCCGCCTGCGAGTTCACGGAAAAACACATAAGACGGATTGGCATTCAGCACGGCGTCACGTTCGCCGGGATTGGCGTCAAGCCAGGCGCGGATCGACTGCATGGAAATATCTTCGCGCCGGATCGCGCCGGACTGCACCAGATTTTTGCCGATCGCCACATAGGGATGCCCGTTCTGCCCGGCATAGCCCAGCCGGATCACCCGGCCATCGTCCAGCCGCACCCGGCCCGAACCCTGAATATGCAGAAAGAACGCATCGACCGGATCATCCACATAGAGCAGTTCAAGCCTTTCCGACGCCAGCGCGCCCGCCACAATTTCGGCGCGTGCCTGCAAAGGCCGTAATTTGCCATCCTTCACGCGCCCGGCAATACGCTGCCCGCGCCACTGCGGATTAAAATCACCCAGATTGACGGCTACCAGATTTTCGGGCGCGCGCAGCAACGCCACCTGATAGGCCCCCTGTTTGCGCAGGCTGCCGCGCAATTCGGGTTCATAATAGCCGGTAAATTTGCCCTGATCGCGGCGGCCATTGCGCACGGCCATGGGCACGAATGCCTGCTCAACAAAATTGCGCAGTGGCGCGCCGGAGATGTTTTCGGGCAACGCCCCAGCCCGATGGCACATCTGCGCCCAATCCGCCGCCTTGCCAAAACGACCCTTTGGCCCCACAGGCTTATCCGGCTTTTGCGCCAGAAAAACCCGGCAGGAGCGGTTTAGCGCGCCTGCAAACCCTTGCAGCGGATCATCTGACCATCCCGGCAACGCAGCATAGCTGACCGGGGTGAGGGTTAAATGATCGGGTTGCGGCGCGATCAGTCCGGCAAAAAACTGGCGCAGATCCGGCCCCGCCAACACCCCCACCAGCATGCCGGCCAGCAGTGCCCCTGACAGCGCAAACGCCAGGCTAATCTTTCGGGGCGGTGCTGGGGGCATCAGTTACGGTGTCAGCCGATGTCGCGATCAGCGTCCAATTCGGATCTTTCGAAGTCGTATCACGAGCAAATGTCCAGAGTTCCGAAACCTGTTGTGGCAAAGTGGGGTGGCCCTGCACAAGATCGCCCGCCGCATTATTCACACAGGAAATCAGATCGGCGGTAAATTTCACCGTCACTTCGGCCATTTTGCCACGCAGGCTTGCCTGCGTAATATGTGCATCCCTGATGGCGACAAGGCGGGTTTCCATGGTCTGACCCGCGGCCTGACGCGCCGTGATGGCCGCGTCAAAATTAGCGAAGACATCCTCACCCACCATGCCACGCAGCAGATCCCGGTCGCCCTGGGCAAAACCGATAATGATCATTTCATAGGCCTGACGCGCCCCGTCCGCAAAATCATCGGCGTCAAATTGCGGGTCAACCAGGGCGATTTCCGTCAGGGACTGCCGTAAACGGATTTCGGCCTGGGAAAGCGGCGCCGTACCGTTGGGTCCGCCACGGCGCGGCAGAGCGACGACGGCGCCTTCCTTTTGACCAGAAAGCGATCCGGTGTGGCCCGCACGCAAATCTTCCGGTGGCTTTTCATGGCCGGTGCGCGTACCCAATACATTGCGCAGCCGCAACAGGATGAACACGGCGATCATGCCCAAAAATATCAGATCGAAAAATTGAAAGCCCTGACCCATTATCCAACTCGCTATATGGCCCCGGATAGCCCCGAATGACCGCTGAACTACCATCCTAACCCATCTGTAACGGGTTCGCCACAGACACTTGGCGCGGCAGCCTATCCATGTTAGCCAGATATAGGAATTTACAGTAATGAAAGCCAAACAATATGACCGACACTGATCCCAAAGGGACGAATCCTGAGCTATCCGCAGATGCGGAACCCCGCCTCCTGATTGCGGCCCAATATGTAAAAGACCAGTCTTTTGAAAATCCGGGCGCACCGGGCAGTCTGGCAAGGGGCGCAAAAACGCCCGGCATCAGTGTCGGCATTGATGTGCAGGTCCGGCGCGGCGCAGAGCCCAATTATGAGGTGGAACTGAAGATTTCCGTCCATGCCAAACAGGAGGAAACCACCATTTTCCTGGCCGAACTTCTGTATGGCGGCGTGTTCCAGCTATTCAATATACCGGCGGAAACCCTGCAACCTGTGCTGTTGATCGAATGCCCGCGGCTGCTGTTCCCGTTTGCCCGGCGCATCATTGCCGACATGACCCGTGACGGGGGCTATGCGCCGCTGATGCTGGATAATATCGACTTTTCCCAGCTTTACCGCCAGCGCATGGCACAATTACAGGCCGAAGCCGAGACAACAAAACAGCAATAATCAGCCTTTCCAGAGCGGCGCGGCGCCCAGTGTCGCGACAAAGGCCTCATGGGCGGCGCGTTCGGCCTCTGTCAGCCGCGGGTCCAGCGGGCTGGGCCGGGCGGGTCTTGTCTGCGGCGCCAGCCCCGCAAGGGTTTGACCCTGCGTCCCCTGACCCAGGCCTGCGGGACCATCCAGCGCCAGGCCGCTTTGCGCGCCCCCGATCAGTTCCAGATAGACTGCGGCCAGCAATTCTGAATCCTTCAGCGCGCCATGCTGTTCACGCCCCGATATATCAATGCCAAAACGGCGGCACAGCCCATCCAGACTGTTTTGTCCGCCGGGAAATTTACGCCGCGCAATCAGCAGCGTATCGATCGCCCGGCCCGGCGGCAGTTTACCAAAACCGATCCGGTCAAATTCACTGTTCAAAAAGCCCAGGTCAAAGGCCGCATTATGAATCACCAGCTGCGCATCAGCGATAAAATCGCTGAACGCCACCGCGATATCACCAAATAGCGGCTTATCGCTGAGAAATTCCACGCTGATGCCATGCACATTGAAGGCCTCGGCGGCGATATCGCGTTTGGGATTGAGATAGGTATGGAACGTCATGCCCGTCGGCACATGGTTGAACAACTCAATGCAGCCGATTTCGATAATCCGGTCGCTGCGCGGATCCAGGCCGGTGGTTTCCGTATCCAGTACGATTTCGCGCAATGTTTATCCTTTTTCACTATCCTGTCTGCGCAATTGACTGCTTTCACTGGCATCACCCCTGCGCGATGCCCAGGCTTTCGCTGGAACTTTTTTAAGCAGGGGGATCAAATCCTTCACTTGCGCCATCGCAGGCTCAATTCCCTGACTTGAATCGATGATATAATCAGCCTGTCGACGTTTTTCAGCGTCCGGCACCTGCTTTGCCAGAATTGACTGAAATTTTTCTTCGCTCATGCCAGGGCGCATCAATACCCGTTCGCGCTGCAATTCATAGGGCGCACTTACCAGCACCACACAATCCACCCGTTTCTGACCGCCGGTTTCATATAATAGCGGCACATCAATCACAATTATGTCTGCATTTTCCGCCGCGGCCTGTTCGAGAAATTTTTGCTGTTCCAGCCCAACCAGCGGATGCACAATCGCTTCCAGTTTTTTCAGCGCAGCAGGATCATTCAGCACCAGTTTAGCCAGCGCATCGCGGTCCACGCCATTGGCATTGGTCACGCCGGGAAAAGCGGCTTCTATCGGAGCCACCGCTGAACCCCCCGGCGCATAAATAGCGTGCACGGCGGCATCCGCGTCATAGACGGGAACACCTAAACTGCGAAACATTTTCGCCGTTTCCGATTTTCCCATGCCAATGGAGCCGGTCAGTCCGACAATCACCATAGTTTAGTTTCCTTTTGCATTTTCAATATCCGCCAGCAAAAGATTGCGCAATGCGTCATCCACTTCAGGCATAATTCCAAACCATGCTGCAAAACCCGGACGCGCCTGATGTAATAGCATGCCAAGTCCGTCAATGGTGGGATTTCCACGCGCCGCCGCTGCTATCAGCAAGGGCGTAAGAAGCGGCGTATATACAAGATCCGTCACATAGGCAGAGGACGGCAAGGCCTGAAGTGAAATTTCCAGCGGCGGCTGGCCCGCCATACCAAGACTGGAACAATTAACCAGCAGGCCGCAATCCGAAAGCGCACCGGATAATCTGGTCCAGTCCCCTGTCATAATGGGGCCGCCAAGATCACTGGCCAATTGATCGGCCCGGGCGCGGGTGCGATTGAACAGATGAATTTCTTTTACCCCTGCGTCGCATAGCGCGGCAATCACCGCGCGCGCAGCACCGCCTGCACCAATAATGACCACGGGACCGGCATGGGGTTTCCAGTCTGGTGCGCCCAGGCGCAGATTTTCCATAAACCCGAAACCATCTGTGTTTGAGCCATAAAAACATCCATCCTTGATGACAATGGTATTTACGGCTTTCAGTCTTTGCGCATTGGAATCCAGTTCATCACAGCAGGTCATAGCGGATTGTTTGTGCGGAATGGTGACATTAGCGCCCACATATTCCTGCGCCGCCAGCGCGCGAAATTCAGCAGCAAAATTCTCAGGCGCAATCGGAATGCGTTCATAACTTCCAGGGATGGCGTATTTACGCAACCAGTAACCATGCAGGATGGGTGAGCGCGAATGGTTAACTGGCCATCCAATAATTCCGGCGCGCAGAGGGATAACAGCCATTATGTTTTTCCCTTACCCGTCTCACGACCAGACAATAAATTCAGGATAGCCGCAGCAGTTTCTTCGATCGAGCGGCGGGTGACATCAATTACCGGCCAATTATTTTGCGCATAAAGCCGCCTTGCATACCGGATCTCTTCAATCACCAAATCCATATCCGTGTATGTCGTTTCATCATTTTCATTCAGAGACAATAGCCGGTTGCGCCGTACCTGAACAAGCCGGTCCGGGTTTGTTGTCAAACCAACGATCAGCGGTTTGGTAAGCGTGGGTAATATTTCAGGCAGGGCCATATTTGGCACAACCGGGATATTGGCGGCTTTGAGACCCCGGTTTGCAAGATAGATACAGGTCGGTGTTTTGGAGGTGCGGCTGACCCCCAATAAAATAATATCGGCTGAATGAAGATCATGAAGTGACTGACCATCATCATGCGCCATCGTATATTGGAGCGCTTCTATACGTTGAAAATATTCAGGTGTAAGGGTGTGCTGGCTGCCTGGCCGGTGAGAAATTTTCGAACCCAGATAGCCACCTATGATCTGAATGACAGGATCAAGCACGGATAGACAGGGCAATTGCAGATCGGCGCATCGCTGTTCCAGCATGTCGCGCAAATCATAATTTACCAGCGTATAGATTACGATTCCTGGCATATCTTCTATCTGACTGAGAACGCGATCAAGATGACGGGTGGTGCGCACCAGGGCATAAGTGTGTTCAATTGCTATTGCGTCATCGAACTGGGCCGTAGCGGCCTTAGTCACTGAGTTTAATGTTTCACCGGTGGCGTCAGAAACGAGGTGCAAATGGAAATAGGTCGCCAATTTTGGCGATAAAGGCAAATTCCGGGGATTATCTGCCATCAGATAAATATTCTCTGTGAATCAAGTGGATAAGTTGGTGTGTAGCATGACATGGAAAAAACATCCCGATTGGTTCGTTGTTTATTGGATGAATTCCATGGCATGTATAATAGAATGCCCAGTGTGTGAATAATGCGCATAACCGCTTTAATCCAGCCTTGCCCTGTCTGTTTGAAGACCATATATGCCGACAAACAGGGTATAAGATTTTATCCCCGATTTTCAGGGGAACTACTATTACTACAACCTTTTTATAAAAATATATAAGAAGAGAAAAGCTGTGGAAAATCCTGAATATCAAATCAGAATTAAGGAAAATCTCTGCAAATGAGCCAAAAATTATTACTCAGGGCATTAAAGGGAGAAATTCTGGAACGCCCGCCAGTATGGTTGATGCGCCAGGCAGGCCGGTACTTACCGGAATATAGGGCGGTTCGGGCGCGTGGGGGCAGTTTTCTGGATTTGTGTTATTCCCCGGAACTGGCGACGGAGGTGACGCTGCAACCGATCCGGCGGTATGGTTTTGATGCTTCCATATTATTTTCGGATATATTGGTGATACCGGATGCTTTGGGTCAGGGGGTGAGGTTTGAAGAAAAACTTGGCCCCTTGCTTTCGCCCTGCATTCAAAAGCGATCTGATCTGGATGTTTTGAAAATAGAAGGTGCGGTAAAACGTCTGGAGCCAGTTTATGAGACCGTTCGGCTTTTACGTCAGAAACTGCCGGAAGATGTCTGTCTGATTGGCTTTGCAGGGGCGCCGTGGACGGTTGCGACTTATATGGTTGCAGGGGCGGGGAGCAAGGATCAGGCTGCGGCACGTATCTGGGCTTATCGGGATCCGGAAGGATTTACTGCGTTAATAGATATTCTTGTATATGTCACAGCTGAATATCTGATTGGTCAGGTAAAAGCTGGTGCAGAAGTGCTGCAGATTTTTGATACCTGGGCGGGGTCTTTGCCGGAACCTGAATTTCGGCGTTGGTGCATCAAACCGGTAAGAGAAATTATCCGCAGGGTGAAAGCGATATTTCCGGATGTACCCGTGATTGGTTTTCCGAAAGGCGCAGGTTCACTGTATGAGGATTATGCAGTTGAAACAGGAATATCCGGTATAAGCATGGATACGGTGTTATCCCTTCAATATGCGCGGGATAAATTGCAGCCGAATATTACGGTTCAGGGCAATCTTGATCCGCTGCTATTGGTTACTGGTGGTAAATCCATGCTGTTGGAAGCAGAACGGATTTTGACGATGATGGGTAACAGGCGGTTTATCTTTAATCTGGGACATGGAATTGTACCCGAAACCCCGCCAGAAAATGTGACAGAATTGGTGCAATTTATAAAACAATGGCGGATATGAAGAATCAGAAGATCGCCATTATACTTTTCAATCTGGGTGGACCTGATCAGCTTGCGGCAGTGCGGCCTTTTCTGATCAATCTGTTTTCTGATCCAAATATTATTGCTGCACCTGGACCAATACGCTGGCTGCTTGCCCGTTTGATCGCCTGGCGGCGGACATCAATAGCACAGGAAATCTATGCCAAAATCGGCGGTGGTTCGCCTATTGTGTCGCAAACCAGGAAACAGGCCATAGCCCTTGAGAATGCGTTACGTGCCCAAGGATATACAAAGCTGCGCTGTTTTACGGTGATGCGTTACTGGAACCCCAGAGCAAAAGATATTATTGAACAGGTGAAGGAATTTGCACCTGATCATGTGGTTTTACTTCCACTTTACCCGCAATATTCTACAACAACGACCAAATCATCCTTGCAGGAATGGCATTCTGTCGCACGATCCTGTAATTTCAACGTCGATAATCATGAAATATGCTGTTATCCAGACCAGCCGGATTTCATTACGGCGCATGCTGCATTGATCCAGGCCCAGGCCCCGCAATATTTTGGACCTGCAGCAGATAAAAAAGCCCGGCTATTATTTTCCGCTCATGGCCTGCCCCAGAAAATTGTGGATGCTGGCGATCCCTATCCCCAACATGTACAACGTACGGCGTTGGCGATTGCTGCAAAACTGGGCCTGTCACCGGAAGATTGGGAAATTTGTTATCAGAGCCGGGTTGGACCGCTGAAATGGCTTGGACCTTCCACCGACGAACGGCTGCGCGACGCAGGCAGGGCAAAAGCTTCCATTGTTCTGGTTCCCATAGCTTTTGTTTCGGAACATTCCGAAACACTGGTTGAACTGGACATGGAATATAGACATCTGGCTGAAGAAGCCGGTGTACCGGATTATATTCGGATCGCAGCGTTGGGGGCACAACCGGATTTTATCCAAAGTCTATCAAAACTTGTACAAAACGCATTATTGCAGCGGCGATTATGCGGTAGCCCCATGTCTAACTGTTTGGCGGATAGATAAAAATGGCTGAATTTCTGAGCGAATATTATCTCTGGATCAAAAGTCTGCATCTGATTGCAGTGATTGCCTGGATGGCGGGTATGATGTATTTGCCGCGATTATATGTCTATCATACCGACGCTCCTGTGGGATCGGTGCAGTCGGAAAAGTTCAAATTAATGGAAGGCCGACTGTTACGCGGTATCATCAATCCAGCCATGATTCTGGTGTTTGTGCTGGGTGGAATGCTGTTATTAACGCCAGGTCTGATTGATTGGCAATCCTGGTGGATATGGTTGAAACTGGCGCTGGTGCTGGCGCTGGGTGGAATTCATGGGCTGTTCAGCCGCTGGCGGCGTGAATTTGCGGCCGATATCCGTACACGACCGGGTCTGTATTACCGGATCGCCAATGAAATTCCATTTGTGCTGATGATTGCCATTGTTATTCTGGTAATTGTGCGACCGTTTGGAAAACTTTAAGCGGTTTATGTTCATATATTGCGTTAGACGGTGAAACGCGCTACAGACTTGCCGTAGCAGAATTGCGCCTGCCCCGTTTTTCCGCCGTTCCTGTCTGGATATGGCGACATCCCCCACAATTTTTCTTTTGTCCCTTGCGGCATCCTTATCAAATTTTTCAAGTGGAAGAACTCCCATGGACCTTATGGACGTTAAAGAAGTTAAACTCGCGGATTTGAAATCCAAATCACCCACTGAATTACTTGCCTATGCGGAAGAACTTGAAGTGGAAAATGCCAGCACCCTGCGCAAGCAGGACATGCTGTTTGCGATCCTGAAGCAGCTGGCGGAGCGGGAAATCGAAATTACCGGCGTGGGCGTACTGGAAGTATTGCAGGACGGGTTTGGATTTTTGCGCTCACCCGAGGCAAACTATCTGCCAGGCCCGGATGATATCTATGTCAGCCCCAACCAGTTGCGGCGGTTTTCGCTGCGCACCGGCGACACAGTTGAAGGGCGTATTCGCAGTCCCAAGGATGGTGAGCGGTATTTTGCCCTGCTGAAAGTCAACACCATCAATTTCGAAGATCCCGAACGCACCCGTCAGAAAGTGCATTTCGATAATCTGACGCCGCTCTATCCCGACGAACGCCTGATCATGGAAATGGGCGCAGGAACAAAGGATATGACGACACGGGTTATTGACCTGGCAGCACCCCTAGGCAAGGGTCAGCGCGCGCTGATTACCGCGCCGCCACGCACCGGCAAGACCATGATCCTGCAAAATATCGCACATGCGATCGCCGCCAATCATCCCGAATGTTATCTGATTGTGCTGCTGATTGACGAGCGCCC
>DAIOWE010000088.1:0-10770 GCA_036758605.1 Pseudomonadota bacterium | reverse complement strand
ATCAGCAGATCGGCTTCCTGATAGAGCTGGCTTTGATCATCCAGCGGGCCGGAAATAATCAGCGGCGTACGGGCCTCGTCGATCAGGATGCTGTCCACTTCATCGACAATGGCGAAATGGTGGCCACGCTGCACCATTTCCTCCAGGCGGTATTTCATATTATCGCGCAGATAATCGAAACCCAGTTCGTTATTGGTGGCGTAGGTAATGTCGGCGGCATAGGCCTGGCGGCGGTCGGGATCGCTGATGCCGGGCACCACGCACCCAACCGTCAGCCCCAGGAAACGATAGACGCGCCCCATCCATTCCGAATCGCGCCGCGCCAGATAATCATTCACCGTGACCACATGCACGCCCTTGCCTGACAGGGCGTTCAGATAGGCGGCCAGGGTTGCGACCAGCGTCTTGCCTTCGCCGGTTTTCATTTCCGATATCTTGCCCTGATGCAGCACCATGCCGCCGATCAGCTGCACATCGAAATGGCGTTGGCCCAGGGCGCGTTTGGCGGCCTCACGCACCGTTGCAAAGGCTGCTGGCAGCAGGTCATCTTCGCTGGCGCCATTTGCAATCTGTTCGCGGAATTGCACCGTGCGGGCGCGCAGCCCCTCATCATCGAGCGCGGCCACTTCCGGCTCCAGGGCGTTGATCGCGGCCACAATGGGATGCAGCTTTTTTAACTTCCGGTCGGAAGGCGAACCAAAAATCCGGTGCGCCAGTGCGCTTAGTCCCATCATTGCCTGAAAAATCCTTTTTGCCTGTCGACTGGCAGGGGTGAGACATAAGGTTCGCCGCCTGTCATGTCAATGTTAAGGGCGGCGGGGGCGATCCCCGTCCAATATACTGCAATTCCATATTGAGCCTTTTTTTATAAGGACTTACTATACCGTTCAGGTTTTAGCAGGAGTTGGTCCATGTCCGCCAAATTGCCCCGTTCGCCACTTGCCCCCCCCAAATTTCCTGATATGCCGCCCGTCGCGGGTGTCCGCCTGGCGGTTGCAGCCAGCGGTATGCGCTATCAGGGGCGCGATGATCTGCTGTTAATGGCGTTTGACAAGGGAACGGCGGTGGCGGGCATGTTTACGACATCAAAGGCACCCTCGGCCCCGGTGGACTGGTGCCGCAAGCATCTGAAGCAGGGCTGGGGCACGGCGCGCGCCCTGCTGGTCAATGCGGGCAACGCCAACGCCTTTACCGGTAAAAAGGGCGATCAGGCCTTGCAGGACTGCGCCAGTGCCGCCGCCGGACAGCTTGGCTGCACCAAAGGACAGGTGATGATCGGTTCCACCGGGGTGATCGGGGTGCTGCTGGATGCGGGCAAGATCACCGGATTAATGCCCGGCCTGGCCGCAAATCTGCAACCGGACGCCTGGCAGGCCGGGGCCGGGGCCATTCGCACCACCGACACCTTTGCCAAGGGGGCATCCGCCACCGCGACAATTGATGGTGTGACGGTGCGCATTAATGGCATTGCCAAAGGTTCCGGCATGATCGCCCCGGATATGGCGACCATGCTGGCCTATGTGGCGACGGACGCCGCCATTCCGCCTGATGTACTGCATGTCTTGCTGCGCAAGGCGGTAAACGAAAGCTTCAACATGATCAGCGTGGATAGTGACACATCCACCAGCGATACGGTGATGCTGTTCGCCACCGGCAAGGCGGCGCATGGCCCGCTCACCCGCGCTGGCGATCCGCGCCTGCGCGATTTTCGCCAGAAACTGGATGCGCTCATGGGCGATCTGGCGCGCCAGGTGGTGCGTGACGGCGAAGGGGCGCGCAAATTCATTGCGATTCGCGTTGGCGGGGCGGCCTCCCCGCGCGCGGCAAAACGCATCGCCATGTCGATCGCCAATTCGCCGCTGGTGAAAACAGCCATTGCCGGCGAAGACGCCAATTGGGGCCGTATTGTCATGGCCGTCGGCAAAGCGGGTGAGGCTGCCAATCGTGACGCGCTGGTGGTGCGCATTGGCGGTCTGCCGGTTGCGCGCAATGGCATGGCCGATCCCGCCTATTCCGAAAGCAGGGTAACAGCGCATATGAAGGGCGATGAAATCTCAATTGATGTGGATGTGGGCGTTGGCAAGGCGGCGGCCACTGTCTGGACCTGCGATCTGACCCATGGCTATATCGACATCAATGCGGATTACCGGTCTTGAAAATAGATTCTGCCCCGGATGTGATTGCGCGTACCCCACGGCTGATCCTGCGCCGCCTGTGCGCCAATGACGCGGCGCTGATCCAGCCGCTGGCGGATAATTGGGAGGTGGCGAAACAAACCGCCAATCTGCCCTTTCCCTATGGCGAACTTGAAGCGCGCAACTTTGTTGATCAGGCCCTGCGCGCACATGATGCGGGCAAGGAGCTGGTCTTTGCCATTGTCCGCCGCCACGACGCAGCGCTGATTGGCCTTATCGGGCTGGTGACGGATGTCGCACCCATAGAGATTGGATACTGGCTTGGCCAGGATTATTGGGGCTGCGGCTATGCCAGCGAGGCGCTACAGGCAATACAAAACTATTCTCGTGAAACACTGTGTAGCCGCAGAATTGACGCAGTAGTATTCGATGACAATGCCGCATCAATTCGTGTGCTGATAAAATATGGATTTACATATCAGGAGCGGTGGGAAGAAGACATCCCTTCACGCGGTGGGCGGCGTACTATGTTGCGGTATCAATGGCAGGCGGCGTGACGCGCCTTGTTCTCGTCATTGCCTGTGCGCTGATCGATGGCGAAAACAAAGTGCTGCTGACACGGCGCCCGCCCGGCAAGACAATGGCGGGGCTGTGGGAATTTCCCGGCGGCAAGTGTGAGACGGGCGAAACGCCGGAAGACTGCCTGATCCGGGAACTGCGCGAAGAACTGGCTATTGCGGTGGCGTCGCGGGATCTGACGCCGCTATGCTTTGCTTCACATCGCTATGGGCCTGCAGAGGGTGATTTCCATCTGTTGATGCCGCTTTATGTGTGCCGTAACTGGCAGGGCGTCTGTCGCGCGCTGGAGGGCCAAAATCTGGCCTGGGTAAGGCCTGCACATTTACGTGATTATCCGATGCCTGCTGCGGATGCGCCGCTTATCGGGCCGTTGCAGAAGTTTCTGGCTGAATAGTAAAAAATCATTAATCTTGTCTGATTATATTTATTTCCCATGTAACAGCAGGTGAACTTTTTCAGTGCAAAGGATAACTCAAATGCAAGAGCTGAAAAAATTTGTGGATGAGACATCTGGCGCTACGGCGATCGAGTATGCACTCATTGCGGGGGGCATTTCGTTGGCTATTGCCGCCATAGTGTTTACTTTGGGCGGACAGTTATCAGCCGCTTTCTCAGCTATGGCTGGATTAATCGCCGCGCTGGTTTAAGCACTGCTTCAGTATTGCCGTCCGGGCTCCAGCCTGTCAGATTGACCAGTTGAAATGTCGCCCGCACCCGGCCGCCGGGATCGCTGAAATTTTCATGATATAGTTTCATGGCTGCGCCCAGTGTTTCACGGCGCAGGAAACGCCGGCGGCGGGCATGCAGAATATTGCTTTCTCCCATGCCGCGTAATTCCCGCATCAGGGCCAACGGATCGGCATAGCTGACCGTGATCGTATCCACATCTGTGACCGGGCGCGTAAAGCCTGCGCGTTGCAGCAACGCGCCCGCATCGCGCACATCCACCATGGGGGCGATGCGCGGACTAAGACCACCATCGCAGGCCATCTCGGCCTGCGCCAGACAGTGACGTAATTCGTGCAGGGTTTCCCCGCCGAACATGCTGCCCAGAAACATCCCGCCCGGCCGCAATGTGCGCCGGATTTGCACAAGGCTGCCTGGCAGGTCATTCACATTATGCAGGCTGAGAATGCTCATCACCAGATCAAAACTCTGCGCTGCAAAGGGCAATGCTTCTTCGTCAGCGGCGGCGCGCAGGCCGGTTATTGTGTGCAGCATCGCCGGGACCGTATCGCACTGGATCATCTGCGCTATGCCATGTCCCGGATGCTGCGCCATCAAATCCGTCAGTTCGCCGCGATGACAGCCCAGATTTAACGCCAGTGGAAATTTCTGTTGCTGGTCCACGACCCTCTCCAGCAGGCGCGTACCCGCTTCACGCAGCAGAAAATCATGGCGCGCCAGATTGCCCGCCGCCCGCTGGCGGCGCATGCGCAAGAGACTGCGGTCAAAGGGAGCGTTGCTGGCGGATTTTGCTTGCGTCATGTGGCATACTATTATGGTCTAACGGGATCGGCTGCAATCGCGAACAGAAAGCAAAAAAGCATCATGCGGATCGGATGGCAAAAAATAGCGCCTCTTGGCCTGATGCTCGCAGATGCGCTGTTGCCGCCGCGCTGTCTGGCAACCGGTGAAGTCGTGGACCGTCAGGGGCAGTTGAGTGCAGGCGCCTGGAGCGCCATCAATTTTATCACACAGCCTTTATGCCAATGCTGCGGCCTGCCATTTGCTTTTGGATCTGAGGAAGATGCGGAACTATCCTGCGGCGCCTGTCTGGCGGAGCCGCCCGATTATGACCGGGCGCGGGCCGTGATCCAGTATGATGACGCCAGCCGGGCGATGATCCTGGCTTTCAAGCATGGCGACCGGATGGAGGGTGCGCCGGCCTTTGCCGCATGGATGGCGCGGGCGGGGGCTGATTTACTGGATGACGCCGATCTGATTGTGCCTGTTCCGCTGCACCGGAAAAGGCTGTTTCGCCGGCGCTATAATCAATCTGCCGTGCTGGCCCTGGCGCTGGCCCGGCATAGCGCGAAAATGGCTTCGGTGGATGCGCTGGTGCGTACCCGGCACACCCCGCCGATGGGGGGCCTCAGCCGTGAAGCGCGCCTGCGAAATTTGCGGGGGGCCATCGCTGTGCGTGCTGGCCGCGAAGCCCTGTTGGCTGGGCGTAAGGTCGTGTTGATTGATGATGTGCTAACGACAGGGGCCACTGCCCAGGCCTGCGCCAGGGCGTTGCGCAAGGCAGGCGTTGCGCGTGTCGATGTGTTAAGTCTGGCGCGGGTTGTCCGGTCCGGCTAGCGTCTATATATAGGTGGCTCAGGATAGTTCATGGACATGCTCGGAATGCCTAAAGTAACCATTTACAGCTCGATGTTCTGCCCCTATTGCCACCGCGCCAAGGCGCTGTTACAGCGCAAGGGGGCCGCATATGATGAGATAGACGTCGACACCACCCCCGGCGCACGGCCCGAAATGATCAAACGCGCCCAGGGCGGATATACCGTGCCGCAAATTTTTATTGGTGATGCGCATGTGGGCGGCTGTGATGAGCTGTATGCGCTGGATATGGCGGGCAAACTTGATGCGATGCTGGCGGGTTGATTGATAAGGATCACAGGCATGGGTGAGATTTTTACGGCGGCCTGTCTACAGCTGAATTCCAGCGCAGTGATTGCTGAAAATATTGCGGCGGTTACCGCGCTGGCGCGGCAGGCGGCGGCGCGGGGTGCACGTTTTATCACCACCCCGGAAGTGACTTCCATCGTTACCCGTTTACAGGCGGATGTCATTCGCGCCAGCACCTTTGCCCAGGACGAAGATCCGGCGGTGGCCGCATTTCGCGCCCTGGCAGCAGAATTACAGGTGTGGCTGCTGATTGGCTCCATTCCGATCCGGGTGGCGGACGCCAGGGTCGCCAATCGCTGCTTTCTGTTTGATCCAAAGGGACAGATTGCCGCCAGCTATGACAAAATCCATATGTTCGATGTGGATTTGCCCAATGGCGAACGCTACCGGGAATCGAAAAGCTTTGTGCCCGGCCAATGCGCCGTATTGCACGATCTACCCTGGGGACGGTTAGGGTTAAGCATTTGTTATGATCTGCGGTTCCCCCATTTATACCGGTCCCTGGCTAAGGCGGGGGCCGATTTTATAACCATCCCGGCAGCATTCACAAAAACTACGGGAGAGGCGCACTGGCATATTTTATTGCGCGCCAGGGCCATAGAAACGGGATGTTTTATTCTGGCTCCGGCACAAACCGGCACCCATAGCGGGGATGGCCGCAAGACCTACGGCCACAGCCTGATTATAGCCCCCTGGGGCGAGGTTCTGGCGGATGCGGGCGAGGAAGTGGGGTTCATTCTGGCAGACATCGACCCGGAAAAGGTTGCCAAGGCGCGCGCCCAGGTGCCCGCATTGAGCCATGACGTTGATTTCACGCTGAATCACCCCTGATCCGGTTAACAAATTTCAGGGTAAATTTACCCAATGGTAAGGCCTCAGGGATAAATTCAGCCGGATGGAGCAGTCTTCTCTAAATGATCTCATTGAACTGGCGCGTGATCCGGGCCCGGCTGCGCGGCAGGCCTTGTCGCAGCGCATAACCGATATTTGCCTGCAGGCGCCGCGACCGCTTAACCCCCAGGAAAAAGAAGTTGCCGGTCATATTTTAATTCGCCTTTCGCGTGAGTTTGAAACCCAGATGCGGGCCAATCTCGCCCATCAACTGGCAGCCAGCCCGCGCGCGCCGAAGCTGCTGGTTCAGGCCCTTGCTGCGGATGAAATTTCTGTTTCCACGCCTATTATCAGTCAAAGCCCCCTGCTGGATGAACGTGATCTGATAGAAATTGTGATGAACAAGACCCACGAGCACCGGCTATGCGTCGCCATGCGGTCCGGTATCACGGCGGCTGTCAGCAATGCGCTCGTAAAGTCGGATGAGCCTGACGTGCTGCTGGCCCTGGCAAGCAACAGCAGCGCCGAAATTGCCGGAGCGGCGATGGAATATCTGGTGTCGGAAAGCAAGCGGCAAAAAAACTTGCAGGAACCGCTGATTGCCCGTGATGATTTGCCGTCGGCGCTGGTGCAAAAAATGTACGTCTTTGTATCCGAGGCGCTAAGGACTGAAATTCAGGGCAAGTATGAAATTGATCCTGAAATTCTTGAGGCCGCTTTGCGTAACGCGCGTTCTACGCAGCGTCCCATCCCTACGGTTTCCGAACAGGCGGTGAACAATAAAGCGGGCATGCTGGTTGCCAAAATGCACGCTTCGGGAGAATTGTCGCTTAACCGGGTGATTGGCTTCCTGCGAGAAAAGCGGCTAAATCTGTTTCTGGAAGGGCTGGCAGTTTTGTGCGAGCTTGATTCACGCACAATTACCAGTCTGGCGTTTGAGGGAGAGGGCCAGGGTATGGCCGTGGTGTGCCGGGCCATTGGCGCGGATCGCTCACAATTTGCAACCATTACCCTGTTGCTGGAACGCGCCCGTACCGGAAAGGCCGTGCCCGCCGCAAGGTTGCAGGCAGTTTGTCAACTTTTTGACACCATGACCCCGGACAGGGCCACCAGTGTCATTGAACAATGGCGCATCCGGGATAACAAATCTGCAGGGAGGTCTGCCGCCTGAGCACTTGCCCATTCTGGCGTGACATGCCATTTATAGACGCATGATCCATTACGACCTTATCTGCGACAAAGAGCATGTATTTGAAGGCTGGTTCGCCAATAGCACCGCTTATGATACGCAGCTTGGCGCAGGTGAATTGAGTTGTCCGGTATGCGGTTCGGCAAAAATCGACAAGGCCGTCATGGCTCCCAATATTGGCGCCAAGGGCAATAGCCGCCGGGGCGGCCTGCCGGACAAGATGGCGCTTGGTCAGGCGCAAATGCGTCAATTCCTGCGTCAGGTGCGCGCGCATGTGGAACAGAACGCCGATCATGTTGGCGAAAAATTCCCTGAAGAAGCCCGTAAAATTCATTATGGCGAACGCGAAGCCGCCAATATCTATGGCGACGCCACACCGCAGGAGGTCAATGAGTTACGTGAAGAAGGCATTGAAATCGCCGCCATCCCCTGGGTTGAGCCAGAGAACTGAAACCGGTGTTTACTGAACAGATTATTCAGCCGGGACTGTTTGCCAACGCCGCGCCCTTGCCGGTGCCGCGCGCAATATCCAGAAAAACTTCTTCCATGGTGCTGCGCCCATAGCGGCTGATCAGCGCAGCGGGGGCGCCGGAATCAACGATGCGTCCGGTACGCATCATCAGGACCACATCACACATGCGCTCCACCTCCGCCATATTGTGCGAGGCAAGCAGGATCGTCGCCCCGCGTGTGGCGCAATAATTTTCCAGATAGCCGCGTACCCAATCCGCCGTGTCCGGGTCCAGCGAGGCGGTTGGCTCATCCAGCAATAATAGCTCAGGCGCATTGATCAGGGATTTCGCCAGCGATACGCGGGTTTTTTGTCCTGCGGATAATTGTCCCGTCGGGCGGTGCAGAAAATCTTTTAACTCAAGATCCGCCGCCAGTTCGCCAATGCGTCCGCGCCGGTCTTCGACCCCGTAAAGCATGGCGAACACGTTCAGATTTTGCGCCACCGTCAGGCGATGCGGTAAATCCACATATGGGCTTTCGAAGTTCATGCGCGGCAGCACGCGATGATAGTGTTCAGGTACGCGCGCACCCAGAACTTCTATCGTGCCTGCTGTCGGTTCCACCAGCCCCAGAATCATCGCGATGGTCGTGGTTTTACCCGCGCCATTCCCCCCCAGCAGTGCGGTAATTGATCCTTTGGCGACATCGAAATCAATGGCGTCCACAGCCAGCACGGCGCCGAAACGCTTGGTCAGCCCGCGCACACGCATGGCATTTGTGTCAGAAGGATTCATAAGGGCATATTTGCAGATTCTTCAGCTTTCCGCCAGCATCCGGTCCATATGGCGGCCCTGAAACAGTCCAATGCCAACTTCACGGCCAAAATCAATGGCGTCCTGGCTGTCGCAGCGGCACAAAATGATACGGCTGGGACCGGCATGTTTGATGGCCTGCACAAAATATTCCCTGCGTTGCAGATTGAAGTCTCTGGCAATTTCCGGACTCCATATAACTTTTTCGAAATCCAGTTTTAGCTTTACGCGGTCCATGAATGGGAACGTCAGCGGATTCAGTCCATCCAGCGCCATCCCATATCCGCGTTCATGCGCAAAATCACGGGCAAAGATAAAGGCGCCCATATCGGCAAACAGATCAATACTCTGTACTTCCAGGACCATGGCCTGCTGGGCGCCCTTGCGTATAGCTGCGTCGAATTTCAGAAATTCGGGAGATAAAATCGTGCTGATATTGATATTGATGCTGATCGGCACAGTGACTTTTTGTGAAATTTCCGGCAGCGCCGCCAGCATGCGTAAATCCAGCTTCTGGCACAGGCGCTGAAATAGCCAGCGATCACCCAGGCAATCAACGCCAGGCAGAATTTTTTGCTGCAAGGCCCGGATAGAAACAAAATGTTCGCACAAAACGGGTTTGGGCTTGCCCTGTCCGGAAATGGCAAAAATCATTTGCCGTTCGATCATCGGACTAAGATCGGCGCCATGCAACGCTTTCTCAAAACGATCGAGCAGCACCGGTGTGAGTGGGGACAAATTCTCCTGTGACCCCGGGTTCTGCTTTGCACCGGATCTGGCGTGCGCGTCTGATCTTGCTTTTTGATGATGTTTTGCGGCGTCGGCGCTGAAGGTCTGCGCCAGCACCACAAAATCCGGATGGTCAGTCTCTATATCGTACCAGCGGCAAAACTGCTGTTCTGAATGTTCTTCAAGCAGCAATAACGGGTCTTCTGAAAATAAAAAACGCAGCTTGATGACATAATCATCAATGTCCGCGATTTCCGCCCCCTTGACACCCACAATGATATCATTATTCCATAATCGGAATATCTGGCCATTAAACTTCCGCAGAAGCGGCTCAAACGTATTCATGACGATGCGTATATGGTGCTCCTGGCGGTTGGCGGGAGATAATTGCGACAGACGGACATGAACGGCGCGCCGTCCCTGCCTGTGGTTCGCCAGCCTGGATGCATAATCCTGCAGCGCCCCCTCGTGACTGCCAGAAGCGGCCACTGAAATTGCGCCGGAAGTGTGTAATGGGGCAGCAGACATAAAAGACCGCAAAGTTAATAAATGGTGCAACCCATTGTCGCAGATGATGGTTGCCAGAGGGTTAACGCTTCCAATGGCATTTATCCCCGGAATGTGTATAAAGCTCAACCATGCCGTTAAATCTTGCCCGTTTGAAAAACCTGCTTGGTGGCAAAACCCGCAGCGCCACAGTTACGGTTCCAGCCGGCGAACGTTTCTATGTTATTGGTGATGTGCATGGCCGTGCCGATCTGTTAGGGCAATTGCATGCGATGATTGCCGATGATGCGGCGTCACGCGGATGGGCGCGCAACCAGCTTATCTATCTTGGCGACTATATTGATCGCGGCCCGGATAGCAGGGGCGTGATGGCGCTGGCCATGAGCAATGACCCGCCAGGTTTTGAAAAGCTGCATTTGCGTGGCAACCATGAGGCCATGCTGCTCAACTTTCTCGAAGACCCTTACAGCGGCGCGGCATGGTTGAATATCGGGGGAGATGCAGTTTTGCGTGAATATGGGATTCATGCGCCATCAGAATTTGGGCTGACTGAGAACCTGGTGCAGTCTGCCAGGCTGCTTTCTGATTCAATGCAGCCCCATGAGCTGGCCTTTCTAAAGGGGCTGAAGGCCTTCCACAGGGCTGGCGGGTACTTCTTTGCGCATGCAGGGGTGCGTCCCGGGGTGCCGCTTGACTGCCAATCGGAACAGGAACTGGTCTGGATTCGTGGACCTTTTTTAAATTACAACAAGGACTTCGGCGCTATTGTCGTGCATGGCCATACTGTTTGTAACGAAGTCGAAATTAAAACCAACCGTATCGGCATTGATACGGGGGCGCATGCAACCGGCAGGCTTACCTGCCTGATACTCGAGGCAAACAGGCGTTGGCTGCTGCAGACAGG
>DAIOWE010000087.1:0-11037 GCA_036758605.1 Pseudomonadota bacterium | reverse complement strand
AATGTGCTGCTCAGCGTTTTCATTGTGACCAATCTGGCATTGATGCGGCTGCACCACCGGGAACCGCGTCCGGACCTTGCGATCCACGCCCCGCGCTGGATTCCGCCGCTGGGCGCTATTGGGGCGGCGGGGCTGTTAGCGGCGCAGCTTTTTTAGAGCAGCCCGCATTTAAGTGCGGCCGCTCTATCCCTTCGGCGCGCACCCTGACGCGCTTTGCAAAAACGACCGGGACACGCTTGCAGATAAGTTTTCAGTCAGAAAAGAAGACATCCGCCAGCCGAAGATAGGGTGATTTAGCGATCACCCTATCCCAGACTTTATCGCATCACCGCGCAAAACTTCCGCCATCCACTGACATGGCGAGCCCCGTAACAAACGACGCGCGGTCAGAACATAGCCACATTGCGGCTTCGGCGATTTCGGAGGGTTTGCCAAGACGCCCGACCGGCTCCATCCGGCGCATTGCCTCATAGCCTTTTTCGGTGCCGCCCGCGATACGGTCCAGCATGGGCGTTTCGATCGCGCCGGGGCAGACGGCATTAACGCGGATATTTTTGCGGGCATATTCCAGCGCGCCGGTTTTGGTCAGGCCAATGACGCCGTGTTTAGCCGCCACATAGGCATTGCCGCGCGGCACACCAACGACACCCGCCAGCGAAGACGTGTTGACGATGGCGCCGGGGCTGTCCTGGCGCAAAAATTGCTCGATCTCATATTTCATGCACCACCACACGCCTTTCAGATTGACGGCGATGTTGAGATCGAAATTTTCCTCCGTACACGAAATGATGGTGGCGCGGGTGTCGCCCTCAACGCCGGCATTGTTGAACGCCGCATCCAGACGGCCGAACGTGTCAACAGTGGCCTTGACCATGGCCTCGACCTCGGGCCCCTTGGCGACATTGCAGCGCACGAAACTGGCTGTGCCGCCCATCTGTTTCACCAGGCCCACGGTTTCCTCGCCGCCTTTTTCATTGATGTCGGCCACCATCACCTTGGCGCCTTCGCGCGCGAACACCAGCGACGCTTCGCGGCCAATGCCGCTGCCCGCGCCGGTAATCAGCACGACTTTGTCTTCCATATCTCCTGCCATTTTCTTTTTCCTTATGTAGGTTTAATTATTCCGCTGCTGCGGGAATAGGTTCTGCATGCAGTACACCCGCATCCGTCAGCGCCCTGATCTTTTCATCGCTATAACCCAGATGTTTGCGCAGCACCTGGGCATTATGCTCGCCGATAAAAGGCGCCTGCAGTTCCAGCCGGTCCGGATATTTGGAAAAACGATGCGGGATATTGGGAATTTTCAGCTCGCCAAATCCGCGGTCCTGAATGGTGCGCACCACGCCGCGCGCGATCAGATGCGGTTCCGCCATCGCCTGCGGCACAGACAATATCGGCGCAACCGGCAAATGCGCGTCCTGGAATTTTTTGATGATGGCTTCGTCGCTGGGCTGTTTATCGCACCAGGCCTGGATTTCTTCCGCAAGTTTGAAACGGTTTTCAGCGCGCAACTGAACCGTGGCGTACATGGGATGTTCGATCAAGTCTTCACGTTCGATCACCTTGCAGAAGGTCGGCCAGGTGGCGGGCACGGCCAGCAGAAATATATATCCCGTGCGGCCCTTGAAAATCCCGATGGGGACAATCGAGGAATGCAGATTGCCAAAACGTGTCGGCACCATCGCGCCTTCGCTACCTGAATAATGCTGCACATTCACTTCATGCATTTGAAAATACGTATCCAGCAGCGAGATATCGAGATACTGACCCTCATTGCTGCGCGCGCGATCCAGCAGCGCCGCCATGACTGTGCCAAAGGCGTTCATGCCGGTGCTGACATCGCCAATCGCCATGCCGGTCAGCAGCGGCGGCCCGTCGGGATAGCCGATATTATCCAGAATGCCCGCATAGGCGGCGGCGATATAATCATACCCCGGCAACTGGCTGAGCGGCCCGGTCTGCCCGAGCGCGGAGATGGAACACATCACCACCCTGGGATTGATCGCATGCACCACATCCCAGCCCAACCCCATGCGGCCAATGGCGCCCGGCGAAAAGGATTCGATAAACACATCCGCATCCCTGATCAGTTCCTTGATGATATGCAGACCTTCGGGTGTCTTGGGGTTAAGGCACAGCGACTGCTTGCCCCGGTTCTGCTGAATGAAATAGCCGCTGCGGCCATTGCGTATCCAGGGCAGATTGCGGGTCATATCGCCGCCCGGCGCAATTTCCAGCTTGATGACTTCGGCCCCCAATTCCGCCATGGCGCGGGTGCAGCTTGGCCCGGCCAGCACCTGTGTGAAATCGACAATTTTGTAGCCATCAAGAATGTGCTTTTGCGCCATTATGCCCTCTCCCCTCGTTGTCACCCCTGCTATTCTTGCAGGATGTTATTGTGCTTCGTATCAGCATGCGACAGAGGGATGGGCGCGTCAAGAGCAGTGCTTGTTACGCCATCGTACCGATGGTGTTGCGGAAGCGCGCCAGGGCCAGGCTGAACAGAATGGCGCCGATCAGGGCGATTTTGATGAATTCCGGCCATACCACATCCAGCCCCGCGCCGCGATACAGGACGGCTTGCGACAGCATGACAAAATGCGTGTTGGGTGCGGCCTGCATCAGCAGTTTAATAAGTGCGGGCATGCTTTCGCGCGGCGTAACGCCGCCGGACAATATCTGCAGCGGCAGCAGCACCAGAAGCAGCAGCATGCCAAATTGCGGCATGGAGCGCGCGATGGTGCCCAGAAATATCCCCATGGATGTGGTGGCGAACAGCAGCAGCGCCGCCCCCGACAGAAATAATATCCGCGACCCTTCGATGGGTACCGCCAGCGCCCCTTCAATGACGAAAAATAACGATAATGCGCAGGCGATCAGCACCACCAGCGCCATGGCCCAGACCTTGCTGGTCATGATCTCAAACGGGGTGACGGGCATCACCAGCAAATGCTCCACCGTGCCATGCTCGCGCTCCCGGATCAGCGCCGCGCCGGTCAGCACTATCGACAGCATAGTGATATTGTTGATCAGCTCCATCACCGAGCCAAACCAGGCCTCCTGAAGCTGCGGATTGAAGCGCGCCCGCATGACCAGCTCGGCGGGCGGTACGGCGGCCCCGCGATAGCCCTGCACAAATTCGCGTACTTCGGCGGCTGCGATGGCCTGAACATATCCGCTGCCCGAAAATGCCTGGCTCATGCGGGTGGCGTCAACATTCAATTGCAGGGTGGGCGCGCGCCCGGCCAGAACATCGCGCTGAAAATCGGGGGGAATATTCAGTGCAAAGGTGGCCAGCCCGGCATCCATCTGCGCATCCATTCCGGTCTGATCGGTCATCACCGGCGCGACAAAATAGGGCGGATAGAATGCGCCGCTGATGCGCGCCGACAGCGGCGAGCGGTCCTCATCCACAATCACAATCGGCGCCTTGTTAAGGGTTTGCGGCAGCGCCTTGGCCGCCGCATAGATGGCGAATGAAAAGGCATAGATGATCAGCACCAGCATTACCGGATCGCGCACCAGGCTGCGCAGTTCCTTGACGCCCAGATACAGAATATTGGCGGCGCGCATGTTCAGGCCTCCTGCTTTTTCAACAGCGCCACGCCCAGGCCGATCAGCACCGGCACGGAAATCAGCAGGGGGATGAACGCGGCGTACAAATCCGCAAAGCCCAGGGCTTTTGAAAAAGTCCCGCGTGAAATGGTGATGAAATGCGTAGCCGGATAGATATTGCCGATCAGCCGGCCCGCGCCCTCCAGTGAGGACACCGGATCGATCATGCCGGAAAATGTCACGGCGGGCAGGATGGTCAGCACCGCCGTGCCAAAGATCGCGGCGATCTGGCTGCGCATAAAGCTGGAGATCAGCAGGCCTATGGCGGTGGCCGAAATCACATATAGCAATGCGCCTGCGGCCAAAGCCGGAAAACTGCCCTTCAGCGGCACGCCAAACACCGTAATTGCAAGTCCTGTAAGCAACAGAAAATTCAGCATCGCCAGCCCGGCATAAGGCAGTTGTTTGCCGAGCAGAAATTCCAGCCTGGTTACCGGCGTGACATAAAGATTGATGATGGAGCCAAGTTCTTTTTCACGCACCACGCTCAACGCCGCCAGCATCGCCGGAATCAGCAGCAGCAGCAGCGGTATGACTGCGGGAACCATCGCCACCAGACTTTTCACGTCGGGATTATAGCGAAACCGCGTCTCGATATTCATAAGATTGGTCAGCGGATATCTGCCCGCCAGCCATTGCTGATGCATGCCCTGCACATAGCCCTGCACGGTTTCGGCGCGCTGCGGCATGGCGCCGTCAATCCACGCCCCGATCTGCACAGGATCGCCGCGCGCCAGATCGCGGCCAAAGCCCGGTGGAATTTCAATCGCCAGGCTCAGTTCGCCTGCGCGCATGCGCCTGTCAAGCTCTTCATAGCTGGCAATCGGCGCCTGTTCGATGAAATAGCGCGAACCGGAAATGTTCAGCGCATAGTCCCGGCTGGCAACCGTATCGTCGCGGTCCAGCACCGCAAAACTTAAATCCTCCACATCCAGATTCACGCCATAACCCACGACAAACATCAAGATGACGCTGCCCAGCAGCGCCAGGGTCAGGCGGATCGGATCGCGGCGCAATTCCAGGGCCTCACGCCGTGCGTAACTGAACATGCGCCGTACATCGAACCAGCGCCGTTGCATGCTATGCGCGGCAGGAGATTGCGCCGACGCTGCTGGTTCCGGCTGCGCTTCTGGCGCCACATCCTGTGCTGCGTCTTCCAGATAGCCAATAAAGGCTTGTTCCAGACTTTGCGCGCCGCGCTGTTCGATCACCGCGGCTGGCGGATCGCTGACCAGAACCCGCCCTGCATGCATCAGCGCGATGCGGTCGCAGCGTTCGGCCTCATTCATGAAATGGGTTGAAATAAAGATTGTCACTCTGTCGCGGCGCGCCAGATCAATCATGATCTGCCAGAAGGCGTCGCGCGCCACTGGATCGACGCCCGATGTCGGTTCATCCAGAATCAGTATCTCCGGCGCATGGATCATGGCGACCGCCAGGGACAGCCGCTGACGCTGCCCCAGCGGCAATGCGGCGGGCAGCGCATCGCTGACGCCAATCAGATCGAATCGTCGCAGCATTTCGCTGACCCTTGCCGGGATCATATCCGGCGGCAGGCGGAACAGGCGGGCATGGAGATGCAGATTTTGCCGCACCGTCAGTTCGGAATAGAGTGAAAAGCTCTGCGACATATAGCCGATACGCCTGCGGGTTTCGATGTCGCGCGATTGCATCGGCTGTCCGAACAGATGCGCCGTACCCTCGCTTGCAGGCAGCAGGCCGGTCAGCATTTTCATGGTCGTCGTCTTGCCACAGCCATTGGAGCCGATAAAACCGAAAATCTCGCCGCGCAGGATACGGAAACTCACATGATCGACGGCGGTAAAATCACCAAAGCGCAGGGTCAGGTCTCTGGCTTCAATCGCAACATCATGATCAATTCCGGGATCGCGCGGCGGCACGGTCACGGGCCGGTAGCCGAGGCGTTTTTCTTCCGGTAACAATGCTATAAACGCCGCCTCCAGTGTGGCGGCGCCGGTATGCGCCAGCAAATCCTGCGGCGCCCCGCTGGCCAGTACACGCCCTGCATCCATCGCAGCCAGCCAGTCGAAACGCGCTGCCTCCTCCATATAGGCGGTGGCGATCAGCACACTCATGCCGGGCCGCCCCGCGCGGATGCGGTCAATCAGTTCCCAGAACTGATGGCGCGACAGCGGATCGACGCCGGTGGTGGGTTCATCCAGAATCAGCAGGTCTGGATCATGGATCAGCGCGCAGCACAGGCCCAGCTTCTGCTTCATGCCGCCTGACAGTTTGCCCGCCGGACGGTCCGCGAATGCGCCAAGCCCGGTCGCCTGCAACAATTGGGCAATGCGGCGGTGGCGTTCGGTTGCGTCATGGCCGAACAGGCGGCCAAAAAAATCCACATTCTCAAACACCGAAAGCCGCGCATAGAGATTTTTCCCCAGGCCTTGCGGCATATAGGCGATGCGCGGACAAATACGCCGCCGGTGCGCCGCCTTCGCCATATCCCCATCCAGCACAGCGATCTGTCCGGTCTGGATGGCGCGCGCCCCGGCAATCAGGGCCAGCAGGCTGGATTTGCCCACTCCGTCCGGGCCGATCAGCCCGGCCATGCAGCCCGCCGGAACGTCAAGGCTGATATTATCCAGCGCCGCCTTGCCAGCGTAACGCAAACTAACGCCACTCAGGCGCGCAACGATTTCTGCGCCTGCGGGAGGGCTACTCATTGTGGTAACTTGGTGCGAAGCTCGTCAGGCCATTCGGCCTTGGGGTCCACGCGCAGCCAGGCCATGCCGGACACCCCGGTTTTGACATGATGCAGATGCTGTTTCAGCAGTTCGGGATCGATCCGCGCCTTGACGCGGAACATCAGCTTCTGCCGTTCAATGGCGGTTTCAACCGTTTTGGGGGTGAACTGCGCCACATCGGCCACGAATGAAATCTGCGCGGGAATGACATATTGCGGCGCGGCGTCCAGCACCAGCCGCACCTCGCTGCCCAGCGCAAGACGCCCGGCATCCTCCGTAGGCAGAAAGAAAATCATATAGACATCCGCCAGATCAACCAGGTTCAGCACCTTGCCGCCCGCGCCAACCACTTCGCCCGGCTGCGCCACACGATATTGCACCCGGCCATCGCGCGGCGATTTCAGAATACTGTCGTCCAGATCCGCTTCAATGCGCTGCACCGTGGCGCGCACCGCATCCACCGATGATTGCGCGCCAATGACCTGGGATTTGCCGGTGGCGATGGCGGCGTTGGCTGCGGCAATCTGGGCTTGCGCCGCATTGACGCCGGCCTGCGCGCCCTGGAAGCGCGCCCGGTTATCATCAAGCTGCTGGCGTGAAATATTATCATCGCCCACCAGTTTTTCAGAACGGTCCAGGCGCTTTTTAGCGGCGTCAAGTTCTGCCTTGCGCTGCTCCAATATCGCTTCAGCAGCGGCCTTTTCGGCTTCGCGCTGGGTGACCTGAATTTTCGCCGTCTCAACGCCAATGATGGCGCGCTGCAACTGCGCCGCCGCCTCCCGGCGCTGGGCTTCCAGCGCCGCCGTGTCCATATTGGCCAGCACCTGCCCCGCCTGGACATATTCACCTTCGTTCACCAGTATGTCCCGGATCCTGCCTGGCGCCCTGGCGGCGATATCAATCTCGACCGCTTCAATGCGCCCATTGCTGCCTGTCACGCCATCGCCCATGGAGTTTGGCTGCAACACCCGCCATAGCAGCAACGCCGCCACAAGGATGACGACAGCCACGCCGCCGCGCATCGCCCAGCTTTTGCTGTCCTGCATGATCAGGCCTTCAGCAGATCATTATGCTCGCCCAGTTTGGGTGCGCGGTGCCGATAGGGCAGCCGCGCATGATCAAACTTCATAGGCAGGGTGACCTGCGCCACAGAACCATCGGCGGCCTTTTGCAACAGGCCGCTGGCCTGCGTTTGCGGATGATTAAACGCCTCGACCGGCGTATGCACCGGCGCATTGGGAACGCCAACTTTATCCAGTTCCGCCATCCAGTGGGCGCGGGGCTGTGTACGGATGACATCGCCGATCAGAGTGCTCATTTCCGTTTCATATTTGGAGCGCCCGCGCGGCGTGGTGAAGCGTTCATCGTCCGCCCATTCCGAATGGCCCAGCGCCGCGCACAGTTTGCGGAACTGGTAATTGGTGCCAGCCGTAATGATCATCACACCGTCGGACGCCTGATAGCCGCGATTGGGCGCCAGCCCGCCCGGCCCGCGCAAGCCATAGCGCCCCGGTGATTTACCCGTGGCCATCACACTCGCCATCGGCATCGACATCCAGGTCATGGCGGTTTCATACAGCGCCACATCCACCTGCCCGCCCGCGCCGCTGTCCTTGCGCGCCAGCAGCTTGGTAAGAATGCCCATCGCCGCCCACATGCCGGTGCCCATATCCACAACCGGAACGCCGACCCGGCACTGCTCGCCGCCTTCGGGCCCGGTCACATCACACATGCCGGTAAAGGCCTGCATCAGCGGATCATATCCCGGCAGCCGCGACATTTCGCCCGTACCGCCAAACGCGCCGAGATTGCAGTAAATCAGCGCCGCTTTTTCGGCCAGCAAGGATGGACCATCCAGTTTCAATTCCTCGACCACGCCGGGACGCAAATTCTGCAACACCACATCGGCGCGCGCCACGATCAAATGGCGCAACCGGTCAAGCTCGGCCTTATTGGTAAAATCAACGGTGACGGATTTTTTGTTGCGGTTGAACGTCTCGAACATCAGCGAAAAGCCATACGCCCCATTCGGCCCCCAGGTGCGCGCCGCATCGCCGCCTTCGGGATGCTCGACCTTGATCACCTCAGCCCCCATCTCGGCCAGTATCAGCGCCGCATAGGGCGCCGCCAGGCTGCTGCCCAGTTCAATCACGGTAATTCCCTCTAGGGGTAAAGCTTGGCTCATATCTGGCTCCGGTTCAATCTGACTGGATATTGCACGTATGCTGGCGTAAAACTAACCCATAAAACCATAAAAGGGGAAGCCAATGCCGGACATTCTGTTCGAAGTCAAAAACAAGATCGCCACCATTACCCTGAACCGGCCGGAAACCCGCAATGCGTTCAGCGATGAAATGCTGCTGGGCTGGGCCGCTGGCTTGCGAGAAAGCCAGGCGCGGGACGATGTCAATGTTGTGGTGCTTACCGGCGTTGGCAAGGCGTTCTGTTCCGGCGGTGATCTGTCCACCATGGGCAAGGATGAAACCCCCAACCAGTTCAAGGAATATCTGCTGACCCGGGTGCATCCGGTGGCGCGCGCGGTCAGTGCGCTGGACAAGCCCTATATCTGTGCGGTCAATGGCGCAGCGACAGGCGCCGGCATGGATATGACGCTTTATGCGGATATCCGCTTTGCCGCCGCCAGTGCGCGCTTTGCCGAATCCTATGTGAATGTCGGCCTGGCGCCGGGCGATGGCGGCGCGTTTTTGCTGCCGCGTCTGGTTGGCCTGACCAAGGCGCTGGAACTGCTGTGGACCGGCGATCTGTTCAGCGCCGAAGAAGCCGAGCGGCTCGGCATCGTCTCGAAAGTGCTGCCCGATGATCAATTAATGGCGCATACCTATGCTTTCGCCGAACGGATCGCCAACGGCCCGTCGCTGGCAATCCGCATGACTAAAAAAGCCGTCTATGACGGGCTGCGCAGCGATCTGTTCCAGGCGCTGGAAAGCGTGTCCTCGCATATGGGCGTCCTTTCCTTCACCCATGACCATATCGAAGCCGTGAAGGCCTTCCGGGAAAAACGCAAACCGGAATTTAAGGGGCGGTAGGCCCCCTCTGGCGTCTTTGCGAGGAGCGTGAGCTGCGCAGCAATCCAGGAGTCATAATCACAGACCTTTGCGTGGGACTCCTGGGTTGCTCTCGCCTGGGCGAAGCTGAAGCTTCGCTTCGGCGTAGCCTGGTCACTTCGCTCGCGATGACGACGTGGAGAACGCCGCTAGGGCGCTCCGCATTTAAGTCGAGGCGCTAACACTTTTTTCTTTCCCACCCCACCCCAACCCCTCCCCATAAAGGGGAGGGGCTTTTCCCGCAGAATTCTGGGCCTCTTCCCCCTCCCCCTCGTGGGGAGGGCCGGGGTGGGGGGCTGGAGAACGACCTGACTTAAACGCAGTATGCGCTAGAACCGGACGCTCACCCCGGCCGCCAGGGACCAATCCGCAGTTAACTGCACACCGTTGACATATTGGTACATCGGCAACTGAACAAAACCGTAAAGCTGCGCTTTCGGCGTAACAGCAAAGGTGGCGCCGGGGCTGAAATATACAAACTTGCCACCGGTATCTGCTGGCTCCGCCTCCAGGCCGCGGTCACGCGCGACAAACAGCGTGTTGATCTGCGCCAGTAATCCAACCTTGCTGCTGGCTTCATACCGGTACCCCAGATCAACTGATATCCGATGACCGGGTTCATAATTTTCATGTTTATTCAGCGGCTGCTGCCACAATCCCTGTATAAACCACGAGGAAACCGGATCACTCAGCATCTGATTGAAATAGGCGCCCAACAATAAATCTGACGTGCCCGTACCGGGTTGCAGGGTTCGTTCTGCGCGTTCACCGGCAGAATTATCGACGTGAATTTGACCCGTGGGCAGCTTCACCCCCAGATTGAGGCCGTAGTTACTCTGGCCCGGTTGCGCCTGATTTGCGGCGCTCCATTGATAGCGGGTTTGCAGGCGAACATCCCCCAGCCGCGTAAAATCCCAGCTTTCCGGAATTTTTGCGCCACGATGATTATGGATATGCGAATGGTCCCGATCAATAACCGGTACCGTCATTGAAAACCCCAGCCGGTCATTCACGGCATAATCAAGCGTCGCCAGCACATTGCGGTTGCGGGTTTCGACCTCGTCATCGTGCCGACGAATCTGGCCAAGCGCAATGTCGCCGCTGCCCGATCTGGGCTGGTCCTGATCGATATATTCGCCGCGCAGATCAAGCCGCCAGCCGGGTTCGACAGCGGCCCCCTGCATGTTCCAGTTGGTATTGATTGAACAGAACGAAGCCCCGCAGGAGGCCTGCGCCATCTGCAAGGCCGCCAGAGATAAAACGGCCCCCAGCAACAGGGGCATGGATGTACGCATAGTAAGAGAGGACATAGGTTGCATGATGTTTCTTCCTTAGTGAACATGAATATGTACGCCCGCGCAGGATTGCGCCGGATCGTTTGAAAACAATTCAGGTGAAGCTAAGCGAAGAGCGGTGGCGCGCGCGGAAGCGCAGGTCTGAAACCATTATGGTGCGGCCGCCAGACGCCGCCCCGGCGGGGCGAAACAAAACCAGGCAGCGGCGCCAGAATTAGGCCCAGTGCAATGGCCCAGGCCAGACCAAAAACAATCGTACAGATGCCGCAATGTTCGGAATCGGCCTGTGATGGCGTATCCGGATTGACCCGGTTCATGTCCTGATCCACAAGGATTGTCTCGACGCCATGC
>DAIOWE010000086.1:0-11058 GCA_036758605.1 Pseudomonadota bacterium | reverse complement strand
GCCGCCGTAGAGGTGCAGCCAGCCGATAAAGCCTCAAAAATCAGGGTGGATTCAAGTCTGCCCAACTCCGATCCCCCCACATCCTGGCGGACATAAATGCCGGCAAAGCCCAAAGCCGCCGCCTCGCGCAGCACATTTACCGGAAAATGCCCGTTTTTATCCCATTCCGCCGCCTTTGGCGCCAGTTTACCCGCCGCGAAGCTTTGGGCCGCAGCCTGAAATGCCGCCTGTTCCTCATTCAACTCGAAGTGCATGCGTTCTCCCGATCAAATATTCGTATGATGTTAAACTAATGACGAAACTGTGACGGCTGCTACAGGCGTGTAGCAAGGAAGCCATTTAATTAACAGAATATTAAGGAAACTAATTAGTAACTATTTACCCAACATACTGGCTGCTTCGGATTATAGAATCTACAGGCCGCATCGCATCGCATTACGGTGGCGGATCAGGGGCGATGACAGACAACGAAACCAAAATCAAAATCGCCAATAACCGGCTGATCACAGCCGAGCGTTATTACTGGGCTGCCGATATCGCCGCCTTGCTGGTCGTATGGACCATTTGGCCGTATGTTTCCCATGCGCAGGCGCTTCTTGTTGGAACTGGCCTCGTTCTGGCAAATCACATTCTGTCCTTCATCGGCGATTTTTTCAATCGGGATGAGGCGCGAGATAGCCGGTCAGATTTCTGGGAAAAATGGCTGATCGCCGGCAATCTGATTGCTGGTTCCGCGTGGGGTCTCACCTCCGTCTTATTGTTCAGGCTTTTACCGCAGAACGTTACGCCGGAGCTGATAATGATCAGCACCCTGTTGATTGCAGCCTGGAGCATCTCCAATGTCCCGGCGACCAAATGTGTATATGCTTTCTCACTTCCCGCTGGCATATTCCTGCTGCTGGCCATGCTGCTATACGGGTCACCATCGGATTACGCGATCAGCCTGATTATCCCACTGTTCCTTATCTCCATTCTCAAACACACGCGTCTGGTGTCCGCCGCCTATCGCGCTTCGATCGAGCAATTAAGCGGATTGCAAAAGCTTGCAAGAACCGAGGCGGAACGCGGTGAGCTGATCTCGCAGGATTATGCCCGGCTGCGTCATTTACTGGACGCGGTGCCGGTGCCCGTGATTGTCAATAATCTGGCAAGCGGGCTGCTGGTTTATCTGAACCAGGCTGCCCTGGAGTTGATTGGCATAAATGATTTATCGGAAAGACCCGGCGCCCGTGGCGTGGATTTTTTCGCCACCCCCGAAGAACGCGATAAAGCAGTGGCCAAAATTGTGAACAACGACACCACCCCCGTCGAATTTCAACTGAAACGCGCAGACGGGTCGCCGTTCTGGGCCTATTACACTGCAAGCCAATTGGTCTATGAAGGCGAACCCGCCATAATTGGTACGATCACAGACGTGACAGCACGGCGCCAGGCAGAGGAAGATCTGCGGAATAGCCAGGAGGAATTGCGGCGCGCCACCGAGCAACAAAATTCTCGCTTGCGCAACCTGCTTGACAATGTGCCTGTCCCCATCTGCGTCAGCAAGCAGAAAGATGGTATATTATTGTACATGAACCGCAGCGCACTTGATCTGGCTGGGGTAAACGACTTGTCGGAAATACCAGGCATTCGCGGCGTGGACTTCTTTGCCGACCCGGTTGAGCGTGAGAGGCTGCGCCACAGAAGAACTACCAATCAACACATTTCAGAAAAAGACTACAGAAATCTTGAGTTCCAATTACTGCGCGGCGACGGATCATTGATGTGGGTGTTTTATTCCGCAAACGAGATGGTGTATGAAGGGCAACCCGCCATCATCGGGACGTTCACGGACATAACCGTGCGGCGTCATGCCGAAGCAGAACTGCGCAAAAGCGAGGAAAAGTTCAGGCTGCTGGCGGATCATGCTAATGATGTGATCAGCATCTATTCCATGGAAGGTATATGCCGCTATGTCTCGCCCTCGGTCGAGCGCGTACTTGGATATAAACAAGAGGAGTTTGTGGGGCAATCTCTGGCTAAATATGCGTATCCTGATGATCTCAAAGAAATTTACTTAAACAATATAAAATATATAAAGGCGGGCGTCACTCCCGAACTCTATTTATTCCGTGTTCGCCATAAAGCCGGAAATTGGGAGTGGATGGAAGGATCAATCTCCGTTGAAAGGGATATTGTCACCGGAAAAATCACACAGGTTTCCAGTGTTTCGCGTCTTGTCACCGAACGGGTGCGCCAAGATAAGGAACTGCGCGATGCCCGCGAACGCGCCGAAGCGGCCGACCGGGCGAAGTCCGATTTTCTGGCGCATATGAGCCATGAAATCCGCACCCCGCTGAATGCCGTGATCGGCTTTTCCGAAGTGATGCGCGATCAATTATTCGGTCCATTGGGGTCGCCCCGTTATCTTGAATATGTAAATGACATCCATAACAGCGGAATTCATCTGCTTGAATTGATCAATGACGTGCTCGATCTATCCAAAATAGAGGCCGGCAAATTTGAATTGCAGGAAGATCGCGCTCATCTGAACACAATCATCGACACGGCGTTCCGGTTTATGCATGATCGTGCCGATGCTAAACGCATCTCCCTGCAAAGCAGGCTGCATGAGACACCGGATATCTGGTGTGACCGGCGCATTTTTACGCAGATAATGCTGAATATCATTGGAAACGCCATCAAATTTACGCCTGAAAGGGGACGCATTACAGTTGAGTCTCATCTGGATGCCGGGGGAAATCTGGTTTTGAACATAACCGACACCGGCATCGGGATTGCTCTGGAGGATATCCCTATTATCTTAAAGCCATTTGGTCAGGTGCGGTCCAACGCTGATATAGCAATTTCGGAACCTGGAACCGGATTGGGGCTGCCGCTTTCAAAATCTTTTGTTGAAAAGCACGGGGGTACACTTTCGATCACCAGCGAAGTGGGCATTGGCACCCGCGTCAGCATTACGATCCCGGCTGCGCGCGTGATGGGTGATCAGGGCGATACTGGCATTGCATCGACAACGCTTTAAGCCCGCAAGGCACCAGATAAAATATTTCAACCGGTAATCCCAACCGGTATATGATGCCCCCAGGGCAATTTGTGATCAGATTGAAGCGCCTTTAACCCCACGATGTCATTATCCGGCTTGTCCGGGTAATCATCCAATGGCCTGGGTTTTGGGGTGTGGGTTGCCCGGCTAAACCGGGCAATGACAATGAGGGTGTGTGATGCGCTTCAATCCGTTCACAAATCACCCCAGATTTTAATGTGTTAGAGCAACTTCCAACGGGCCACTTTGATATGGACAAATTTTCCGCTGCCTTCCCCGCCATTCGCATGCGGCGTAACCGCGGCACAGACTGGGTGCGCCGCCTGGTGGCTGAAAACGCCCTGTCCGTGAATGATCTCATCTGGCCGGTATTTGTCTGTGAGGGAGTAAACCGGCGCGAAGCTATTGCCGCAATGCCTGGGGTTGAACGTATTTCGGTTGACCTTGTTCCCGCCGCTGCCGGGCGGGCAGAGAAACTGGGCATACCGGTGCTGGCCCTGTTCCCCGCCACCGATCCTATGCGCAAGGATGCGCGTGGCGCTGAGGCGTTGAATCCCGATAATCTGGTTAATGCGGCCATTCGCGCCATCAAGCAGCGTGGTTTCAACCTGGGCGTGATGTGTGATGTGGCGCTTGATCCCTATACGGACCATGGCCATGACGGGGTTCTGGACGGTGATATAATCGCCAATGACGAAACCGTGGAAATTCTGGTTGCGCAGGCGTTGGTGCAGGCGCAGTCAGGCTGCGATGTGATTGCGCCATCCGACATGATGGATGGGCGTATTGGCGCGATCCGTTCGGCGCTGGATAAAGGTGGTTTTGAGCATGTGCAGATCATGGCCTATGCCGCAAAATACGCCTCCGCCTTTTACGGCCCGTTCCGGGAAGCAGTTGGCTCACAGTCCGTACTGAAAGGCGACAAGAAAACCTATCAGATGGACCCCGCCAATTCCGACGAGGCGCTACGCGAGGTTGCTCTCGATATTGCCGAGGGCGCGGATATGGTGATGGTAAAACCCGGCATGCCCTATCTGGATGTGCTGTACCGGGTGAAACAGCAATTTCAGATGCCGACCTTCGCCTATCAGGTGTCCGGCGAATACGCCATGCTGATGGCCGCCGCGCAAAATGGCTGGCTGGATCAGGAACGCGCCATGATCGAAAGCCTGCTGGCCTTCAAACGCGCCGGGGCGGATGGCGTTCTCAGTTATTTTGCGCCACTGGCGGCGGAGTGGCTGATTGCAAGGATGTGAAATTAGACTCTTATCCGATCATGTTGCTCCATTTTGCCCCCCACCCCAGCCCTCCCCCACAAGGGGGGAGGGGGAAGACCCTGAAAGTTGGGATAAGCCCCTCCCCCTGAAAGGACCGGGCTATCGCATATGAATTTTTTTTGCTGCACGTAGCTCCCTCCCCCCTTGTGGGGGAGGGCTGGGGTGGGGGGGTAGGCGCAATATAACCGGAGAAGATTCTAAAGTGTTTTTACAAATGCATCAAGCTCTTGCGGCGAAGATATGCTATGCAAGGTGAGGTCAGGGTTAATCCGCTTGGCCATGCCGCTGAGCACCTTGCCCGCTCCCAGTTCAATAATCGTATCGACGCCATTGGCCGCCATATACTCCACGCTTTCACGCCAGCGCACCAGGCCGGTTACCTGGTCCACCAGCAGACGGCGGATTTCTTCGGCGTCATCCACCGGCCCGGCGGTGACATTGGCGATCAGGCCGACGGCGGGATCAATCATTGCGGTTTTGGCCAGGGCTTGCGCCATGGCGTCGGCGGCGGGTTGCATCAGCGCGCAATGAAACGGGGCACTGACCGGCAATAGCATGCCGCGTTTTACACCCAGGGTTTTGGCAAAGGCGATGGCGGCTTCAACAGCACTTGTGGCGCCACTGATAACCACCTGCCCCGGCGCATTATCGTTGGCCACCTGACAGACCCCGGCCTTCGCGCCCTCGGCGGCGGCGGCTTTGGCCTGGTCCAGTTCAGCCCCTAAAAGGGCCGCCATCGCGCCCACACCGACCGGCACGGCCTTTTGCATGGATTGACCCCGCAGTTTCAGCAAACGCGCTGTATCGGCAACGCTCATGGTTTTGGCCGCAGCCAGCGCGGAATATTCGCCCAGCGAATGCCCTGCCACCCATTTCACCTTGCTGGCCAGATTAAAGCCGGCTTCTTTTTCCAGCACCTTCATGATCGCCATGCTGACCGCCATCAATGCGGGTTGCGCGTTTTCCGTCAGTTGCAGTTCTTCCGGCGGACCACCCCACATCAGGCGGGATAAATTCTGTTGCAGGGCCTCGTCCACTTCCTCGAACAGTTCGCGCGCTGCTTTATAAGTATCAGCCAAGTCCTTTCCCATACCAACAATTTGACTGCCTTGTCCGGGAAATGTGAATGCGCGGGCCATGATGCTTCTCCTAAGGAATAATAATTGCCCAGTGATAGCGATGCACTTCGTCCTGTTCAAGCATCGCGAAATGCGGTTAGCATTCCTGACAAGAAATCATACTCAGCGGAGGGCGCACCATGACCATTGTAGAAACACGCGGCGGCAGGATTGAGGGCGAAACACAGGATGGCGTTACCCTGTTCAAGGCGATACCCTATGCGGCGCCGCCGGTCGGCGATCTGCGCTGGATGCCGCCGCAACCTGCCAAGCCATGGGCGGGGGTCAGAAAATCGGAAAAATTCAGTGATACCGCCATGCAGAATGCCTCCATGATGGATGGGCTGTTTGGCGGCAGCCCCTGGCCCGCCAGCGAAGATTGCCTGTATCTCAATGTCTGGACGCCCGGAGCGGACGGCAAGAAACGCCCGGTCATGGTATGGCTGCATGGCGGGGCCTTCGTCATTGGTTCCGGTAGCGAACCGATCTATATCAGCGACCGACTGGCGCGGCGCGGCGATGTGGTGGTGGTTACCGTTAATTACCGGTTGGGAACGCTTGGATTCCTCAATCTGAAAGAAATTACGAAGGGGGCCATTCCTTCCACGGGCAATGAAGGCCTGCTGGATCAGGTGGCGGCGCTGCAATGGGTGAAAGACAATATCGCTGCGTTTGGCGGCGATCCGGCCAATGTCACCATCTTCGGCGAATCTGCCGGTGGCATGAGTGTGGGCGCGCTGCTTGGCCTGCCCGCCGCAAAAGGCCTGTTCCACAAGGCGATCCCGCAAAGCGGCGCCTGTCATACGGCGGCCAGCAAGGCCCAGGCGGTGCGCGTAGCCGAAGCCGTGATGGCCGCAACCGAACTGAAAACCGCCGATGATCTGCGCAAGGCCGAGGGCAGGGTTTTTATGCGCGCCCAGGCGCATCTGGCGCTGAACAAGGTGCCGGGGCATACCGTGGCGGAAGTGGGCGGCATGCCGTTCCGTCCCGCTGTCGATGGCGGGGTGCTGCCGGATTACCCGATCCATGCCGTGCGCGGCGGCGCGACCCGGCATATCCCCATCATGACCGGCACCACGACCGAGGAATGGAAACTGTTTGGGGCGATGGAAAAGGCCATTACAGGCCTGAACGAAGAAAGCATGCTGAAACGACTCAGCCTTACCCTGCCGGATGTGGACCTCAAAAAGCTGCTGGCCCCCTATCCCGCGATGCTACAGGCGCGCGGCGAAGACCCAACGCCACCCAACCAGTTTATGGCCGTGCAGACCGACCGGATTTTCACGGCACCCGCCACCCGCCTGCTGGAGGCCCACACCAAAAACGGCGGAACCGGCTATGCCTATCTGTTTGACTGGAAATCCCCCATCGCGGGCGGCGCGTTTGGTGCCTGCCATGCGCTGGAACTGGGTTATGTGTTCGGCACCTATAGCCTGAAGGGCGCGGAGAAATTCTCCGGCTCCGGCCCGCAGGCCGATGTGCTGGCCGCCACCATGATGGATGCCTGGACTGCCTTCGCCCGTTCCGGCAAGCCCGGCTGGACCAGCTATGACCTGGGACAGCGCACCACCATGATGTTCGGCGCACAAAACAAACTGATCTCCAACCCCCTCCCCGCCATCCGCCAGGCCTGGGACACCATCCCCGACCAGCTTATCGGAGCGATATAGCGCCTTGCATCTCTGGACGGAATACGTATAGTGCGCGGCTCGCAGCCTGGGCTTGCCGGTCCGGGCTGTTTTGTTAGGATATACCCCCTCCGTTAAGTGGGGTGGATGGCGAATGGTCTTGAGACAAGAGGGATAATATGACGACATATGAACATGTCTTTATCGCCCGTCAGGATGTGTCGCCCCAACAAGTCGATGCATTGGTAGAGGCGTTCAAGAACGTCATTACCGAAGGCGGCGGACAGGTCGGTAAGACCGAATATTGGGGCTTGCGCAACATGGCGTACCGGATTCGCAAGAACCGGAAGGGACACTATGTGTTGATGAATATCGACGCGTCCCCCGCGGCGGTAAAGGAAATGGAACGCCAGATGGGCATTCATGAAGATATTTTGCGCTTCATGACGCTGCGCACGGAATCCATGGATGAAAAACCGTCGGCAATGATGCAGTCGCGCGATGATCGCGGCCCGCGTCCGGGCGGCTTTGGCGGTGGGCCGGGTGGCCGGCGCGATGGCGGCGGTGGACGCCGCGAACGTGGCGCAGAAGGGGGCACACGCCGCCTGTTTGAAGACGATGGTGCAGATCACGGCACAGTACGTCTCAGCGATGTTGTGGAGGATTCCGAATGAGCGAAGATGCAGCGCGTCGGCCGTTTTTCCGCCGCCGTAAAACCTGTCCCTTTTCGGGCGATAATGCACCGGTGATTGATTACAAGGACATCAAGCTGTTGCAGCGCTATCTTTCCGAGCGCGGCAAGATCGTTCCCAGCCGGATTACCGCCGTTTCCAAGAAGAAACAGCGCGAATTGGCAACGGCAATCAAGCGGGCCCGTGAACTGGCTTTACTGCCGTATATTATCAGCTAGGGCTATCAGGATCGGGGGGTGGTTTTCTGCCCCCCTTTCGTTATTTTCAGGCGGGTAGCCTATGCCCCCATTCCTTTTCATCAGTATTGGCGCGGGATTGCTTAGCGCCGTCCTGTATAGTGCGGCCGCAACCGGGTCAGCGCTTTCCATTATCCCCATGTATCTCTCGCCCCTGCCCCTGTTCATGGCGGGACTAGGTTATGGGGGGACTGCCGCACTGATCGGCGGCATTGCCGCAACGGGCGCTATAGCGGTCGTTGGAGGCCCCTTGCTGGCTATTGCCTATTTCCTGGTTAATGCCGCCGTGCCGATTGTGATCACCCGCGCTGCAAACTGGTCGCGGGAAATCATCACCGAAGATGGCGTCACCCATATTGAATATTACCCCGCCGGCTTGCTGTTTGCCTGGTTAAGCGGGCTTGGCATCGCCATCACCCTGGTTTTGGCTTTGTTTATGCAAAGCTTTGAAGGCGGGCTGGGGGGATGGATCCCCCAGATCATGCAGGTGGATTTACTGTCCCAGACAATCATTCAGGCCCAGATGCAGTCAGGATCGGCCCCTGTTGATGAGGCCGTGCTGCAACAGAGGCTGATCCGGTTTGCATTGCCCGGTCTTGGGCTGTTCTGGACCCTGCTTTCCATTGGCAACGGGGCGCTGGCACAGCGGCTGCTGGTGCGGCTTGGCCGAAATGCACGCCCCTCGCCTGAACTCTCAAACATGTATTTGCCGCAATTCATGATTTACCCTCTAATTGGGGGCGTGATATTAGCCTTTTTTCCCGGGGATATTGGACTGACAGGCGCCGCTATAACTGCTTTGGCGGCCATACCGTATTTTTTCTTGGGTTTAGCCACAGTCCATGTTATTTCCCACCGCTTACCGGGTCGGGTTTTTGCCCTGACCGGGGTTTATGTATTGCTGCTGGCTCTTGGCTGGCCAATTCTACTCATCGTGGGCCTTGGCATCGTTGAAAACTTTGTCAATTTGCGCCGCACCTATACTGTTGCTAAGCTGTAAAAGGCGAGAGGAAAACTGATGCAAGTCGTGTTGCTGGAACGGGTCGAGAAACTTGGCCAAATGGGCGCAGTCGTCAAAGTGAAAGACGGTTACGCGCGCAATTTTCTGCTGCCCCGCCGCAAGGCGCTGCGCGCGACAGAAGAAAATATGAAATATTTCGAAGCCCGTCGCGTCCAGCTGGAAGCGACTAATCTTGAACAGCGCAAGGAAGCCGAGGTGGTTGCCGCAAGCATGGATGGCAAATCATTCGTGATCCTGCGCCAGTCCGGCGAATCCGGATTGCTGTATGGTTCCGTGAACAGCCGCGACATTGCCAATGTGATGACCGAGAACGGCTTTACAGTGGGTCGTCAACAGGTTGCCCTGCTCCGTCAGATCAAGAATTTGGGCATACATGATGTGCGCATCGCGCTGCACCCGGAAGTTTCGGCGAAGGTCACGGTCAATGTGGCGCGGTCTCTGGAAGAATCTGAAAAGCAGGCTGCAGGCGTCAACGTGCTCGTGAATACCGATGAAGATGATGACGCGCTGGACATGGAGCTGGAAGAATTGTTCGATGAGGGCGAAGCCGCCCTGGAGGATGAGGATTAAGATTTAATTCCGCTATAACAGCGGATCCGGTCAAAGGGCGGCATGAATGTGCTGCCCTTTTTTATTGTCCACGTTATACATTTTTTCCACAGGGTATAATCCTGTGCAGGTCGATTCGCGGACGCTAGGATATAGTCATGTCAGATAATCGAAACGCACCCATATTTGCACTGGCGGCAAATCCCGCCAGCAATATCGCAACTCTGCCCGGTGGTATCGCCTACCGGTCACCGCCCAGTAATGTGGAGGCGGAACAGGCGCTGATTGGCGCCATTCTGGTCAACAATGACTGCTTTCATCAGCTTTCCAGTTTTCTGGAGCCGTTGCATTTCTATGATCCGGTGCATGCAAGAATTTATGATGCGATCAGCAAGTTGATTCATCGCGGCCTGCTGGCCAGTCCGGTGACGCTGAAGAGTTATTTTGAGCGTGATGAGGGGCTCGCAGAAATTGGCGGCACGCAATATCTGGCGCGGCTTGCGGGTTCGGCAACCACCATCATCAATGCCGAATTCTATGGCCGTATTATCCATGATCTTGCCATCCGTCGCGGTCTGATACGGCTAGGCGAAGATATCGTAAACCGCAGCTATGACGCACCGGTTGAAGAAAGCGCCGCCACCCAAATCGAAGAAGCCGAAGCCAGTTTATTCAGTATGGCCGAACGTGGCCGGTATGAAGGCGGCCTGCAACCCTTCAAAACCGCGATTACCCAATCCATCGACGTTGCCGCCAAGGCCTATGAGCGCGACGGCGGTTTAAGCGGCCTTGCCACCCAGTTTATTGATCTCGACCGGCTGATGGGCGGCATGCACAGTTCCGATCTGATCATTATTGCGGGGCGTCCTTCCATGGGAAAAACCGCGCTGGCGACCAATATTGCCTTCAATGCGGCGAAAGAACTGCTGCAGGAAAAGCATCTGTCGGAAGCACAGGGTGAAAATTCCCGTCATGGCGTGGTGGCTTTTTTCTCGCTTGAAATGTCATCCGAACAATTGGCGACGCGCATTCTGTCGGAACAGTCCGGCATTACGTCCGAAAAAATTCGCCGTGGCCAAATTGATGATACAGAATTCAAGCGCCTGGTGACAGTCAGCCAGGAATTACAGGAACTGCCCCTGTATATTGATGATACTGGCGCGTTACAGATCAGCGCGCTAACCGCCCGCGCGCGCCGTATCAAGCGCCAACAGGGATTGCGTCTGGTGGTCGTGGACTATCTGCAACTCGTGCGCGGCAGCGGCGCCTCGCAGGAAAACCGGGTACAGGAAATTTCCGCCATCACCCAGGGCCTGAAAGCCATGGCCAAGGAGCTGAATGTCCCTGTGCTGGCTTTATCGCAATTGTCGCGCCAGGTCGAACAACGCGAAGATAAGCGCCCGCAGCTTTCCGACCTGCGCGAATCCGGCTCCATTGAACAGGATGCCGATGTGGTGATGTTTGTATTCCGCGAGGAATATTATCTGCAAA
>DAIOWE010000085.1:0-11087 GCA_036758605.1 Pseudomonadota bacterium | reverse complement strand
ATAAAGAACGGGCTGACCCGGCGCGGTCCTTTTTCGGCCAGCTCCAGCGACGCCTGTTCAATGCCTGGCAGGCCGCCAATGCCAGAACCGATCATGACACCGGCGCGGCAGCGTTCTTCTTCATTGGCGGCGGCCCAGCCCGAATCCTTAATCGCCTGCTTGGCGGCGGCAATGCCATAGATGATGAAATCATCCATGCGGCGCTGTTCTTTGGGCGCCACATAGGCATCGGCATTGAATGTACCGTCACTGCCATCGCCACGCGGGACTTCACAGGCGATGCGCGCCGCATATTGCGAGGCGTCGAATCGGGTAATGGGCCCTGCGCCGCTTTGGCCTGCAAGCAAACGCCGCCAGTTGACGTCCACCCCGTCGCCGAGCGGCGTCACCATACCCATTCCGGTGACTACAACACGTCTCATCGGCGTGATATCAGCCTTTTGCAGATTTCAGGAAATTGATCGCATCCTGCACGGTTTGAATTTTTTCGGCTGCATCATCGGGAATTTCGACACCGAATTCTTCTTCAAACGCCATTACGAGCTCAACCGTGTCGAGGCTATCGGCGCCCAGATCGTCGATAAAGCTTGCGCCATCCACAACCTTGTCGGCTTCCACGCCCAAATGTTCAATCACGATTTTCTTAACGGTCGCGGCGATATCGCTCATTCAAATGTCCTTTCCGGTCGTTCAGCCCATCCCCAACCCCGGGGCAGCCTGTTTATGTGAGTTTCAGCAAGTGCAGGTAGCATACTTTATTGCGCAACGCCAGTTGTCCGAACGCCTGAAAATAGCGTCAGATCATGGCCATGCCCCCATTGACATGCAGGGTCTGGCCGGTGACATATCCGGCCTCCCCGCTGGCCAGAAACAGTACACAATTCGCCACATCCGCGCTATCGCCAAGCCGGCCGGCGGGAATGGCGTTCAGCAGGCGTTCGCGCTGCCCATCATCCAGCGCGTCGGTCATGGCGGTCTTGATCATGCCGGGGGCGACGCAATTGACGGTAATGCCCCGGCTGGCGATTTCCTGCGCCAGGCTTTTGCTCATGCCGATCATGCCGGCCTTGGAGGCCGCGTAATTGCCCTGTCCCGGATTACCGGTAACGCCGACCACCGAGGTGATGGAGATGATTCGCCCCCAGCGCCGCTTCATCATGCCGCGCAGAACGCCGCGCGACAGCCTGAAGGCGGAGGTCAGGTTGACGGCCAGAACCGTATCCCATTCCTCGTCCTTCATGCGCATGAACAGATTGTCGCGGGTAAGGCCCGCATTGTTCACCAGAATATCAAGCTGCCCCATTGCCGCTTCGGCCTGTTTGGGCAGCGCTTCTACCGCCGCCGCATCTGCAAGATTGCACGGCAACACATGTGCACGCGCGCCCAGTTCAGACGCCAGTTCGCGCAACACCGCCTCGCGCGTGCCGGACAGGCCAACGCTCGCCCCCTGCGCATACAGCGTTCGCGCCACAGCGCCACCAATGCCCCCGGACGCGCCGGTAACCAGGGCGCATTTGCCGGTTAAATCAAACATGCTTTTCTCCTGTAATTACCCTAACGGCAGATAACCGGAATCACGCCCGCAGTATAGCGCACTTCCTTCTTGATTTTGACAATAAGCAATGACCTAATCATGAGCATGTGATTTTAGGGGGGACATTATCATGGCGCCACCAAAACCAACCGGATCGGGGTTTGGGCATTTTATTGCAACCTTCATGTCAAAGCTGCATGTTGGGCTGTATCGTATATCGGGTGGCCGGATTGGCGGCCGGATGTTTAATGCGCCAATTGTGTTATTGACCACGACAGGCCATAAAACGGGTCAGCAGCGCACCACGCCTTTGTTATATCTGGATCTTGGCGATTCGACTTATGCGATTGTGGGATCGTATGCCGGGGCGGACAAGCCGCCTGCCTGGGCGCTAAATTTGCTTAAGATGCCAAGGGCGCAAATTCAGATCGGGGCCAATGTCATCAATGTGACGTCGGCGGTTGCTTCAGCGCAACGCAGGGCTGAACTGTGGCCAAAACTGGTTGCATTATATCCCGATTATCAGGTTTACCAGGACCGCACCACACGCGATATTCCGGTATTTTTACTTTCATCTGCGTCCTGATTCGCCAATTTGGATGGTAGTTGTTGACAGAAACCCCGAATGCCTCTTTAAAATGCGTCCACAATAATTTTATTGCGTCAAAACCTTTACATGTCCGATTTGCAGATGATTTCTGTGCAAGTTTTTATTTTGAGGCGTTTTCATGTTGCGAAATTTATTTTTCCGGCTATTCGCCGGGGATTCACGGGATAAAATCCCTCGCGATGAAATCCAAAAGGAAATATTAGGCGAGCAATTACGCCTGATTGCCAGGGGTTCCTTTCTGGATGCGCTAACCTTTATTACGGGGGCGGGCCTCATCGCCCTGAGTTTTGTAGCGGCGGAGAAAGCCAGCCCGGTTGCGGCGTTTGGATGGAGCGCCATTTTTGCATTGGCCAGCATTGCAGGGCTGGTCCTGTCGGCGCTGTTTAACCGCGCTGTTAACAATTCCGATGATGTTGCGCCGGACCATCTTAAATGGGCGATATTGTTTACCCTGCAGATCGGTTTCACGAGCCTGGCGTGGAGCAGTCTTTTCTTTATATTTTGGGACCCGGCTTCGGAGGCAACCGTTGCTGTCCTTGCTGTTGCGGCTTTGATTGGCAATATATCCGCCATAACTAAATTCTTTCCTTTGAGATCAGCAATAATAGTTGCCATTTCCTGCGTGAATGGGCCTGTAATTTTGTATCTTCTGATGCAGCAGCGGCTTGACAGTTTCATCATGGCGGCGGGTGTTGCCCTGATCGGGCTTATATTTGCGCGTGGCGCGCTTACGGCGAATGCGACATTGATGGAATCGCTGCGGTTGCGGTTTGAAAGACGTGAAATGCTGGTCCGGTTGCAGGAATCCCTTCTGGAAGCGGAATTGGCAAATGCGGCCAAATCACGTTTTATCGCTAATATAAGCCACGAATTGCGCACGCCGCTGAATTCGATTGTCGGTTTTTCCGAACTGTTGCAGCAGGAAGTGTACGGGCCGCTTGGCGATAGCAGATATGCGGACTTTGCCGGTGATATTGCAACAAGCGGCGACCAGTTGCTGACATTGATTAATGATATTCTTGATCTGTCAAAGATCGAAACGGGCACACTGCAATTATCGGAAGACGAATTTGGTTTGCAGGCGCTTATTGAATCCGCGATTGTAATGATCTCGCCGGTTGCCGCCCTGAAAGAGGTGAAAATCAGCATCACGGAGGATTTACCTGATTTTCGGCTTACGGTGGATCGTATTCGCATGAAGCAGTCGCTTATTTGCCTTCTGGAAAATGCCGTAAAATTTTCCGGTTCCGGTCAGACCGTCTGCATCAATTGGCGGCAAGCGGATGACGCCGGACTGGATATCATCATTGCAGACGATGGCATTGGCATGAATGAGGCCGAAATCCAGCGCGCACTGACGCCATTTGAACGGGCTGCGGAAACCGGAAATCTGCTGGACGCAGGTGGTGCGGGACTGGGGCTGCCGCTGGCCAAGGCATTGCTGGAAATACATGGTGGCGCGTTGACTATTGATTCCACACCGCAAATGGGAACTGCGGTCAGCCTGCATTTGCCCAAAAACCGGGTGACGAAGGGGGCGGCGGAGCAAGCCGGATTTGCGCCTTCGGAAGAGAGCAAAGCATATCTTTACCGGCGCAACCAGTCGAAGCCGACAAGGAACCGCAGCTGATTTTACACTATCGCGTGCCTATCGCCTTGTACAATGGTAAGGAAAAAACTGTTGGCTGGGCGCGCATCGTTGTAACATCCCATGATTCTGGAACACTCATGATCGGAAGGATGCGTAATGCGCAAATATCTATTTATGGCGTCGATGGTGGCATCGATCACTTTCGCTTCAGCCGCATCCGCAACGACACTGGATGACGTGAAAAAGAAGGGCTTTGTGCAATGCGGCGTCAGCCAGGGGCTGAAGGGTTTTTCCAGCCCGGACGACAAAGGCGGCTGGACCGGCATTGATGTTGATTTGTGCCGGGCAATTGCCGCCGCGATTTTTGGGGATGCGGAAAAGGTCAAATTCACCCCGCTATCGGCCAAGGAACGTTTTACGGCGCTACAGTCGGGCGAAATCGACGTGTTGTCGCGCAACACCACCTGGGCGCTTTCGCGCGACACGGCGTTGGGTTTCGATTTTCGCGGCGTCACTTATTATGACGGGCAGGGTTTCATGGTACGCAAAAGTTCCGGCGTCAAAAGCGCCCGCGAACTTGATGGCGCCACAATATGCGTATTGATGGGCACGTCTACTTCGTTGACTCTTGCCGACTATTTTCGCTCCAATAATATGAAATACGAACCGATCACCTTTGAGAAGGATGATGAGGTCGTGGCCGCCTATGAATCCGGGCGTTGTGATGCCTATACGACGGACAGTTCTGGCTTGTACGCCAACCGGCTGACATTGAAAGATCAGCAGGAACATCTGGTTTTGCCGGAAATCATTTCCAAGGAACCGTTGGGCGCCGTAGTTCGGCATGGCGATAATCAGTGGGGGGATATTGTATCCTGGGCGCTGTACGCCACGCTGAACGCCGAAGAATTTGGGGTCAACTCAAAGAATGCTGAGGGGCTGCGTGAAAGCGATAATCCGGAAATCCGGCGTTTACTGGGCACCGAAGGTAAATTCGGAGAAGGCCTGGGCCTGCCGGATGACTGGGCTTACAATATCATCGTCAAGGTCGGCAATTATGCGGAAATATTTGATCGCAATGTCGGAAAGGGGTCGCCGCTTGGCATTCCGCGTGGCCTGAATGCCCTGTGGACACAGGGTGGCATCCAGTACGCACCGCCAATTCGCTGATTCGTCGCAATGCAAAAACAGGCCTTCTGGAATGATCCGCGTTACCGCGCATGGTTTTTTCAGGTGCTGGCGATATTGCTGGTTGGCGGATTTTTTGCAACCATTGCCGTTAATACGATTGATAATCTCAGAGCCCTGAACGTCGCCTCGGGGTTCGGCTTTTTACAGCATACGGCGGGTTTTGGCATCAGTCAGACACTGATCGAATATTCTGAAGCCTCCACCTATGGCCGCGCATTTTTAGTGGCGCTTCTGAACACGCTGCTGGTGGCGGGGATTGGTATTGTCTTTGCCACAGTCCTGGGGTTTCTCGTGGGCATAGCACGGTTGTCATCGAACTGGCTGGTGGCGAAACTGGCCACTGTATATATCGAAATCTTCCGCAATATTCCCCTGCTGCTGCAAATTCTGTTCTGGTATACGGCGGTGCTCAGCAATCTGCCCGCGCCGCGTGACAGCATGCAGTTTGGCGGCATGCTGCTGAACAAGCGCGGCCTGTATGCACCTGCGCCGACAGGTGAACCGGGGTTTGAATATGTGATGCTGGCATTTGCGGTGGCGCTTTTGGGGATAATTATCCTGCGCCGTCTGTCGGAACGTAAACGGATGAATACAGGGATTGGATTGCCTGTGCTGTTCCCTGGCCTTGGATTAGTGTTTGGCGTTCCCCTGCTGGTGTTCTGGCTTGCCGGTTCGCCGCTGCATTTTGAAGTTCCGGAATTACGCGGATTCAATTTTGTCGGGGGGCTACGTGCTTCGCCTGAACTGCTGGCGCTGGTGTTCGCGCTGTCGATTTATACGGCGTCTTTTATTGCAGAGATTGTGCGTTCCGGCATTCAGGCGGTAAATTGGGGGCAAAGCGAAGCCGCATTGGCGCTTGGCCTGCGCCGACCGGAAGTATTGCGTCTTGTGGTGGTTCCGCAGGCGTTACGGGTGATTATCCCGCCCCTGACCAGCCAGTTTTTGAACCTGACAAAAAATTCTTCGCTTGCGGCGGCGCTGGCTTATCCGGAACTGGCGTCGGTGTTTGCAGGGACGGTATTGAACCAGACCGGACAGGCTATTGAAGTGCTGGCGATCACCATGGCGGTCTATCTCAGCCTGAGTTTGCTGACATCAATGGCCATGAATTTTTATAATTCGCGTATCGCATTGGTAGAACGATGAGCTTCGTGCGAAAATCCTATCTTCCGGAAACCGCTGCGCCCTTGCTGAGCGTGGGGGTGTTGGGCTGGTTGAAGGCAAACATGTTTTCCTCTGTCGGCAATAGTTTGCTGAGCCTCTTGGGGGGGTACATATTGTGGATTACTGTTCCGCCGCTCATCCAATGGGCATTGCTGGATGCGGTGTGGCAGGGCAGTGGGCGAGAGGCGTGTCTGGTTGAAAATGCGGGCGCCTGCTGGGCGTTTGTCGCCGCAAAATTTGGTCAGTTCATGTATGGCCGCTATACCTTCGAGGAACGCTGGCGGGTTGATCTGGTATTCCTTGTTGGTGCGTTGACGGTTGGTCTGCTGATGATCGGGCGTATGCCGGGGCGCAGATATCTTGCAGTGTTTGGCCTGCTGATCTATCCGGTGCTGGCTTTTTTCATGCTGACAGGCGGGGCTTTTGGGCTGGTCGCAGTTGAAACATCGCTTTGGGGCGGGTTGCTGCTGACCTTTGTGGTGGCGTCGGTGGGCATCGTGGTTTCCTTGCCGCTGGGTATTTTGCTGGCGCTTGGGCGGCGATCACAGATGCCGGTGATGCGGATGTTGTCCGTGATCTATATCGAGGCCTGGCGCGGCGTGCCGCTGATTACGGTGCTGTTCATGGCCAGTGTCATGTTGCCGCTGTTTTTGCCTGCGGGAACGAATTTCGATAAATTGCTGCGGGTGCTGATTGGTGTCGCGCTGTTTTCTTCCGCCTATATGGCGGAAGTGGTGCGTGGCGGTTTGCAGGCCATACCGCGTGGCCAGTACGAAGCGGCAAGTGCGCTGGGCCTTGGCTATTGGAAAACCAACCTGCTGATTATTATGCCGCAGGCGTTGCGTCTGGTCATTCCCGGCATTGTGAATACATTTATTGGCCTGTTCAAGGATACGACCCTGGTGATGATTGTGGGGCTGTTTGATTTTCTGGGTAGTGTGCAGGTGAACTTTTCCGACGCGAACTGGGCCACGCCGCAAACCGCCGCCAGCGGCTATGCTTTTGCGGCGCTGGTTTTCTGGATCATCTGTTTTGGCATGTCGCGTTATTCCATGCGGCTGGAAAGCCGGTTAAACGAGGGGACGCGCCGCGCATGAGCGATCATCAGATGGCCATCGAAATGACCGGCGTCAGTAAATGGTTCGGCGCATTTCAGGTGCTGAAACAGATTGATCTGTCGGTCAAACGTGGCGAACGCATTGTGATCTGCGGGCCATCGGGTTCCGGAAAATCCACCCTGATCCGTTGCATTAACCGGCTGGAGGAACATCAGCAGGGCAGGATTATTGTCAATGGCATTGAGCTGAACAATGATCTCAAGCGTATTGATGAGGTGCGCGCCGAGGTTGGCATGGTGTTTCAGTCGTTCAATCTGTTTCCGCATCTGACCATTCTGGAAAATTGCACGCTGGCGCCCGTCTGGGTGCGCAAACTGCCAAAGGCGCAGGCCCATGAACAGGCGATGAATTATCTGGAACGGGTGCAGATCGCCGATCAGGCGCATAAATTTCCCGGGCAGCTATCGGGCGGCCAGCAACAGCGGGTGGCGATTGCGCGCGCGCTGTGCATGAGCCCGCAAATCATGCTGTTTGACGAGCCGACATCTTCACTGGATCCAGAGATGATCAAGGAAGTGCTGGATGTGATGATCGGCCTGGCGCGTGATGGCATGACGATGCTGTGCGTCACCCATGAAATGGGCTTTGCGCGTACCGTTGCCGATAGGGTGATATTCATGGATGCCGGTCAGATCGTCGAGGAAAACGCGCCCGAAGCGTTTTTCAACACGCCGCAACACCCGCGCACCCGGGAGTTTTTAAGCCAGATATTGAGTCACTGAGGGAAATGAAAATGTCCAAAAAACCAGCCCTTAAAATTCTTGGTAAAAAAGTTTCCGCGCCGAAATCACCGGATCAGGCGATGCTGGAGAAAGTGGTCAACCCGCACCCAGATACGGATTATGTGGCGCGCTTTACCTGCCCGGAATTTACGTCATTGTGTCCGATGACGGGCCAGCCGGATTTTGCGCATCTGGTGATAGATTATGTGCCGGGCAAATGGATTGTTGAATCCAAAGCGCTGAAACTGTTTTTACAATCCTACCGAAATTACGGCGCGTTTCACGAGGATTGCACGCTTGCCATCGCCAAACGGATTAAGACGGCGATAGCGCCCAAATGGCTGCGCATCGGGGGCTATTGGTATCCGCGCGGCGGTATGCCGATTGATGTGTTCTGGCAAACCGGCGTGGCCCCGAAAAATCTGTGGATACCGCCGCAGGATGTTCCCAACTATCGCGGGCGCGGTTGAAATGGCCGCCCCCAGGCTGAAACGTTTTTATGAAACTGTCGCTGTAACAAAAGTGGATGGGGGCTATCATATAACGCTGGACACCAGGCCGGTGCGCACCCCCGGCGGCGCGACGGTTCTGGTGCAGAACCGGGCGCTGGCCGATGCGCTGGCCGCAGAATGGGATGCCCAGAAGACGCACATAGAATTTTCCACCATGGGCATCAATCAACTGGTTAATAGCGCCATTGACCGGGGCGGTGTTGACAGGGCTGTGCTGGCGGATGAATTGGCCGCTTATGGTTCAACCGATTTACTGTGCTATCGCGCCGAAGGGCCAACAGCGCTGATGGCGCGCCAGGTGGCGGCGTGGGATCCCTTGCTGGATTGGGTAGAAACCCGTTATGGGGCGCGCCTGCGCGTCACCAGCGGCATTGTGGCGATAGAACAGGATGCGACCGCCCTGGCGGCGTTGCAGGCCCGGATTGCAGCAGCGGATCCGTTTCAGCTTGTCGCCCTGCGCGCGGCCGTGGGCATTTGCGGATCGCTGATCGTCGGGCTGGCGGTGGCGGAAGGGCATCTGGATATAGAACGCGCCTGGCAGGTGGTTAATATCGACGAGGACTGGCAAAAGGAAAAATGGGGCGAAGACGCCCAGGCCACCGCAAATCGGGCCGGGGCCTTTGCCGCCTTTGCCAAGGCGGGGCATATGTTGCAAGTGCTGGAATCTGATCCCCATTGATGCTATGCAACCCCCCACAAGAGCAGGATTTAAGCCGGGGGTTTTATGGACACGATTGGTCAATTGGACGCAAAGCGCGTTGAAGCCAGGCAGGGCGGCGGCCAGCGCCGCATTGACGCGCAACATTCCAAAGGCAAACTGACGGCCCGGGAGCGGCTGGAACTGCTGCTGGATGCGGGATCATTCGAAGAGTTTGACATGTTCGTCGAGCATCGCTGTGCGGATTTTGGCATGGCCGAACAGCGTATTCCCGGCGATGGCGTGGTCACCGGTTGGGGCACCATTGACGGGCGCATTGTATATGTGTTCGCCAAGGATTTTACCGTGTTTGGCGGCTCGCTGTCCCAGGCGCATGCGCAAAAGGTCTGCAAGATACAGGATATGGCGCTGCGCAATGGCGCGCCGATCATTGGCCTGATGGATGCGGGCGGCGCGCGCATTCAGGAAGGCGTTGACAGCCTGGGCGGTTATGCCGAAATTTTTCAGCGCAATGTGCTGGCGTCCGGCGTTATTCCGCAGATTTCGGTGATTATGGGGCCGTGCGCGGGCGGCGATGTGTATTCGCCCGCCATGACCGATTTCATCTTCATGGTGCGTGACACGTCCTATATGTTCGTCACGGGGCCCGATGTGGTGAAAACCGTCACCCAGGAAGAAGTCAGCGCCGAACAATTGGGCGGGGCCAGCATCCACACCACCAAATCTTCGATTGCCGACGGGGCCTATGACAATGATGTCGAGACGCTGGAACAGATCCGCAGGCTGATGAGTTTTCTGCCTGCGAACAATCGCGAAAAGGCCCCCGTGCGCGCGACCTTTGATGCGCCCGACCGGCTGGAAATGTCGCTGGACACGCTGGTGCCGGACAATGCCAACAAGCCCTATGACATGAAGGAGCTGATCCTGAAAATTTCCGATGAGGGCGATTTTTTCGAAATTCAGGAAAATTTCGCTAAAAACATCATCACAGGTTTTGCGCGCATTGATGGCCAGCCGGTGGGCATTGTCGGTAATCAGCCCATGGTGCTGGCGGGGTGTCTTGATTCGGACGCCAGCCGCAAGGCGGCGCGCTTTGTGCGGTTTTGCGACTGCTTTGGCATTCCGATCATTACGCTGGTCGATGTGCCGGGATTTTTGCCGGGCACGTCGCAGGAATATGGCGGGCTGATCAAGCATGGCGCAAAACTGCTGTTCGCCTATTGCGAGGCGACGGTGCCGAAAATCACGCTGATCACCCGCAAGGCGATGGGCGGCGCCTATGTGGTGATGGCGTCAAAGCATCTGCGCGGCGATCTGAACTTTGCCTGGCCAACGGCGGGCATTGCCGTGATGGGCGCAAAGGGCGCAGTGGAAATCATCTTCCGCGAAGAAATCGGATCGCCGGAGAAAATTGCGGCGCGCACGGAGGAATATGAAACCCAGTTCCTCAATCCCTTTGTTGCCGCCAACCGGGGTTATATAGATGAAATCATCATGCCCCATTCGACACGGCGGCGGATCAGCCTCGGATTGCAGCGCCTGGCGAACAAGAAGCTTGAGAATCCGTGGAAAAAACACGCAAACATCCCTCTGTAGACTGATAAAATCATGTTCACAAAAATTCTGATCGCAAATCGCGGTGAAATTGCCTGCCGGGTCATCAAGACCGCGCGCAGAATGGGCATTAAAACCGTTGCCGTTTATTCCGATGCGGATGCATCCGCGCTGCATGTCAAAATGGCGGATGAAGCTGTGCATATCGGCGCGTCGCCCGCGAGCGAATCCTATTTGATCGCGGATAAAATTATTGCGGCGGTCAAGCAGACGGGGGCGCAGGCGGTGCATCCGGGCTATGGCTTTCTGTCTGAAAATACGGGTTTCGCGGAACGGCTGCAAAAAGAAGGCATCGCCTTTATCGGCCCCAATGTGCGCGCCATTCAGGCGATGGGCGACAAGATTGAATCAAAAAAACTGGCCGCCGCCGCCA
>DAIOWE010000084.1:0-11127 GCA_036758605.1 Pseudomonadota bacterium | reverse complement strand
CCAGAAACGCATTTATTCTATCGGCGTTTTCGCACCGTAACAGCGAACAGGTGATATAAACCAGCCGCCCGCCCGGCGCCACCAGATCGGCCCCCTGGCGCAACACCGCATCCTGCGCCGCCATGTGCCGCGCCAGCGCCTCTGGCGTGAGGCGCCATTTGGCATCGGGGTTGCGCCGCCATGCGCCGGTGCCGCTGCATGGCACGTCCAGCACCACGCGCTGCGCGCGGCCTTTTAGCGCCGCCAATGCAGGTTCGGGGTTTCCCGCAATCTGAATATTGTGCGCGCCCGCGCGGCTCATGCGATCCGGCATGGCTTTCAGGCGGCCGGGGATAGCGTCTAACGCATGGATCTGTCCGCGATTCTGCATGACCGCCGCCATCGCCAGGCTTTTGCCGCCACCGCCCGCGCATAAATCCACCACCTGCTGGCCCGGCTGCGCACAGACCAGCAGCGCCGCCAGTTGCGAGCCTTCGTCCTGCACCTCGACCAGACCGCGCGTGAATGCCGCAGAACCGGTAATGCGTGCGCGCCCGGTGACACGAATACCATCGGGCGACAAAGGCGACGCCATAGCGGTAATATTTTCTTCCGCCAGCGCCGCCAGCGCCTTTTCACGCGTTCCCTTAAGGCGGTTCACCCGCAGATCGAGCGGCGCGCGCACCGATAATGCGCGCATCTCGTCCAATATATCCGGCAGACTGTCACGCAGCGCGCCTTCCAGCCATTGCGGAAAATTACCCCGCACCCAATCTGGCATCGCCGCATCATCTGCGCCACGCGCATAGGCCGCGCGCTCGTCTTCGCTCAGCACCGCCGCAGAATATTTATCGCCCGCAAACAGCGCATCCACCTGTTCAAGCGTACAGGCGTCTTCCAGTTTCAGCGCCGCCAGCACCAGGCTGCGCGCATCGTCATGCCCGCTGGCAAAGGCAAATTCCGCGCGCCGCCGTAACACGCAATAGACAAGTTCGAAGATGGCGTGACGGTCTTTTGATCCCGCATAGCGGTTGGCCCGCGCCCATTCATTCAGAAACCGGTCCGCCGGTTTGGCCGATGGCAGCAGAGATTCCAGAATATCAATGGCGGATTTAACCCGTGCCGCCGGGGTCATCGATTGCCGATGGGATAGTTTGGCGGCTCGCGCGTGATGGCCACATCATGCACATGCCCCTCGGCCAGCCCCGCGCCACTGATGCGGATAAATTTCGCCCTGGTCTGCATGTCGGCAATGGTCGCATTGCCGGTATAGCCCATGGCCGCGCGCAGACCGCCGACCAGTTGATGGGTAATATTCTGCAATGGCCCCTTATAGGGCACCTGCCCTTCGACGCCTTCGGGCACCAGCTTTAAGGTGTCCTTGATGTCTTCCTGAAAATAACGATCAGCCGATCCGCGCGCCATCGCGCCCAGCGATCCCATGCCGCGATAGGCCTTGTAACTGCGGCCCTGAAACAGAAACACTTCGCCGGGGCTTTCATCCGTACCTGCGAACAGCGATCCGATCATGGCGCAGTCCGCGCCCGCCGCAATCGCCTTGGCCAGATCGCCCGACAGTTTGACGCCGCCATCGGCAATCACCGGAATGCCGTGTTTGCGCGCCACTTCCGCCACATCCATGATGGCGGTCAGTTGCGGCACGCCGACGCCCGCCACCATGCGCGTAGTGCAGATGGAACCGGGGCCGATGCCCACCTTCAACGCATCTGCGCCCGCATCGATCAGCGCCAGCGCCGCGTCGCCCGTGGCGATGTTACCGGCCACCACCTGAATGCTGTTGCTCAGCCGCTTGATGCGCCGCACCTGTTCCAGTACCCGGTCATTATGGCCATGCGCCGTATCCACCACGATCAGATCGGCCTGGGCGTCCACCAGCGCCTCGGCGCGGGCAAAGCCGTCATCGCCCGTGGTCGTGGCGGCCGCCACGCGCAGGCGGCCCTTGTCGTCCTTGCAGGCATTGGGGTGCAGGCGGGCCTTTTCCATATCCTTGACGGTGATCAGGCCGATGCAGCGATAGTTCTTGTCCACCACCAGCAGTTTTTCCAGCCGATGCTGGTGCAGCAAACGCTTGGCGGTGTCGCTATCCACATCCTCATTGACGGTCACGAGGCCAACACTGGTCATCAGTTCGCTGATTGGCTGGGCGGGATTTTCGGCAAACCGCACATCGCGATTGGTGAGAATGCCCAGCAGCTTACCGGTCTTGGCCTCAACCACCGGAAAGCCGGAAAAATGATGCACCTGCATCAGATGTTGCGCATCGCCCAGGGTAGCGGTGGGCGGCAGGGTCAGCGGATTGACCACCATACCGGATTCGAATTTCTTGACCTGGCGCACATGTTCGGCCTGCTCCTGCGGCGTCAGATTGCGGTGCAACACGCCGATACCGCCCTCCTGGGCCATGGCAATGGCCAGACGCGCCTCGGTCACCGTGTCCATGGCGGCGGAAATCAGCGGAATATTAAGGGAAATCTCTTTGGTCAGCCGTGTTCTGGTGTCCGCCTGCGCCGGAAGCACATTCGAGGCGGCAGGCTTCAGGAGTACATCATCAAAGGTAAGGGCTTCCTGAATCTCCAAAATAGTCTCCAACTCTAAAGGTGGCGGAATATGACGAGGGCAAGACCAAGAGTCAAGGGAATGTGAGGGTTATTCGGTAACAACAGCTATATTGTTCTCAACAGGCGCATTACCCTTGAACCCGGTCGCCAGCACGTAGATTTCCTTTGAATCGGCGCGGCTGGCCTTGGGTTTCACATGCTGCACACGGGAAAACATCTGTTTCATGCGGGCCAGCAGTTTGGCCTCGGTTCCCCCCTGCAGCACCTTGGCGCAGAACACGCCGCCAGGGGCCAGCACCTCGCAGGCAAATTCATAGGCCAGATCGCACAGCGCAATAATGCGCGCATGATCGGTCATGCGATGGCCCGTAGCAGGCGAGGCCATGTCCGAAAGCACAATATCCACACCACCGCCCAGCGCCGCGCGGATGCGTTCCGGCGCTTCGGGCGACAGAAAATCGATCTGCATGAATTGCGCCCCCGCCACGGCATCCATCGGGTTGATATCCACCGCCAGCACCTTGCCAGCACCCGCGCGCGCCACGCACACCTGGGTCCAGCCGCCAGGTGTTGCGCCCAGATCCAGCACGCGCGCCCCCTTGCGGAACAGATGATGCTGATCATCGATCTCCAGCAGTTTGTAGGCCGCGCGCGAACGATAGCCTTCGCGCCTGGCCGCCGCCACATAGGGATCATTCAACTGGCGTTGCAGCCATCTTGTCGAACTCGTGCTGCGCTTGCGCGCTGTTTTTACCCGGACGGTCAGATCACGTCCTGCGCCACCTATCTTGTCATTCATAACAAGGCCGAGCGGCGGTCGTCCTGTCGCATCAACATGGTCAAAATTCCTTCACGTAATCCGCGATCCGCAACCCGTAGACTATTGGCTGGCCACAGATCGGTAATCGCCTCCAGTATGGCGCACCCGGCCACCACCAGATCTGCGCGTTCCTGCCCGATACAGGGCACCGCCACCCGCGCATTATAATCCATCCCGGAAAGCTGCTGCGCCACTGCGCGTATTTCCGGTACGGACACCCATACACCATCCACCAGGCTGCGGTCATAGCGGCGCAGCCCCATATGGACCCCTGCCAGTGTCGTAACAGTGCCGGACATGCCCAGCATCTGCACGGTGCCCGCATCGAAATGGGGACGCAGATTATATTCCTGTTCAAACCCCCGCAGATGTTCGCGCACCTCGGCGACCATTGCTGCGTATGCGCCAGGGGAAATTTCCAGACCACCATATTTCTCAGACAGGCTGACAACACCATGCGACATGCTGGTCCAGGCCAGAATATCGGGATTGCGCCGGTTCGTCAGATCAAGCCAGATCAGTTCCGTGCTGCCGCCGCCCACATCAAACACCAGCGCGTGACGGCTATTATGATCCAGCAATGGCAGGCACCCGGCCACCGCCAGACGGGCCTCTTCGGCCGGGGAAATGATGTTCAGCTCAATGCCTGTTTCCGCCAGCACTTTGGCGGCAAACGCCACCCCATTCGCGGCCTGACGGCAGGCGGCGGTGGCGACATTGTGGGCGCGCGACACGCCGCGCCGCTGCATTTTTTTGGCGCATATTTCCAGGGCTGAAATAGCGCGGTCCATGGCGGCGGCAGATAATTCGCCCGACTGCCCCAGCCCTTCACCCAGCCTTACAATACGCGAGAAAGCATCCACCACGCGAAACCCCCGCCGTGTGGGTTTGGCGATCAGCAGACGGCAATTATTGGTGCCCAGATCCAGCGCGCTATAGGTGTGCGGCCAACGCCCGAGTGTACGGGCCACATTTTTCCTGAAGCGCTGACCTGGACCCGTGGTTTGTGTATGCACGCGATCCGTCACCGGACCAGGCGCGGGCTTACGCCCACCGCGCCCGTCCGGCGCTCCGATTCATTAAAGGTTAATCTGACTGTAGCACTCTGGAGGGTGATTATACAAAGTGATAGTTGACAATATGTGTCCACTATCACTAAAGAAATGCTCTATCCAGGCTCTGGACCCTGCTGGGGGATAGTTTAGCGGTAGAACTCTCGGCTCTGACCCGTGCAACCTTGGTTCGAATCCAAGTCCCCCAGCCACCAGCCCCTGCCTAATTTCCAAAATCTGAATTACTTTGGTGTTGTAAGCCTTTAAAGTGGGGTGTTGCTGTATGCCCGGAGGTTTGGCCCGGATGAAGGTTCAGCGCATTTCGGCGATGATTGTTATCAGACTGTAACGCGCCCGATTTATGACTTAGTCTCGCAACGGATCATCAAAAATGACGGAGGAAATCATGATCGGCTATGTAACCCTTGGAACCAATGATATGGCGCGCGCGGCGAAATTTTATGATGCGCTGCTGGGCACGCTAGGCGCCAAACGCGCCATGGATATGGGAACCTTTATTGCCTGGGCGACAGGCCCGGGGCAGCCCATGCTGTCGGTCACCAAACCCTTTGACGGAAAGGCGGCCACCGTTGGCAATGGCGTCATGGTGGCGTTGGCGGTGGACAGCCGCGCCAAGGTTGATGCCGTGTACAAAAAGGCCATGGAACTGGGCGCGAAGGATGAAGGCCCGGTCGGCCCGCGTGGCGATAGCTTTTACGCCGGATATTTCCGCGATCTGGACGGCAACAAGCTGAACGTGTTTTTCATGGGCTGAAATAAAGACGGGCAGGATCGCATCAAAGCGATCCTGCCCGTCCAGAATAGGGATGCTTACCAGTTGAACTGGGTGCGCAAGGCGATGGCGTTGTAATCCTGACCGATCTGCGCGTTGGGTCCACCATTCGCCACTGAATTGTTGGAATAGGCGCGGCGCTCCACGTCTGCAATCAGATAGTTGAGCATGAAGCGGACATTGCGGTTCGGATACCAGTTGACGCCAAGCGTAATGATATCCTGATCGCCGCCGCGGATACAATTCGAGGTAGCAGCTGGGTTCAGGGTTGCCGACCCCCCGGAAACCGTCCCCAGGCAGGTGGCGCTGGATTCATTATCGTCGAGGTTCGCCGCGCTGTACCGCGCCGCCAGTTCCCACGCGCCGATAGACCCGCCAAAACCGAGCGGACCGCTGGGTTTTGGGCCGCCGAACGAGGCGCTCTTCATGTCATAGGGCCTGGTTTCGCCGGTCAGGATATAGGTGCCCTGAATATACCAGGCGTCGAAATTCGCTTCAGACGCTCCACGGCGGTCGATATCGTAACGGTAATATTCTCCCTGGGCATAGAAATTCTTCCAGTTGAAACCAAGCTCCGGCCCGTAGACCTGCGCATCCTCGACGGCGAGCGAACCTGTATCGGCAAGCCGCGTGCCATCGATGCGCAATTCCGGACGGTCATGCAGTGTGAAAACCGGCCCGGCAGTCCCGCCAGAAGGCTGATTGAACTCGAACACATTGGTGCCTGACGCGCCAATATGTAAATTCGCATCCTTATCAAGTTCGAACCGGTAAGCCACCCGCCCGACAAGCGCGCTCTGCTCATCCGCACCGCCCTGACCAATAGTCCCCCCGGTATAGTAAAGCGAACTATAGAAATTATCGATGTTGCCGCGCACGCCAACCGCCGTGCGCGAATCTCCACCTCCGAAACTCGTCGCCATATTGATGGCCGCCGCACGCTCGATGAAGGGGATCTCATTGGAACTGGTGGTGTCGTCCAGTGTCATGGACGGTTTCAGCGCGCCGATATAAAAGGTTAGAGGCTTGATGCCGGAATAGGAAAGCCACGCATAGTTGATCGTGCCAGAGCTTTCACCACCGGAACCGCCGAAATTCACCTCAAACTGATATCCCCAATCGCGCATGAACTTGCCTTCCAGGCCCACGCGGGCGCGGCGGAAATTTGCTCCGCTGCCAAGATCTTTCCCCGGCGCGATAGCAGGTAATTTGTCGTCGTCCTGGAAATAGGCGCCAGTGTCGAAATGCACACGGCTGCGTATGGCTAATTCGAAATTGCCATCGCCGGTGCGTATGGTTGGGCGGCCATTGGAGTATTTGATCTCCACGGCATCCTGCTTGGATTTGATTTCCTCTATCTTGTTTTCCTGAACCGCCTGAACAGAATTCATTTTGCGCTCCAGTGCCTTGATCTGGGCTTTGAGCGCGTCAATTTCGCTCTGGTTGACCGGGGCGGCCACAACTGGCGCAGCCAATAGTCCTGTCAACGATGTCGCGCCCAGCAGAACCAAACCTGCAATTTTCCGTGTTTTCAATGTCATACGATACCCCTTGATACAAAATGAGAACCAGGCCCGCAGAGTGCTGAACCATAGTTGACCGCTGTCTCAAGCAGGTATCAGGGGCACATGACCTTTTGTTTGCAGTATAGTTACGGAAATATGACAGAGCGGCGCGGGGGTGCCTGTGAATGACGCGCTTCAGGCTCTGCTTTCGGGAAAAAACAGGTCTTTTGGCAGAAAACAGGCTAAACGGCCCTGCGAACCTCGCCTGACATGGCCTGTGGCATTCCTGCACCAATATCCAGAAATTGTGCGGCAACGGCTATCATAGGCTGGGCAGCATGCGTCATTGCCTCTTTCTCACCCCGCTTCACCACGGCCACCGATCCTATCAACTGGGTAATCACCCCGTTGCTGTCGCGCAGCGGCAGGTAAATGATCTCGGCGACAAACGGGGTGTTATGCCTGGATTGAAGCTTTTCATACACAAGCAGCCCGCATGGGTGATCCCGAACCATATTGACGCAAAACCTGGCGTTTGTACGTTGATGTGGCGCAATATGGTCAAATAAGTTTGAACCAGTCAGTTCTTTACCCAGTTTTTCTGCGCAGGCGGTGCCCGCAAGGCGATAAACCAGTGCGTCATCCGCCCGGTATTCGAGTATCATCAGATTGGGAAGCAGGGGAAGTATCGCAACGGGCTTTATATCCGACCGGTTGGGTACAATTTCCCGCCCCCTGATGCTACACCAATACTCAAACAGTGATTGCGTGCTAGATGCAACCCCGCTAGGTAAGACCAACTTCTCCAGTGTGTGCATAGCCCAACCCCAAAAAATGCCCACAGACAATTTACAGCACTTGATCAGTACATCATTATAATTAATTTTGTGCAAACCCTTTGACTCTCACGATTTGGTTATCTGAAAACAGAAGAGAAATATATTTATCCACATGAGTAGAAACATTTTTGGATGTGAACAAGTTCAGCCGCTGCACATTATCGGTGGCGGGTTGGCGGGCTGTGAGGCCGCCTGGCAGGCAGCGCGCGCCGGGATACCGGTTATTTTGCATGAGATGCGGCCCCATAAAGGCACCGAAGCCCATGAAACCGGCCGGCTGGCGGAAATGGTCTGCTCCAACTCGTTCCGGTCCGATGATCACCAGACCAGCGCCGTTGGCCTGTTGCACGAAGAAATGCGCCGCGCCGGATCATTGGTCATGCAGGCCGCCGACGCCAATAAAGTGCCCGCCGGTTCTGCCCTTGCCGTGGATCGTGAGGGCTTTTCCCACAGCATCGAAGCCGCCCTCGCCGCCCTGCCCAATGTCACGATTGAACGAAACGAGGTGGCGGGATTGCCGCCCGCCGAATGGCGCCACGTCATTATCGCCACCGGCCCGCTGACCTCAGCCCCGCTGGCACAGGCCATTTCGGAGCTTACAGGCGCTGAATCCCTGGCCTTTTTTGACGCCATTGCCCCAATCGTCTATGCCGATTCCATTGATCTGTCACAGGCCTGGTATCAGTCGCGCTATGACAAGCCCGGTCCCGGCGGTACGGGCAAGGACTATATCAATTGTCCCCTGGATGTCGGCCAATATACCGCCTTCATAGACGCGCTGATCACCGGAGAGAAAACCCAGTTCAAGGAATGGGAGCGCGACACCCCCTATTTCGAGGGTTGTCTTCCCATTGAAGTGATGGCGGAGCGCGGACCACAAACGCTGCGCTATGGCCCCATGAAGCCGGTGGGGCTGACCAACCCGCACCGCCCGGAAAAGCCCCATGCGGTGGTCCAGTTACGCCAGGATAATGCACTGGGTACGCTCTATAATATTGTTGGTTTCCAGACCAAGCTGAAGCATGCCGAACAGACCCGCATCTTCCGTTCCATTCCAGGATTGCAGAACGCCCGCTTTGCGCGCCTGGGCGGTATTCACCGCAATACTTTCATCAACAGCCCGCGTCTGCTGGATAACCGGCTGCGCTTGAAAACAATGCCCCGCCTGCGGTTCGCCGGACAGATTACCGGTGTTGAAGGTTATGTGGAAAGCGCCGCCATGGGCTTGCTGGCGGGCCTTTTTGCAGCGGCTGAAATACAGGGGCGGGATATGCCGCCGCCGCCCGCAAACACAGCCATGGGCGCGCTGCTGCAACATCTGACGGGGGGTGCGGCAGCGGACAGCTTTCAGCCGATGAATGTCAATTTCGGTCTGTTCCCGCCCATCGACGCCCCAGTGACAACGGATGGCAAACGGGTGCGCGGCAAGGCAAAAGCCCCTGCCCGCAAGGGTTCCTTTTGTTCCCGCGCCTTGCAGGATCAGCAGGAATGGCTGGCGTTGCTACCTATAATCTCCGCCGCGCCATAGCCCATATCAGCCGCGACTGGCGCCGGAAAGCCGGTATCGGCGCCTGCGCCGCAAATGGATCATAATCAGAACGCGCGATCTGTTTGAGATAGGCCCGCGCCAATGTCACAGGCAACAGGGCTGGCAGTGCCTGGCGCGATGGCCTGGGCAAAACCCTCCCAACGGCATCCAGATGCAATTGCGCCTGACCGGCAAGGGCCAGTATAACCCGGCGCAACGCCGGAGATCTGCGATAGGCATACACATCCTCAGCCGATAGCCCTTCCGCCTGCATCAGATCGGCGGGCAAAAAAGTCCGCCGCTTTGCGGCGTGAAACCCGATAGTGCGCAACAGCCCCGTCAGCCCCCATGCCAGCCCCGCATGCCGAACGGTGGCATCAGGAACCCCGCCCCCCGTAAGACCCAACGCCAGGCGCATCAAGCCTGCGGAAGTTGCATCCGCATAGCTTTCCATTGCGGCCATTGACACTGGTGGTGACATCTCAAAATCCCCGGCATGGGCGTCAATCAATATATCAAAAGGCATTCGTGGCAGGCCACACTGCTGGATGGTAACGTCCAGCCCCTGTAACACCGGATGCGCCCGCACGCCCTGCCCCGAATAGACCGCCTCAATCCCCTCACGCCACCATTGCAGGCGTATTTCACCCAGCAGCGGTTCGGACACCATGTCCCGTATACGGGCAATCTCAAGATTAAAGGCATAGAGCGCGAATAAATGCTCTCGCGCAGGCCCGGCTGCAAATAGCGCTGTCAGGAACCGGTCATGGTCACCGTTGCGGACCAGTTCACCGCAATATGAAAGCTGATCCGCCACCCTTCCCTCTTTGTCACTGGAAAATCATTGCTATTCTCTTAGCACGAAAAATTGGCTAACTTGCCGCACGAATATAGTTGTGTAAAATCGGCCAGGTGATTCTACCTGGTGTAAAAGGGGGAGGAGTGAACTTATGGCGTCAATTCTGACATCGCTTCAGAACACTGTGATCGCGGCATTTGTGCTGGCGGCGGTGGTGTTGCTGATTTCTGTTTCATCGCTTGGTGTTACCGTCGACCATGCTTTCGGCGCATTCGTATTCCGCTGGCTGCATGTAATTTCCGGCGTGATGTGGATCGGCCTGCTTTGGTATTTCAATTTTGTGCAAATGCCAAGCATGCCCAAAATACCTGATGAGCAAAAACCTGCGGTCGGCAAGGTGATCGCACCCGAAGCGCTGTTCTGGTTCCGCTGGGCCGCGATGGCCACGATTGTCACCGGCATTGTGCTTGCGGCCATGAATGGCTATCTGGTGGACGCCTATACGCTGGGCGCCAGCAATGGCTTCATGGTGTCCAAGAATATCCTGATCGGTCTTGGCATGTGGCTGGGCACAATCATGTGGTTCAATGTGTGGTTTGTGATCTGGCCCAATCAGCAAAAGGCGCTCAATATCGACAACAAATTCCCGGACCTCGCGGCGCCTGACAAGGCCGCCGCCGCGCGCATTGCGATGCTGTTTTCACGCACCAACACCATGTTGTCAGTGCCCATGCTGTTCTGCATGGTGGGCGCGCAGAACCTGCTTTAGGGCGGGATGATTTTAGATTTGTCCACAGCCCACCTGCTCATTGTCATTGCCCGGTTTATCCGGGCAATCCATAACGCGCGAGACCAGGACCTTTGCGTGATGCGTGGATTACCCGGACAAGCCGGGTAATGACAAATATGGGGGAAAGACAGATGATCAAACCTGAAATCATCCGGCTTTAGGGCAGTATGAGATTTTGGTAATCATACACCAGAATCAATAAGGGCCGCCCTGATGAGCGGCCCTTATTTTTATTTTATCCAATCCGTATCAGGCTTCGAACTTGAAGTGCTTCAGGGCTTCGCGGTCCACAACGGGTTCGCGCTTGGTGCCGTGGGTCAGTTTTACGGAGCCGGTCTTGCGTTCGAACGGATCCTTGAGGCCGATTTTTTTGGAATATTCACGGATTTCCGGGATCACATGTTCACCCAGCAATTGCATGCTGCGCAGACGATCTTCGTTAC
>DAIOWE010000083.1:0-11183 GCA_036758605.1 Pseudomonadota bacterium | reverse complement strand
GCCATTCAGGCGATGGGCGACAAGATTGAATCAAAAAAACTGGCCGCCGCCGCCAGGGTCAATACGGTGCCGGGCTATCTTGGCGTCATCAAGGACACCGATGAAGCCGTCAAAATCGCATCGGATATCGGCTATCCGGTGATGCTGAAGGCGTCGGCTGGCGGTGGCGGCAAGGGCATGCGCATCGCCTGGAACGAAGCCGATGTGCGCGAGGGCTTTCCCGCCGCCACCGCCGAGGCGATTTCCAGCTTTGGCGATGACCGGGTGTTTGTCGAAAAATTTGTGACCGAACCGCGCCATATCGAAATTCAGGTGCTGGCCGATAAACATGGCAATACGCTGTATCTGGGCGAACGCGAATGTTCAATCCAGCGCCGCCATCAAAAGGTCATCGAAGAAGCGCCAAGCCCGTTTCTGGACGAAGCCACGCGCAAGGCCATGGGCGAACAGTCGGTGGCGTTGTGCAGGGCGGTAAATTATGAATCCGCTGGGACGGTGGAGTTCATTGTCGATAAAGACCGGAACTTCTATTTTCTGGAAATGAACACCCGCTTGCAGGTGGAGCATCCGGTGACCGAACTGATCACCGGCATCGATCTGGTCGAACAGATGATCCGCGTGGCTGCGGGTGAAAAACTGTCCATCACGCAGGCGGATGTAAAGCTGAATGGCTGGGCGATGGAAAGCCGTGTGTATGCGGAAGATCCGTTCCGCAACTTCCTGCCCTCCATCGGGCGGCTGGTGCGTTATCAGCCACCGGCGGAAAGTGTGCATGACGGCGTTACCGTGCGCAATGATACGGGCGTGTTTGAGGGCGCGGAAATTTCCATGTTCTATGATCCGATGATCGCCAAGCTGTGCACCCATGCCGGCACCCGCGCGGAGGCCATTGCCGCCATGAGCGACGCGCTGGACGCCTTTCATATTCGCGGCATTCAACACAATGTTCCGTTTGTTGCGGCGGTGATGCAGCATCCGCGTTTCGCCGAAGGGCGGCTGACCACGGCCTTCATCGCCGAAGAATGGCCCGATGGTTTTCATGGAACAGAATTATCCGCAGAGATAAAGCGTGATCTGGCTGCGCTTACGGCCTTCATCTATTTGCAGCAGGCGGCGCGCGCCGGGGATATTTCCGGACAGATCAAGGGCAGCTATCAAAAACCCCGTGGTCAGGACTGGGTGATCACACTGGATGATGTGAATTATCCGGTCGGCGCGGTGCTGGCGGAAGGCGGTTGTCTTGTGACATTTGAAGGTGCCGCCAAAGCCGTTCGTGTCGTTACCAATTGGACGCCGATGCAGCCGGTGATGCGCGCCACAGTGGATGGCCGGCGTCTTATTGTGCAGGTTGACCGGAAGGCCAGCTATCGCCTGTTGACCCATCGCGGCGCAACAGCCAAAGGCATCATGCGCAGTGTACGTTCGGCGGAACTGTTCGCGCTGATGCCGGAAAAAATTGCGCCCGATCTGTCAAAATATCTGCTGTGCCCGATGCCGGGGCTGGTGGTATCCATCGCCGTCGAAGTCGGACAGGAGGTCAAGGCGGGCGAAACCCTGGCCATCGTCGAGGCCATGAAGATGCAGAATATTCTGCGCGCCGAAAGTGACGGCGTCGTCGCCGCCATCAAGGTCAAGGCCGGTGAAAGCCTGGCCGTTGATCAGGTGATCCTGGAGTTTGAATAGCGGCGGCGTTTTCCAGAAATCGTGATCAGTGATGCCAACGGCCCTATGCCCTTATCTGTCATCCTGAGCGAAGCGAAGGATCTCCCCGAAATGGATGGGGATTCTTCGCTTCGCTCAGAATGACACAACGGGGCTTTTCATCAGGCCGCTGGTATAAGACCCCGCCCGGCCTATTCGCCTTCCGTCATGCTCGCTGCTTTTAGCAGGCTGCCCGCCGGTACCGGGCGCAGGATGAAGGCCGGCACATGATCGCCCATGCCCACGATGCGGTGATCATCACGCCGATGGTCGTCACGGGGCAGGGGACGTGAAACGTGGCGATCATCGCTGGGCGCCGCTTCAACGGGTTTTTCTTCCAGCAGGACCGTGCCAGTTTCGGGCAGCTTTTCTGTCTTCGCACGTCTTGCGGCCGGTCTGCGGCGCCTGGGGGCTTCTTCGGTTTTTTGCTCAGCCTGTTGTGGTTCTCGCGTCCCGTCGGCCAAAACGGTCCGCGCATTTTCCATCCTGGGCATGGCAACGCCTGTCATGTGTTCGATGGCGTCGACATATTTCGTCTCGGCGGGCGAGGCGAACATGAACGCAAAGCCTTCGCGGCCCGCGCGCCCGGTGCGGCCAATGCGATGGATGTAATCTTCAGAATGGATCGGCACATCAAAGTTGAAGACGTGGCTTACTTTGGGGATATCCAGGCCGCGCGCGGCAACGTCGCTGGCGACCAGTATCTGAATTTCATCCGCCTTGAACTGTTCCAGCACCTGCAAGCGATGCCGTTGCTCCATATCGCCATGCAAGGCGCCAACGCTGAAGCCATGTTCTTTCAGGCTTTTGAACAGCATATCCACGTCGCGCTTGCGGTTGCAGAAGATAATGGCGTTCGCCACCGGCTCGGAACGCAGCAGGGCGCGCAGGGCCTTGCGCTTTTCGCGGGCGTCCACAATAACCAGAGACTGTTTTACGGTCTTGGCGGCCGAAGTGGGCGAGGCCACTTCAATACGCTTGGGATTGTTCAGAAAAGCTTCGGTCAGGCGCTGAATTTCCTTTGGCATGGTGGCCGAGAAAAACAGCGTTTGACGGGCCGGCGGCAGCAGGCTGCATATTTTTTCAATGTCCGGGATAAAGCCCATATCCAGCATCCGGTCGGCTTCGTCGATCACCAGAATTTCGACCCCGTGCAGCATCAGCTTGCCGCGCCCGAAATGGTCCAGCAGGCGGCCCGGCGTGGCAATCAGCACATCAACGCCACGGTCGATCAGTTTCGCCTGATCATTGAATGACACACCGCCGATTAGCAGCGCCATACTGAGTTTGTGATATTTGCCATAGGTTTCGAAGTTCTCGCTGACCTGCATGGCAAGTTCGCGTGTTGGCTCCAGGATCAGGGTGCGTGGCATGCGCGCTTTTGCGCGGCCTTGCGCCAGCAAATCGATCATGGGAAGGGTAAAGCTGGCGGTTTTACCGGTGCCGGTCTGGGCGATACCCAGAATATCCCTGCCGCCTAAAACTTCAGGAATGGCTTCTGCCTGGATTGGCGTGGGGGTTGTATAGCCAGCGTCGCTAACGGCGCGCAGCAGGTCTGTACTCAGACCGAGATTGGAAAAGTCCATGTGTGGTTAGGATTACCTGCAATTGTTACTGACAAAGGGTACGAAGAAATGATCTGGAAATAGGCTGGGCGAATCTGCCACACCCGTAAAACCGGGTAATTTACGCTGGACAATAGTCATATGGGATGATTTGTCAACAAAACTAGGGCCGCGCACGGTTAATATGCCATTCCCCGCGCTTTTCGCCTTGAAGCGAAGCGGTAATAAAGGGTTGGCGCCACGAAAATGGTCAGGATCGTGGACATGGCGGTTCCGGCCATCAGGCTGACGGCCATGCCGGTGAACATTGGATCGGTATAGATCACTGCCGAGCCGAGAATGATGGCCAGGGTCGTCAGCATGACCGGCCGAAGTCTTACCACGCCAGCTTCCAGTGTGGCCTCACGCAGCGGCATCCCCAACGCCTCATTGTCGCGGATAAAGTCTATGACCAACAGCGAACTGCGCACGACAATTCCCGCAAGCGCGACCAGCCCGATCATCGATGGCATCGAAAACCAGGTGCCGGTCAGCCAATGCGCCGGAAACACGCCAACGAATGCAGCCGGTATCGCGGCCATGGCGATCAGCGGAATAAAAAAAGAGCGGTAATAGGCGACCAGCAGCAGATAGACAAAACTGATCGCGACGCTCAGCGCGCCAGTCATATCGCGAAATGCGTCCAGGGTCAGGCGCATCTCCCCATCCCAGAGCAAACGATACGTGTCGATGGTGCTGACTTCCGCAGGGATAAGCTGCATATTTCCCGTGACAAGCCTGTGGCCATCTGCAACTTCGCGTCCATCCAGCCGCTGGTCCAGTTCCAGCACGGCATAGATCGGCGAAGAATGGTCCAGTTCGCCGCCGACAAAGCTCACATACTCATTGTTCTTGGTCAGAATCGGGGTGTCTTCCAGGGTGGCGACGGTGCGCGTGATCTCGGACAGGGCGATACGTGCGCCAGTGATATTGGGAACCGAAATTCGTTCCATTTGCGCGGGAGAAACCGCATAACGGCGGGGCGCAATCAGCCGGATCGGCACCGGATTCTGCTCGTTCGCAAGATGCGCGCGGCCAATTACGGCGCCGCCAAACAGGGTTTGCAGGGCAGTGGCGGCGGAGGCTGGGCTGACACCGGAAAGCGCCGCCTTGTCGCGGTCTACAATCACCCGGTGCTGATATATATCCGCAGGGATAGTGTCTGTGACTTCGGCCATGTCATAGATGCTTTCAAACTCTTTGCGCACCATGGCGGCGATCACGTTCACCCTGTGCGGGTCGGGGCCATAAATTTCGGCCAGAATGGTGATGCGCGACGGCGGTCCCGGGGGGTCTTCCAGCAGTTGCAGAGTGCTTCCCGGATAGCGCGCCGCAATGGCCTGCATAGGCGGACGCAAACGGCGGACAACGTCATTGGATATCAGCGTCCGGGTGCTCTTGTCTGACAGATTGACCCGTATCTCGCCCAGATGCGGGCCGCGCCGGTTATAGTTGCCACGCAACAGGCCGCTAAAATCAGAAACCCCCGGCATGCCCACATAGATCTGGTAATCCGCAATCAGCGGATCCTTGCGCAACTCGCCGGCAAGTTCGTCCGCCATGCGTCCGGTAATCTCAACCGGCGTATTTTCCGGCAACGCCAAAGTAATGTTGAAGGTGTTGGTGTCATCCTTGGGCATCAGGCCAAACGTCATGGCCCAGAAGGAAAGCGGCGCGCCAACGCCATGCGGGCGGATGAATTGCCAGACCGGCAACAGAAACGTCCCGGCAAGCAACAGCGCCAGCACAACCAGGCCCAAACGGCGATAGCGGGCTTCATCCAGCAGCGGCGTCAACAGGCGGCGGTAAAGCTGCTGCGGCCTTGTGTTGACCGACTGTAGGGCATGCCCCCCATTTACGTTGACCGGCAACCATCGCAGCGCCGCCCATGGCGCCAATATATAGGCCGCCAGCAAGGATACCCCCATCGCAACCGGAACGCTGAATACGATGGGATGGAAATAATCGCCGTTCATGCCCGTCACAACGCTCAGGGATGAAAACACGGCGATCACGGCAAAGGTGGCGAGATTGGTCGGATTGCCAACTTCATTGGCGGCCCGCACCGTCAGGGTGCGCTTGTCGCCTTCGCTGGTGGCGTAATGCCGGTTGATATTTTCCAGCACGACAATGGCGTCATCCACCAGCATGCCCAGCGCGATGATCATCCCAAACAGGGTGATGCGATTGATGGTGACCCCCGCAAGATAATCGGCTGCAAGGGTCAAAAACACAATCACCGGCACATTGATGGTGACGATCACCGCTTCGCGCCAGCCCAGGAAAAAAATCAGCACAAAAAATACCGCCACAATCGCAAATATCAGATGGCTCAGCAAACTGTTCACTGACGCGTTGGCGCGTTGTCCATCGTCGCGGGTGATTTCCACACGCACATCCTGCGGCACGAATGCGGCCTGCATATCGCCGATCCGGGACCGCACGGATTTTGCAACTTCGACCGCATTGGCGCCGCGCTGTTTGGCGACAGCGATAATGACCGCAGGCATTTCCGCACTATGGCCGCCCTGAAAATGGGGCGATGCCTGGCCATAGCCAAACAGGCTATAGGCCTCGCGTTCCATGGGCGGACCGTCGATCACGTCGGCCACGTCTTCGATGCGCACCGGGCGCCCCTGATGCTGTGTAATGACCAGAGTTTTCACATCTTCGGCGGAACTGATCTGGCTATCCAGAAAAACAGTTTCGCGCTTGTTATCATTGACCCAGTGCCCGGCGGGCGCGGCAATATTATAGGCGGCGATCACATTGGCGGCTTCCAGCGGCGACACATCAAAAGCCTGCAACCGCTCGGGATCCAGTTCCAGGCGAATTTCACGGTCGCGGCCGCCATGCACTTCAACGACTGAAACATGACGCAAACTGCGCAGCCGGTCCGCCATGCGATCCGCTATTCGCTTCAGGGCGTAATCATCATATTTTTCCGATGCCAGCGTGATGGTCATGAACGGCACATCATCCACATCAATGGATTTAACCAGCGGCTCGCTGGCTTGCGCCGGCAAACGGTGGCGGTTTAGCAATATACGGTCATAAAGGCGCACCAGGGACTGCTCTTTGTTCTGCCCGACCTCGAACTCGACAGTGACGGTCGCCATCGAGTTGGCGGCTACGCCATAGGTGTGCTTCACGCTTTCAAGCTCGCTTAAAACAGCTTCCAGCGGCGACACCACCAGATCGTGCATTTCACGCGCAGACGCACCGGGCATGGTGACGCGTATCTCTGCGGCGGGAACGACGATCTGCGGGTTTTCCTCGCGCGGCATATATAGCAGCGCCAGCAACCCCACCGCAGCGGCAGCGATCAGCAGCAGGATTGTCAGCTTGGAAGTGATAAAAGTTTCCGCAAGCCAGCCTGCAATATTCACAGGTACATTACTCACTGGCCGTCCCCAGTTCAGGCGCAACCGGCATGCTATCGCGCAAGGCGTCAAGGCCACTGACGGCAATGCGTTCGCCGCCATTCAGTCCGGCCTGCACTTCTATCCAGTCACGGGTTTCACGGCCCGTGCGCAGCCAGCGGAAGCGGGCTATATTGTCGTCGTCGATTTCGAATACGCCGCGAAGGCCGCCGCGTTCCACCATGGCCCTGGGGGGTATTACCGTGCTTTGGTCTTCGCCGGTGCGCAATTGCGCCCGGCCGAACATGCCGCTCAGCAGGCCGGTCTGTTCTGCGAACGCGACCTTGACCAGAAAGCGCCGGGTGACCGGATCGCCGGCCGGTACGACCCGCACCACCGTGCCCTCGCGGCTGGCGGATAGCGCATCAATATGGATGGATGCCGGATCGCCGATGCGAATATGTGCCACCAGGCTTTCCGGGATAAATGTTTCAAACAGCACGGCGCGATCCGACACGATCACCAGCAAAGGCTTGCCAGGGGTGGCCAGATCGCCCGGCTCGACATGGCGCTCCACCACCACGCCGTCAACCGGACTGGTAATGCTGGTATAGCGTATCTGTGCGCGGGCGGTGTCGCGGGCGGCGACGGCTTCGGCCTTGCGCGCTTGCGCGAAACTGCGGCGCACCTGCGCCTTGCGCACCGTCTCGGAGGCGACCGTACCGCTTGCCGCCAGTTCGACGATCCGGGCCTGATCGCGTACGGCGTCTTCCAGTTCGGTTTCGGCAGCCTTTACGGCGGCTTCGGTTTGCTGAATGGCGCCTTCCAGATCGCTTGGATCGATTTGCGCCAGTAAATTTCCTGCCGTAATCCGGTCGCCTTCGCGCACCGGTAGCTGCTGGATAAACCCGGTGACCCGCGACGCAATGTGAATGGTTTCGTCCGATACGACAGAACCCGGCGCGGCATAGAGGCGCGGCAGCGTTGCAATCTGCACCACCGCCGTTGCAACTTTGGCCGCGGCGGGCGCCGCATTCTGGCTGTCCTGCTGCGCCTCGCCACAGGCGGTCAAACCAGGCCCCAGGAGGGTTGCAAACATCAGCGGCAATAGTTTGAAGCGCTTCATACTGGCCCCGTAAGCACAAGTTTGATGACATGGTCGGCCAGAAAATCCGGGCTGTCGTGGATAGGCAGGTAACCCGGCAGGGAACGGCGAATGACCGCGCATTCATAATGCCCAAGAATGATGGTGATCATGGCGTTTGCCGTAAAATGATGATCGCGCCCCGGCGCCAGCGCTCTGAGCAGGGTGGCGAAACTGTCGAAGGTTTCCTGAAACACTTGTGTGCTTAGCCGCTGCATGCGCGCTGCGCTTCCGTCCAGCAGTTCGCGGTGCAAAAGCCGTGAAAATATCTTGTCATTGGCCACGATGCCCGCGAAAGCCACCACAAAACCACGCAACATATCGGCGTTTGATTGACCGTCCGTATCCAGCACTGCATGAAGGGCCTGGGTGCGGCTGCGGTAGACATGTTCCAGCGCGGCCTCATACAGCGCGTCCTTGTCCGCAAAATGATGGTATAGCGCGGCTGGGGTCAGCCCTGCTGTTCTGGCGATCTCACGCATGGAAACGGCGGCATAGCCGGTCTCGGCAAACAGCTCCGCCGTTAGCTCCAACAGACGTGTTCTGGTAGCGGTTTGTGCGCGCGCCATACTCTTATCTAACTAAACGTTCGTTTAGGTAAGGTTAACGCCCCAATGTGTCAAGGCTCAAGAGGGATCCTGACGGAATTCTTAAAACGGTAAGAATCCGAGCTTTCAATGCACGCTTTATGAAAGTAAGCTCCTTGACAATAATACCAACGGCCTGATGAACAGACTCATTGTCATTCTGAGCGAAGCGAAGGATCTCCCCGAAATGGATGGGGATTCTTCGCTTCGCTCAGAATGACAGGTCAGGGCATAGGGCTGCTGGTATAATATTTCACAGACAGGGGGAGCGAATGCTCGATATTTTTAACCTTAAGGGCAAGGTGGCCATTGTTACCGGCGGCAATGGCGGCTTGGGACTTGGCATCGCACGCGGGCTAGCCAATGCGGGCGCGGCGGTGGCGATTGTGGGGCGTAACCAGGACAAGCTGGATAGCGCCTATGAGAATCTCAAAAATATCGGCCCCAAAATCCTGAAAGTGAATGCTGACGTCTCCAAAGAAGATGAAGTGAAGCGCATGGTGAAGGAAACCGTGGCTGAGCTTGGCCGCGTCGATATCCTGTTTAACAATGCGGCGGTCAGTTACGGGCGTCCGGCGGACAAGATGACGCTGGACGAATGGAACATGTTCATCGCCATCAACCTGACCTCGGTGTTTTTGTGCAGCCAGGCGGTCTATCCCGAAATGCTGAAAGTGGGCGGCGGCAAGATCATCAATATCGGCTCGATCATTACCCAGCAGATGGGCCATGCAAAACTGATCGCCTATGCAGCGGCCAAAGGCGGCATGGACCATATGACCCAAAGCCTCGCGGTTGCCTGGGGGCCGGACAATATTCAGGTGAACTGTGTCATACCGGGGCTGGTCGATAGCGAAATGATGCCATGTTCAGGACCAAACAAGCAGTCGAAAATTATCGATCATGTCGTGGAAAAATCGCCGGTGCGGCGCTATGGCGTTCCCGATGATTTTCAGGGGATTTCTGTGTTGCTGGCCAGTCCCGCGTCCAGCTTTATCACTGGCGCACTGATTGTTGCGGATGGAGGTTTGTCAATCGCGGGGGTCTGACATAATCATAAAAAAGGGGAAGCCATGCTGGAAGGTTTTGATCTGACGGGAAAGGTTGCGATTGTCACGGGTGGTAATGGCGGTTTGGGGCTTGGCATTGCGCGGGGCATGGCGAATGCCGGCGCCGCCGTGGCGCTTGTTGGCCGCAATCAGGACAAGCTGGATGCGGCCTATGAAAATCTGAAGGGCATCGGCTCCAGAATTATCCGGGTGCAGGCGGATGTCTCAAAAGAAGACGATGTCAAGCGCATGGTCAAGGAAACTGTGGCCGCACTTGGCCGGGTCGATATCCTGTTCAACAATGCGGCGATCAGCTATGCGCATAGTGCAGCCCGCGATTAAGTGAGGTCACCAAGTGACTCCACTTAATCGCGGGCTGCCCTAGTCGCGCCGGGAACTGGAGCCAAAGCCATTTTCTGCGGGTGGCTTTGACATATCGCTGAGCAGCAGATTGATGGCGTGGATAGTGCTGGCGGGAGTGACTGCCGCTGCGGGAACCCGCACTTGCCCGCTGGCGGCAAGGTGGGCGCCGATGCAATAGGCTGCCATGGCGCGGACATCCTGGCTGCTGCTTGTGAGGATTTTATCCGCTGCATCGCAAACCCTGTCGGGCAGTGTTTGAATATGTGGGCCAAACACCAGAACGATCCTGAAATTTTGTCCGCCCGCGCCAATCATGCCTTGCACCCGATCCTGCAAGATGGTGGCGGGGGTCGCAGGTTCGGCATGCGTATCGGAATCACTTTGCGTTCCGGCAATCAAACGCACCCCTTCGGTTCTGCCTGGCAGACGCATCCCCTGCGCAATTTCTTCGGGCGTCATGCCGGCGGGCAGTGCACCATATATTCCCAGCGGCACGGCGCCATCGCGCGCCGCATAGCTGATCAACGAGGGCTGAAATATCGGGCGCTGATTGACATGGCTGATCACGTTCTGTTGCGCGCAGGCGCCCAGCAGAATCATTGTTGCACCAAACAGGATTTTTTTCATGGGCAAGCCACTGGATTATGATCGGTCAGGTTTTAGCCATTCGCCGTGGTCGGGTCGATCATGCGCCGGACTTCCGTAATTTTGCTGGCGGGAAAGCCGCTTTTCTCTGAGTGAGCGTGGATGAGAGATTCATCTTTTGCCAGATATACGCAAAAAGTTTTATCCGCGGTCACATAAGATTCCAGCCATTGAATCTCTGTCCCCAGTTCTGCCAACGCCTTGTTCGAATTTTGCGCCGCCGCCTTCAGCGCCTCGCGCTCGGCGCTGCCAATCGCGGGTAGTTCGCGTTCGATAATGAATTTTTTCATGGGGGGTTTCCTGCTGGTTGGGATGGTGACGGCAGATTAGCTGGTATTACGTCCTGAATAAACCCTATATATCCAGACCTGTGGCAAAGGCGGCGCGTTCCTGAATAAAGGCAAAGCGGGATTCGGCTTTACGGCCCATCAGTTGCTCGACCAGAATTGCAGTTTCAGATTCGCCCGCCTGACTTAAAACGACCCGCAACAGATTGCGCTTCCTTGGGTCCATGGTGGTTTCGCGCAATTGCGCAGGCATCATTTCGCCCAGCCCCTTGAAGCGGCCAACATCCACCTTGCCGCGCCCGCTAAACATTGTGGCCATCAATTCATCCTTATGCGCATCATCGCGCGCATAGGCGTTTTTGGCGCCCTGAGTCAGCCGGTACAAAGGCGGCATGGCAAGATACAGCCGCCCGCTCCTGATCAATTCCGGCATCTGCCGGT
>DAIOWE010000082.1:0-11219 GCA_036758605.1 Pseudomonadota bacterium | reverse complement strand
CGGCCCAGGACAGATAGGTCCAGATCAGAAATACCGGCAGCGCCGACAGCGCGCCATAGATGGCGTCATAGGCTGCGAAATTCCGGATATAGACGCCAAAGCCAAATTTCAGTACCTCGAACAACAGTCCTGCAATGACACCGCCAATCGCCGCATGGCGAAACGCGACCTGCACATTGGGCAGCGCCATATACAACAAACCAAACCCGGCAATTTCCAGGGTGATGGGCAGCAGATAGGCTAACAATCCGATGGACTGCGCCGCCGCGCCATCGCCGGTCAGGACGCCGGCGAAATAGGGCGCGGTAACGGAAAGACCCAGCCCAATCAGAATCGGCCCCAGCGACATGACCGTCCAGAAAATGGTGATGCGCGCCATCAGGGTGCGCTTTTCCTGAACCTGCCAGATCTCGTTGAAGGTGATTTCCACTTCATACAGCAGCATAGTCGAGGTGAAGATCAAAAACAGAATGCCAACCCCGGTAAGATTGCCAGCATTGGTTACCAGGCTGCGGAAAGTGTCCTGAATGGCGGCGTTGGCGTCGGGCGTAAAATTTCTCAGCACAAAGCCGGTCAGCATGTCTCCAATACCGGCAAAAACCGGAAACGCCGACAGAATCGCAATACCAATCGCCGCCAGCGGCACAATCGCCAGCAGACTGGTAAAGCTGAGCGACGCGGCGCTGGTCAGGCAGTGATGCGCGATAAACCTGCGCAGCATATGCAGGGCGTCTCTGGCAAAACGCCGCGCCATAGTAACTAGTTCATTGTTCATCCTCACCCCTGCGCCATCCGGTCCAGCGCGCCCTGCAGAATATAGGCGGCGGCCATTTTATCGACCAGTTCGGCGCGCCGGGCGCGGCTGGCGTCGGCGTCGATCAGTATGCGGGTGACGGCCATGGTGGAAAGGCGTTCGTCCCACAACAGGATGGGCAGGTCAAAGCGTTTGAGCAGATTGCGCGCGAACTGGCGCACCGACTGGGCGCGCGGTCCCTCAGAGGCATCCATATTCATGGGTAGGCCGATAATCAGGCCGCCCACATTCTGTTCGGCAATAATGGCGGCCAGCTTTTCCAGATCCACGGAAAATTTGCTTCGGCGGATGGTTTGCATCGGTGTGGCGATCATGCGCCCCAGATCGGACAGGGCCAGACCAATGGTTTTTTCGCCGACATCCATGCCCAGCAGGCGCCGCGCGGGCGCAAGTTCGGCCTTCAATGTGAGAATGTCTGGAATAACTGGCATTGGGGCAGTATCGGGATTGGCTGCGCTCTGTCAAACCTCCTTTCACGTCCGGGGCGGGCGTGATAGGTTCCGGCCAGCACTGAACAGTATGAAAACAAGGTAGATATGAGCGTTGATACAGATACGGTCCGCCGCATTGCGCGGCTGGCGCGGCTTGCGATTGCCGAGGATGGGCTGGCGCCCATGGCGCATGAACTGAATGTGATACTCGGCTGGGCTGAACAGTTGAACGAGGTGGATACAAGTGCGGTCGAACCGATGACCAGCGCTGTGCAAACCACCCTGAAACAGCGTACCGATAGTGTCACCGATGGCCATATTCAGGAAGCGGTGCTGGCCAATGCGCCGCTGGCCGAGCATGGCTTTTTCGTCGTGCCAAAGATTGTCGAGTAGGAACCGCGCATGACGGATTTAACGGAACTAAGTCTGGCCCAGGCCCGCGACGGGCTGCGCGCCAAAAAATTCAGCGCGCTGGAGCTGACCGACGCCTATCTGGCGGCGATGGCGCAGGCCAGGGTGCTGAATTGCTATATTACCGAAACGCCGGAGCGTGCGCGCGAGATGGCGCGGGCGTCAGATAGTCGCATCGCATCGGGCAAGGCCGGGGCGCTGGAAGGCCTTCCGCTGGGTATCAAGGATCTGTTTTGCACCAAGGATGTGCTGAGCACCGCCGCCAGTCATATTCTGGATGGGTTTAAGCCAGCCTATGAATCCACCGTCACCGCCAATCTGTGGCGCGAAGGTGCGGTGATGCTGGGCAAGCTCAATCTGGATGAATTCGCCATGGGTTCATCGAACGAGACCAGTTATTATGGCCCGGTCATCAATCCCTGGCGGCGAACCGGCGACACCGCCAAACTGGTGCCTGGCGGTTCCAGCGGCGGGTCATCGGCGGCCATCGCGGCGCATCTGTGCGTGGCGGCGACTGGCACCGACACCGGTGGCTCCATCCGCCAGCCCGCCGCCTTTACCGGCATTGTCGGACTGAAGCCAACTTATGGCCGCTGTTCGCGCTGGGGCATTGTGGCCTTTGCATCCTCGCTGGATCAGGCGGGGCCAATGGCGCGCACCGTGCGCGATACGGCCATCCTGCTGGGCGTCATGGCCGGGCATGATCCGAAAGACAGCACCAGCGTGGATCGCCCCGTACCCGATTACGAGGCGGCGCTGACCGGCAATATCAGGGGCATGCGTATCGGCATCCCGGCGGAATATCGCGTGGACGGCATGCCTGCGGGCATCGAGGCGATGTGGGGCAAGGGCGCAAATTGGTTGCGCGATGCGGGCGCCGAAATCGTTGAAATCAGCCTGCCGCACACCAGATATGCTCTACCCGCCTATTATATTGTGGCCCCGGCGGAGGCGTCGTCCAATCTGGCGCGCTATGATGGCATGCGCTTTGGCCTGCGCGTGGCGGGAAAGGATTTGACGGATACGTATGAAAAATCGCGCAGCGCGGGTTTTGGCGCGGAAGTGAAACGGCGCATTCTGATCGGCACCTATGTGTTGTCGGCGGGATATTACGACGCCTATTATCTGCGCGCGCAGCGGGTGCGCACCCTGATCGCCAATGATTTCAAGGCGGCGTTCGAAAAGGTGGACGCCATTTTGACGCCCGCGACGCCAAGCCCGGCATTCGCCATCGGGGAACGCAATGAGGATCCGATTGGCATGTTTCTGAATGATGTGTTTACCGTGCCAGCCAATCTGGCGGGGCTTCCGGGCATTTCGGTTCCGGCCGGCTTGTCGGAGGATGGCTTGCCGCTGGGTTTGCAACTGCTGGGCAAGGCGTTTGACGAAGAGACATTGTTGCGCGTGGCGGGCGTTCTGGAAGATGCGGCGGCGTTTACGGCGCGCCCCACACAGTGGTGGAGGGCTTAATCATGTCTGTACAGGAAATTTATGACGCCAGGCACGGCGAGAAGGGCGGGTATATCGCCGGCGCCACGGGTGATTGGGAACTGATCATCGGCATGGAAGTGCATGCCCAGGTTTCCTCCAAGGCCAAACTGTTTTCCGGCGCGCCCACGGATTTTGGTGGCGAGCCTAACGAGCATGTCAGCCTGGTGGATGCCGCCATGCCCGGAATGTTACCGGTGATTAACGAATTTTGTGTCGCGCAGGCAGTGCGCACCGGGCTGGGCCTGAAGGCGCAGATCAATTTGCATTCTGTGTTTGATCGCAAAAATTACTTCTATCCCGATCTGCCGCAGGGCTATCAGATATCGCAGTTCAAATTTCCCATCGTCGGGCGCGGCGAAGTGCGGGTCGATCTGCCGGACGGCGGCGTGCGCGTTGTGCGCATCGAACGCCTGCATCTGGAACAGGATGCGGGCAAAAGCCTGCATGATCAGCATCCCAGCATGTCCTATGTGGATTTGAACCGTTCCGGCGTGGCGCTGATGGAAATTGTGTCGCAGCCCGATATCCGTTCGGCCGAAGAAGCGACCCTGTATCTGGAAAAGCTGCGCACGATCCTGCGCTATCTCGGCACCTGCGATGGCAATATGCAGGAAGGCTCGATGCGCGCTGACATTAATGTTTCCGTTCGCAAACCCGGCGGACTGCTTGGCACGCGCTGTGAAATCAAGAACGTCAATTCGATGCGCTTTATCCGCCAGGCCATTGAATATGAAGCGCGCCGCCAGATCGAAATTATCGAAGAAGGCGGCGAAATCCGCCAGGAAACCCGGCTGTATGACGCGGTCAAGGGCGAGACCCGCTCAATGCGATCGAAAGAGGAATCGCATGATTACCGCTACTTCCCCGATCCTGATCTGCTGCCGCTGGAGTTAACGCAAACATGGGTGGATGAGATCGCCAAAAGCTTGCCGGAACTGCCGGATGCCAAGAAGGCGCGGTTCATTTCTGATTATGGATTATCCGCCTATGACGCCAGCCTGCTGGTGGCGGATCGGGAAACGGCGGAGTTTTTTGAAAGGGTTGCGAAGGGGCGTGACGCCAAGATTGCGGCGAACTGGGTCATCACCAATCTGTTCGGCGCGCTGAATGAAGCAGGTAAAACGATTGAAACGTCTCCCGTTTCGGCGGATGCGCTGGGGCGTTTGCTGGATCTGCTGGCAGATCAAACCCTGTCCAGCCGGTTGGCGAAGGATGTGTTTGAAATCATGTTTGCGACCGGCGACGCGCCTGAAAAGATCGTTGAGGAACGTGGCTTGCGCCAGGTAACCGACACCGGCGCGATCGATGCGGCCATTGACGCCGTGATGGCCGCCAATCCGGACAAGGTGGCCGAGGTAAAAAGCGGCAAGGACAAATTGCTGGGCTGGTTTGTCGGTCAGGTGATGAAATCCACTGGCGGAAAAGCAAATCCGCAGATGCTGAATGATGCGCTGCGGCAGAAATTCGGCTTATGAGTGACCCGAATTTTGACCTGCAACGCATTTTGGATGCATGTTGAGCGTGAATTTCGACTCAGCAAACCATGATGCGCGCTGACTCAAAAGTACGAATCAGCCGTCTAATATCCGGGTCATGTTAGCTTTTTTGATCGCCGCATAAAAATTTTTTCATAGGTGTTGCTTGTAAGCCGCACTTCTTTTTTGGCGTGCGGGGGTTGTTTGCCATTCTTCTGGACCGGATGTTTTACAGACAACCGCGAATGCGGATTTCGTAAAAAAAGAAAGCCGCGATGTGAGGCCTGCGGACGCCCGAAAAGCGCAGAAACTGAACGGCCAGCGCTTTTTCAGCGGCACAGTTTGACCAGGTGTAATCCCCGGAAGGTATATTTCCGTCTGGCAATATAGTGCGCTTTTTTGTCCGGTCATACTTCCGGTCATCTTTGAAATAGTGCAGTGCCAAACTGGCCGCAATGGCCGGAGAATGGCCAAAATCCTGGCTTCTCCCGGGGTTTGTTAAGAATTTATTGGTAAATGGCGCAGCTAATATACGCAACTATTGTGCACAACACATCCAGAGCAAGCAGATATGAGCAGTACACGGATGAAAAGTTTTCAGAACGGTTTTGCCGGGTGCAATCGCCCTGCCGCTTTTGCACCGAACAGCGTGGCGCGGCCTGTCCGGCAAATGGCCATTTCATGCCGTAATGATGGGCCTATAGAGCCTGATCATAAATTGTTAACACGTCAGGATAGGGCACACGGGCTGCCTGAATAACCGGGTTGAAGATCACGCTGAAGCAAAGTCAAAGTATATTGTGAATATTTTTATTGACGGAAGGATTGATTAATTAGATTACGAATCATTGGTCGAATCGTTGATGTGCGCCGGATGTGCAAAATGAAGATGGGCATTAGGGTCTTCAGGATGCGGTTGGCGCAAAAGACTGGTGCAGCTTCAGAGGTAGAAGATGTGGAGGCAGGAACTGTAACCCCAGTGCTTGATTTTGAATATCGGGGTTTGGTTGGTGAATGCTTCGATCAACGATAGCAGGCCCGAAAGGGCTGGGTTGAATGAGTACCCTGCTTTTGTTTTTCACCGGGACAGAGAGTTGCTGTGTCCCACACACTAGAGAGGACTGAACATGGCTATGAGCAAACCCAAAAAGGCGACCAAGAAAAAGGCCGTCGAGAAGACTACAAAAGCCGCTGCGGTGAAGAAGCCGGCAGTGAAGAAGGCTGCGGTGAAGAAGCCGGCAGCGAAAAAAGCCGTAGCAAAGCCTGCGGCCAAAAAAGCAGTAGCAAAGCCTGCGGCCAAAAAAGCCGCTGTGAAAAAGCCTGCGGTCAAAAAAGCTGCGGTGAAAAAGCCTGCTGTGAAGAAAGCTGCGGTGAAAAAGCCTGCCGTGAAGAAAGTAGCAGCAAAGAAGCCCGCCGCAAAAAAGAAATAGTAATATCAGCCGTTTTGTGAAAACGGCGGCATCCAGATCGGGTGTAAAGGCCAGCAGTGTAGAGAAGCAGGCGGATCAAAGGTCTGCAGACCTGTACTACTGGCCTACCCCTTGTCGGCTATCCTGCAATGGCTGAAAGACTCCGGTGTTCTGCGAAGAAGCGAGACTCCTCCCGGCCGTTTTCTGTGCGGATAACTTTTCTCAATCTCTCTCTTTGCCTGACGGCTCCGAGGTCTGATTCTGTTTAGACTGAATCACAAACTTATACTTCTACAGCAATGACGCTTAAGCGGGGGCTTCAGTCAAATAATGAAACGCCCTATTTTAACTCCTTCCATTTTGGTAAATATTATCTGGTCTGCGCATTGCGGCGCCAGGCGGCACATAGCAATTTTCGCGCCTCTTCAATCAGCAGCACGGACAGCGCGATGGACGTCGCCAGCGCCCAGTCAAGCGCATTCAGCGGGCGCATATGAAAAATCTCTTGCGCCAGCGGCCAGTTGACTACCAGAACCAGCAGGCTGACAACGGTTACCAGGGCCGCCCACAATTGCCAGTTGCTGAAGAAATTGTGTGCAAACGCAGAGCAGGTCTCGGACCGCACATTGAAAGCATTGCAGAACTGGAACAGAACAAAGGTCGTAAAGGCCAGTGTTGTGGCGCGTTCCGTGTCGCCCGTCGCCACCCCATAGGCCAGCATTATTAACGTTCCCGCCGCCATGATCGCGCCGTAAAAACCGATTATCCCAAGACGTCCCCATGATAAAACGCGCTCATCCGGGCTTCGTGGCGGCACCGCCATCAAGTCCGGGCGCGCCGGATCAAGCCCCAGCGCCATGGCGGGCGGTCCATCCATGATGATGTTAACCAGCAGAATTTGCAGCGCAGTAAATGGCACCGGCAAACCAAGCAGGGGGGCTAGCAGCATCGTCAGGATAGCGCCCGCATTGGTCGATACCTGAAAACGCAAAAATTTGACGATATTGTCATAGATGCGTCGGCCTTCGTGCACCGCATCCACAATGGTGGCGAAACTGTCGTTGGTCAGCACCATCTTTGCCGCTTCCTTGGCGACGTCGGTACCCGTAATCCCCATGGCGATGCCGATATCGGCAGCTTTAAGTGCGGGCGCATCATTGACGCCATCGCCGGTCATGGCCACCACATGATTATGGCGTTTCAGGGCCTGCACGATCTTGACCTTGTGTTCTGGCGCGGCGCGGGCAAAAACTCCGACATGGTCCAGACGTTCGGTCAATTGTTCAACGGACAGGCTTTCCAGTTCCGCCCCCGTCATGAGCTCGCCTGTGATGCCAAGTTCAGCAGCGATCGCTGCGGCGGTGAGTTTATGATCGCCGGTGATCATTTTTACCTGTATGCCGGCGCGATGGCACAGCGCAATGGCCTGACGGGCTTCTTCGCGGGGCGGGTCCATCAATCCTACAATGCCCGCAAGGGTCAAGTCCCGGACCAGCGTGATGTGATCACCGCACATGTCAAATTCCGCCAGCGGCACATCGCGGTACGCCACAGCCAGCACCCGCAAGGCCTGCGCCGCCATATGCTCTACTTCTGCGATCGCGGTTTGTGATTCCAGTGTCTCTTCACCCCCGGCGCCGAGGGTTTTGCTGCACAGGGGAAATAAAACTTCCGGGGCGCCTTTGACATATAGTCGCACCAGATCACCCTGGCGGTGAAACGTCGCCATGAATTTATGCGTGGAATCAAACGGAACTTCAGCCGTGCGTGGAACCTGCATCTGCAATTCGCCGCAATTGAGGCCGGCTTTGGCGGCGAGGACCAGAAGCGCGCCCTCCATCGGGTCGCCGGACACCTTGCCGTCGGATACAGTGCAATCCGTACACAGTGCGGCCGGTTTCAGAAGTGCGGTAAAGTCCGGCAGGGGTTCTGCGCCGCCACTGGCGCTGATCTGCCCCACATTTTTGTAACCATTGCCGCTAACCAGAAAGCGCCGACCCTGAAAATAAAATGCCCGCACCATCATCTGGTTCAGGGTCAGCGTGCCGGTTTTATCCGAACAGATTACGGTGGTGCAACCCAACGTCTCAACGGATGACAGCTGCTTCACAATGGCCTGATTTTTCGCCATCAAATGCATGCCGACTGCCAGGGTTACCGTCACCACGGCGGGCAGCCCTTCAGGAATGGCGGCAACCGCAAGCGCCACGGCCGTCAGCAGGGTTTCCATCAACGGCTCGCCACGCGCCACGCCCCATACCAGCAGCAGCACGGCAACACCCCCTGCAAGCAGCGCCAGTCGGCTGCCTACGGCATCCAGCTGTATCTGTAGCGGCGTCATGGATGGCTCGGTCGCTTCCATCATTTGCGCAATATGGCCGATCTGGGTTTGCATGCCCGTGGCGGTAATCACACATTCCCCGCGCCCGCGCGTAATACAGGTGTTCATGAATACCATGTTGGCGCGTTCTGCCAGCGGGATTTTGGCGCCGCAAATCTGGTCGGCCGTTTTGCTGACGGGGACAGATTCACCTGTAAAGGGTGATTCATCAATTTCGAGGGTGGTCGCCTGAATCAACCGGCCATCGGCGGGCACACGGCTGCCTGCATCCAGCAGCACGATATCGCCGGGGACCAGTTCTTCCGCAGGCACATCCATCGCCACGCCGCCACGGCGGACCCGGCAATTGGTGGCCAGCATTTTCTTCAGAACGGAAAGGCTTTTCTCTGCGCGCTGTTCCTGCTGAAAGCCCAGAAATGCGTTGAGTAAAATGACAAACAGAATAACCAGCGCATCGGTCATATCGCCAATGACGCCCGCCAGAACGGCGGCGAACAACAGCACAATAATCAGATAGCTCCTGAACTGGTCCAGAAACAACAGCCAGCGCGACCGGGGACGCTTCCCGGATAGCAGGTTTCTGCCAAAACGCTCCAGGCGCTCGGCAGCCTCATTCTGGTCAAGACCTGAAGCCGCAGATACCTCCAGATTTCTTAAAATATCGGCAACGGGGCTGGAATGCGCCTCCACCATAAAGCCGGGATAAATCGCCTGATTTGGATCGGGGCGCAGTGGAATGCTACGTGAATCCATGCAGAACCAGGCTCCCCTAAAACAAATTATATCTTATGCATCCCGGATTGTGGGCAGGCATTACCCATATGGTGCTTTCGCGGCTCTGGCTCAAGGCTTTCCATGCATATGTTTCGGGTTTAGCCGGTCCATTAGGGCGAACAGTACCCCGGATGCAACAAAGGTCAGATGAATGCCGACTTTCCAGCCAAGCTGGGTATTGCTCAATCCCTCCGCGTTCATAAACGCCTTTAGCAGTTCAATGGCGGAAATGGCGGCAATCGAGCCGATAACCTTTATCTTCAGGTCGGAGAAATCCACATGTCCCATCCAGTCGGGGCGGTCTTCATGGTCCCCCGTATGCATTTTGGAGACAAAGTTCTCATAACCTGCATAGACAATAATGATCAGCAAATTGGCGATCAGGGTAATGTCGATCAGCGACAGGATGCCAATAATGACATCACCGCTTTCAGCGGCCATGATCCCGCCTGCCAGAAAGTAAAACTCCTTGGCGAATTTGATCAGCAACAGAATGATCGATAATACCAATCCAACATATAGGGGCGCCAGCAGCCAGCGGCTACCAAACATCAGCCGCTCCAGCGCGCTCTCAAGTGATTTCACGAGATGTGTTCCATGATTGTGAGTAGGTGTATTAGCAAATTATTTTAGATTGAACCGCACTCTCAGCCGTCATTGCGGGCCGCGGCGCGCGCCTCGCAATGACAGTGAAGCGATGAACGAACCTAAACGCATCGTCACGTTAGCAGTCTTTCTATAGCACCTCTTCCGCCAGAAGCCGCATACTGTCCGGGCGCAGCCCGGCGGCGAGCAGGGACGTAATATGTCTGTTTTTGCCCGCCTGAATATAGGCCTGCAAGCGGTCTTTCACCCGGTCCGCCGGACCCAGCAGGGCGATTTCGTCGCATAATTTATCGGGCACGGCGGCTGCGGCCTCGGCTTTTTTGCCATCCAGATATAAATCCTGAATGATCTTTGCCTCACCGCCATAGCCCAGACGAACGGCATAATCATTATAGAAGTTTTTACCCCGCGCGCCCATGCCGCCAATGTACAGCGCCAGGAAATTTTTCACCGGGATGCGGCATTTTTCCAGATCATCGCCGATGATCACATTAACGAAGGGCGAGATGGTGAAAGCGTCCCGGCTCTTTTTACCGCCCGCCTTGGCGAAGCCTTCCTTGATAGCGCCTTCGAACACATCGAAACGCTCCGGGTTCATAAACACCGGAATAAATCCGTCGGCGACTTCGGCGGCCACCGCAATGCCCGCGGGCGAAATCGCGCCGGTAACGATGTGCAGGCTGGGATCGCCATGCAGAATGCTTTTCAGCGGCTTACCCAGCCCGGTGGAGCCTTCGCCCATAAAGGGAATCTGATAGTGATAGCCCTTGTGCTCCAGCGGCTGCTTGCGGTCCAGAATCTTGCGGATGATCTCGATATATTCGCGGGTGCGGGTCAGCGGGCGGCCATAGGGAACCCCATGCCAGCCCTCAATCACCTGCGGTCCGGACGGCCCAATGCCCAGAATAAACCGTCCCCCCGACAGCGCCGTCAGCGTCATTGCCGTCATCGCCGCCATCGCGGGCGTGCGCGCCGACATCTGCATGATGGCGGTGCCGACCTTGATCTTTGTCGTGCTGGCCAGCAGCCACGCGGCGGGCGACACCGCGTCCGAGCCCCAGGCTTCCGCCGTCCACACACTGTCAAAACCCAGGCTTTCCGCCTCACGCACCAGATCAACCTGATTTTCAAACGTCCCGCCGGAATAGCCAAGCGTCATGCCGAGTTTCATGCTGAAAGCTCCTTGATAAGTTGCGGGCGCTTTTCCGGCGCGGCGTAGCTGAAATTAATGCTGATCCGATCAACCAGGCCGGTATAGCGGCTTTTGATCATCGGGACAACTTCGTGCGGTTCGCCGACCACGGCGAAGGCGTCGAGGATTTCGTCTTCGATCAGCTCGCCCATTTCGACCCATTGGCCCTGCTTGGACATCATGTTCAATTGCGGTTGCAACTTGCCCCAGCCATGGGTTTCCAGCACGCCGCGATAGGCGGGGGTGGAGGCGTAAAAGGCGATGCGCTGTTTGAT